>JBQTJG010000049.1:0-12551 GCA_052387355.1 Armatimonadota bacterium | reverse complement strand
TCCCCCGAGGAAATGCTGGACGTCCCGAATGAACCGCTCCGGTATCCCAGCTCGACGCTGGCCATGGTATTGGGGAACATGTAACCGACGCCCGCCGAATACACGCCGGCGCTGGCCCGTCCCTCTGCCCTGAGGAAGTCCGGTGGCCCGTTGAAGTACCTGTAGTGTTGGCTAGGCCCGAAGGTCGCTGATCCGGCAAAGTAGAACTGCTGCCCGATGGGCACCCAGACATCCGCGCCAAGGACGAAACCGGTCGTCTCCTGCCGTGTAAACGACCCGCCCGGGACCTCGGTGTAGAACCTGCCATTGCCGTAGCCAAGGAAGACGACGGTCTGAACGCTTCCAAGCATGAGCGGTAGGCCCGCGCTGAGATCCCACCACCGCCAGTTGCCGGTGTTGTACGGGGTCGGAACCACTCCGCGCCCCATGAACCCGGAGAGCGCTCCCGAGTCGATATTCAGCCGTATACCCCATCGCTGAGTCGGGAGCTGGAGAAATCCAGTGAACCCTATCATGGTCACCGTGAAGTCTACCGGCAGGTCGATAAACTGTACTGGTACCCTGTCCTGCCAGGTTCCTTGTGATGGATTGATGCGAAACTGAAAGTATGAAGCCTCAGACGCTGGTACAGACGCAGTGACCACGAGCACCGCCACCACCACCGCTACAAGAAACGATCGACTCATCTGCCACCTCCCTGGAGAGTAGACGTCTCGATTGTGCGGCCCGGCGGTTTCCTGGGTTGTCCGCGCGCTCCGACTCAATCGGCGTTTGAATACTCGCGATTCGGCACCCAGGCCCGGTTTACCTTCAGCCACCCGTCGTGCCGCCCGACCTGGAAGCCCCTAGCTGGCCTGGCCGGAACTGCCCCGGAGCGCCTGGATGATACGCTCGGCGGTCATGGGCAGGCTCGTGATTCTCGCACCGGTCGCGTCGGCAATCGCGTTCGCAATTGCCGCCGCCGCCGGGATCACCGGCGGCTCGCCGACACCCTTGGCACCGAACGGTCCTTCATCTGATGGCACCTCGACCAGTATCGTGTCGATTCGAGGCACGTCGGCGGCTCGTGGAAGCGAATAGTCGGCCAGGGTACCGGTCACCAGCCCGCCCGACTCGTCGTAGGCGACCTGCTCGAGCAGCCCCCATCCGACTCCCTGGGCGATTCCGCCCATGATCTGCCCCTCGACGGCTGCGGGATTGATGGCGAAGCCGACGTCTTGTGCCCCGGCGTATTCAAGGATGGTTACCACGCCGGTTCCCCGGTCAACGTGGACTCGGACGAGATGCCCACAGAACCCCGGCGACTGCCGCGTCACTGCCGTCGAGCCCTGGCCGAACACCGGCGGATACTGGGCGCCAAACCGCATGCTCATTGAGGCGATTTCCGCTAGAGAGAGCGTGACCGTGGGTGAGCCCTTCACGTGCACTGCCCCGTCGGCAATCTCCAGATCCTCGGCTCGGGCTTCCAGGTGGCTGGCTGCGATTGAGAGAATCTGCCGGCGCGCGTCCTCGGCGGCGAGGCGAACGGCCGTTCCAACTGTATACGTGATCTTGCTGCCTCCGGACATGCCGGCATAGGGGGCCTGGCTGCTATCGGGCGTCACGACCTGGACTTTATCAGGCGCGACTCCCAGCAGTTCGGCCGCAATCAAGCCCATGGTGGTGGCTGTGCCGGTGATATCCACCGCGCCCATAAGTACCTGGAAAGTGCCATCCGTGTTCGCGCGGATGCATGCGGTTGCGGATTCAAGGCCGCCGGGCCATCCGCCGATGGCGACACCCATGCCTTCTCCTGGGGATGTGGGACGACGGCGCATCGGGTGGTTGTCGAGGGCTTCGAGTACCTGGCGGAGGCCCATCTTCGGCCAGGGCCGGTTGTGCGGCATTGGATCTCCGGGAGCGGATGCATGGCGAAGCCGGAAGGCCAGCGGATCGATGCCGAGTCTGCCGGCCAGCTCGCTCATCGCGGACTCGATGGCGAAGGTCGCCTGCGGCGCGCCAGGCGCGCGATACGCGCCGACGGTAGGCTTGTTCGTGAGCACTTCAAGGGTCTCGATCGAAAGATTGGGAATGCGGTAGTATCCTCCAAGCAGCAGACCGGAGATGGACAACGGGGACCCCGGCGCGCAACCTGAATCGAAATGGGCCCGCGCTTTCAGGGCCACCAGCGATCCATCCTTCATCGCGCCGAGTTCGAGCTCGATCTCCGCCGCCGGCCCGGGCTCGGTGATCAGGAAGTCTTCGTTCCTCGTAAGGATGAGCCGCACCGGCCGCCGGGTCAGCAGCGCCAGCGCACCGACCAACGGTTGCAAGATGAGAATCTTGCCGCCAAACCCACCCCCCACCGTCATCGGGACGACCCTCACCTGCTGCTGGGATAGCCCGAGCTTCTTCGCCATCTCCGACCTGACATAGAACAGGCCCTGTGTGGCGGTGTAAATCACGAGTTCGCCGCTTGCCGGATCGATTGCGGCCACCTGGCAATGGGGTTCGATGTAGCCCTGATGGATACGGGACGTCGTGTATGTGCGTCGTACGACTACTTCGGCCTGACGCAGGCCGCTTTCGGCATCGCCGCGCGAGAACGTGACGCGGTTGGCGACGTTGCTGGGCCGCTCTGCTTTCTTCTGCTCGACGGCGACCGTGGCATGCGCCTGCGCGTCGCCCTCCTCGACCTCTGTCGACTCACGCACGAGCGGCGCGCCCTCTCGCAGCGCCTCGCCAATTGTCAGCACCGCCTGCAGAGGGTCGAACCGCGTGCCGGATCGCAGCGCGTCGAGGCCGTCTGCCGCTGCCTCCTCAGTTTCGCCCAGGACGACGGCGACCGGCTCTCCGGTATGCCGGGTCACTGTCGAGGCCAGGAGTCCGCGTGGTCCCCGGCCCAGGCGGGCCAGATCTTCCGCGGCCACGACCGCCACAACGCCCGGGACAGCGAGCGCCGCCGCGCGATCCACATGGACGATCTTGGCCTTCGCGTGAGGACTCAGGAGCAGCCGCGCGTGCAGCATCCCTGACAATCGCAGATCTTCGGTGTACCGGGCCGCTCCCGTGATTTTTTCCAGCCCCTCTACCCGGCGCGTCGCCTTGCCGATGACAGCCATTCCATCCCCCTCGTGTGTGTCTCAACCGCATGTTCTCATCGTGACAGATGTCTTCGTCGTGCCCGTGGGGATGCCTTGTCGAAGACCCGAGGCCCGCGTATGATGCTGAGGAAAGCATGAAGTGCTGCTAAGTTTGATGAATAAGAGCGCATCGGGGAGGGGGTAGACATGAACCGGTCAGGGCGCCAGGCCGCCGAGGCCGCGCCAGCCATCGAGGCCGCGCCACTTGACGAGGAACGGTGGGACGTCGAGGACTATGAGCGCATCAACGCCGCCCGGCTGGAGACTTTCCCCTACGAATATCCGGGCAGCGAGGCTGTTGTCGAGATCTCGACCGACGAGTTCACCGCCGTGTGCCCGTGGTCAGGGCTGCCCGACTTCGGCGTTCTCAAGATTCGCTATGTGCCTCTCGAGCGCGTACTAGAACTGAAGTCGTTCAAATACTACCTGCACTCATATCGTAACGTGGGCATCTACCAGGAGCATGCGGCCAACAGGATTCTCCACGACCTGGTTGTGGCGACTGCGCCAGAGTGGATGGAACTCGCGCTCGACTACAATGTGCGCGGCGGAGTCCACACGACGGTGACCGCCCGGTGGCCGCGCGCGACTGGGCTTCAGGCTCCCGTGCCGGAGGCCGGCGACCGGTAAGGTGGCCTCGCGTCATCCGCGGTGTGCCGGCAATTAAGCGCGTTCATCGGGCCATCGTGCTCGCCCACCCCTCGCCGTAGCCACGGGCAGCCCAGCGCGGCAACGCCTCGCAGAGGACCGCAGGCTCGAGCCGCCGGGCGGCCAGTGCAGTCAGGGGCTGCCACAAGAACTCCAGGTGAGCCTCCCGTGAGGGGGGGATCGCTGCGGGCGACAGGCTGGGGGCATCCACCGCGAACACCAGGTTGACTTCGTGTCCCCGACTGTTGGCGTCGTCCCACGCATGCTCGACCGCGCCAAGGAACCGGGCCACACGTACCGCGACACCGAGTTCTTCCTCGAGTTCGCGACTCAGGGCTACCGCTGCTGACTCTCCGTACTCCACGTGACCACCAGGCAGGAAGGTGTTCCAGGCAGTTTTCTTGTGGACGAGGAGCGCATGTCCATCCTTAAGGATCAACGCCCTGGCGATCACCTCAATCGACGGGGTCACCAATCGACCGGGTCACCGGGTTTCCCGAGATCGCGCCGTACTCGATGCGGCGCCCGTACTCGCTCTTGCGCCTGCGCGAACCGCGGGCGCCTGGGCATGCGGCGCCCCGGCCTTCGGGGCGACTCTCCAAAAACGCATCATGTGGGCCTCCCAGTTACCCACCAGCATGCGTGCCCGCCGGCTGCCGGTCGCGCGGTAATGCGCGGTCACGAGGTCGTGCACCCGCATGCCATCATCCGCCTCGAGCCGCATGATCGTTACCAGTTGCGTGTTGTACCGGAGAGGCAGCGTGCCGTTCTCATCATAGACAAATGCCTCGCCGCCGCTCATCCCGGCGCCGAAGTTCCTGCCGGTCTCGCCCAGCACGACGACGGTGCCGCCGGTCATGTACTCACATCCATGATCGCCCACGCCTTCGACGACGGCGACCGCACCGCTGTTGCGGACCGCGAAGCGCTCGCCGACCCGGCCCGCGGCGAACAGGTGCCCGCCCGTTGCACCGTAAAGCAAGGTGTTGCCCGCAATGACGTGACGATGACTTTCCACCAGCAGTGGTGGGGGAGGCGTGAGGACAATCTCGCCGCCGGCCATGCTCTTGCCGACGTAGTCGTTGGCTTCTCCCACGAGCCGTAGGTGCATGCCCGGGAGGAGAAACGCGCCGAATGATTGCCCGGCCGCGCCGGTGAAGTGCAGCCGCACCGATCCTTCGGGCAGCCCGGCGTCGCCGCAACGCCGCGCGATGCCGCCTGCGAGTCGCGCGCCTACCGTGCGGTTGATGTTCCGGAGCGGCAGATGCAGCTCCACGGGTTGGCCCGCCTCGACAACCGGCAGCAGATGCACGAGATGGGTCTCATCGTACGGCTCATCCGGATGCGCGTTGCGCGCAACCATGCAGCGGCGGGGGGAACCGGGGATGTCTTTCAAGAGCGCGGCCACGTCGAGCCGGGGCCGGTCGATCGTTTTGGGCCGTAGCCGGTCGGTCCGGCCCACGATCTCATCCAGCCGCCGCACGCCCAGCCGGGCGAGCAGGGCGCGTACCTCATCGGCCAGGCCGACGAGGTAATTTATGACATTCTCTGGCTTCCCGGGGAACTTGTGGCGCAGATCTTCGCGCTGCGTGGCGATACCGACCGGGCACGTATTCAGGTGACACTGACGCGCCATGACGCACCCGAGCGCGGCGACCGCCGCGCTGCCGAAGCCGAATTCCTCCGCGCCCAGCATCGCAGCGATCACGATGTCCCGTGCGATCTTCAACCCGCCGTCTACGCGCAGCCGCACCCGTCCCCGCAGGTTGCTCTCAGTCAGCACCCGCTGCGCCTCGGCCAGCCCAATCTCCCAGGGCACGCCGGCGTGTTTGATCGAGTCGAGCGGCGAGGCTCCGGTCCCGCCATCCAGACCGCTGATCTGGATCGTGTCGGCGAACCCCTTGGCGACGCCGGCCGCGATCGTGCCCACGCCTGTCTCGGCGACCAGCTTCACCGCCACGCGCGCCCGAGGGTGGACGACCTTCAGATCATAGATCAACTGCGCCAGGTCCTCGATGCTGTAGATGTCGTGGTGCGGCGGAGGAGAAATGAGCGTGATCCCGGTTTGCGACCGCCGAATCCGCGCGATCTCCTCGCTGACCTTGTGGCCCGGGAGCTGGCCGCCCTCGCCGGGCTTACTCCCCTGGGCCATCTTGATCTCGAGCTCCTCGGCCGACAGCACGTAGGCAGGCGTGACGCCGAAGCGGGCGGAGGCGATCTGCTTGATCGTGCTGTTCGCCCAGTCGCCGTCCGGTCGTCTCGCATAGCGCGCCGGATCCTCACCGCCCTCGCCCGAATTCGAGCGCGCACCGATACGGTTGGCGGCAATCGCCAGGGTCTGATGAGCTTCGAGTGAAAGCGCCCCGTGCGACATGGCAGAGAGCACGAACCGCTTGACGATCTCCGACGCCGGCTCGACCTCGTCAATCGGCACCGGCTCTCCCGGGACGAACTCCAGCAGGTCGCGCACCGCCGTGGGCGGTCGCCCTTCTACAAGCGTTGCGAGGTCGTCGCCCTCCCCAGCCGTGCGCGCGACCCGGTGGATCGCCTTGATGACGTCCGGGTTGAAGGCATGGTATTCGCCGCCCTTGTGAAAGCGCATCCATCCGGTCTCGACCAGGGGGCCGCTTGCACGATAGGCCTCGGCGTGCTTGCGCAGGACCGATTCAGCGATGTCCTCCAGTCCGGCGCCGTCAAGGCGAGACGGCGTTCCCGGGAAGTACCGGTCGATCACGGCGTGCGAGAGGCCGACCGCTTCGAAGATTTGCGCGCCGTGGTATGCCGAGAGCGTGCTAATCCCCATCTTCGACATGATCTTGAGCAGCCCGGCCTCAACGGCCTGACGCCACGCCTCAATCCTCTGGTGCGCTTCATGCTGGTTGGCCGCCCCGGCCGCGATAGTCTGCAGCGCCAGGTATGGGTGCACGGCGCTTGCGCCGTAGCCCATGAGGCAGGCGATCTGGTGGATATCCTTGGCCTCGCCCGATTCCGCCAACAGGCCAGTCCTCGCACGCAAGCCTGCGCGAATGAGCCCGTGATGCACGGCCGAGACTGCGAGCAGCATCGGGATCGGCGCGCGATCGAGCGCCACGCCCTGGTCGGTGAGGATCACGATACCAGCACCGGCCCGCACGCCGTCTGCCGCGGCCTCGATGAGCGCGTCGAGCGCTCGCTGCATGCTGCAAGGTCCGCCGCCGGCCGGAAAGAGCGTGGGCAGCGTGGCCGTCGGGATTGGGGCCCGCATGCGGATCGCGCCCATCATCTCCGCCGTCAGCACCGGGGAGGGCAGGTGGATCAGACGCGCGTGTTCAGGGTCTTCCTCCAAAAGGCTCCGCTGTGGTCCCAGGTAGTTGGCCAGGGACATGACCATCCGTTCGCGCAGCGGATCGATCGGGGGATTCGTGACTTGAGCGAATCGTTGGCGGAAATAGTCGGCCAGCGTGCGCAGCCTGTCGGTCAATGCGGCGAGCGGCGTGTCGTCGCCCATCGAGAAGACAGGGTCCTTGCCCTCTTCGACCATGGGCCGTAGCACACGGTGGATATCCTCGCCGGTGAACCCGAAGACGCGCTGCCGGATGAGAAGCGTCGGCGGGACAGTCAGGTCCGCGGCGGAGTGGAAGTCACCAAGGCGGACAATGTGCCGATCGAGCCAGTCGCCGTATGGCCGCCGCATCGCGCACAATCCCTTGACCTCGTCGTCGTGCAGCACGATGCCTTTCACTGTGTCCACAGCCAGGATCTGCCCCGGCCCGAGCCGGCCCTTCTCTATGATCCCCTCCGGCGGGACATCGATCACGCCGGCCTCGGACGCCACGAGCACCAGACCATCGCGCGTGACCAGGTACCGTGCAGGCCGCAGGCCGTTGCGGTCGAGCGTGGCTGCGGCGAACCGGCCGTCGGAGAAGGCCAGGGCCGCCGGGCCGTCCCACGGCTCGACGATGCAACTGTGATACTCGAAGAAGGCGCGCACTGCGTCGGGCAGGTCCGGTACACCCTCCCAGGCGCTGGGGACCAGCATAGTGATCGAGTGTAAGAGGTCTCTACCGCTGCGGGCGAGCAGCTCGAGTACGTTGTCGAGCATCGCGCTGTCGCTGCCCCCGGGCTGGATGATCGGGAGCAGATCACTGAGCCCGTCGGGCCACAGCCGCGAGCGGAGCAGCGCTTCGCGCACCGCCATCCATGTCACGTTACCCTGCAGGGTGTTGATCTCGCCGTTGTGGGCGAGCAGCCGGAACGGCTGCGCCAGCGCCCACGATGGAAACGTGTTGGTGCTGTAGCGCTGGTGGAACACGGCGATCGCGGTCTCGAACGCCGGATCCTCGAGGTCGGGATAGAACTTCGGCAACTGGGGTGAGACAAAGAGGCCTTTGTAGATGACCGTGGCCCGTGACAGCGACGGGACATACAGGGCGATCCTCTCGGTCGCGGCGCGCAGCTCGATGAGACGCCGTGCTCGATACAGGGTGCGCTCGAACGTGTCGTCGTCCTGACCCTTGGGCCTGGCGACGACCACCTGCGCGATCTCCGGCTGAGTCCGGCGGGCGTGATCCCCCAGTGCGGTGGAATCGACCGGTACCGCCCGCCACCCGAGGACTCTGATGTTGATTCGCTGCAGCGTCGACTCGATCAGCGCGCGGGCGCGCCGCGCAGCGTCGGTCCCCTGCGGTAGGAACATCATCCCAACGCCGAGATCGGCGTTGGGAGTCCGCAACCGGAGGTCACGGCGCAGCAGAGCGTAGGGGATGTGGGTCAGCACGCCTGCCCCGTCCCCGGTCTTCGCATCGGCAGCCACGGCGCCACGGTGACTCATGGCCGCTACCGCACCAAGCGCGCGCTGGAGGATCGAGTGACTGTGCCGGCCGCGGCGGTCGGCCACGAATCCGACGCCGCACGCGTCACGCTCGCGATCCCATGTCGTCGGAATGCTCGAGATCTGCACACCCACTCCATATTCAGGATCAAGGGCCGTGCAAGCACAAAAACCCGAGGGATGGGCTCCTCCCGTCCCCGGGCTCCAGAGGCACGGCCTCTGATTTGAGGAACCTACCCCTCGGGCTTCTGTCCCGACGGTGTAGCGGGTGCGGTCTCCGCCTGCGCCGCTTGAACCAGGCCGGCCATGATGTGGCCGCGGAACCCTAGGCGCACTTCCTCGTCGCGGCAGATCCGGTCGCACCAAGCCGCGTCACGGCGGCCACCCGATCTGCTATTGCGACGTAATCTACTGGACGCACTCGCTGTTGTCAAGCAATGGATGCAGGACCTACCGCCGCGGCGCCGGCGTAGGCGAAGCCGGCATTGTCGTCATCGGCCCAGGCATCGAGGCCTTACCAAACGCCGAGAGTCATCCACCCTATTCCGCCTGCTATAATGAGTTCACGTATAGTCCATCCAGATCGCTAAATACCGTTGAGCAGAGTGATGCGCGAGTTTTTATCCATTATTGCGTTCATCGTCCTGGCGATGCCAGCGGCGGCCGAGGAGACGGTGACCGTGTTGGCTCTTGTCCAACACCCTGATCGGTATGATGGAGAGGTTGTCAGAGTCACCGGGGCCGTCGGAGCCTATCGGGACCGTGTCTCTGGGTCCGGTCACCCCTACTCGGTCTTCCACCTCAGGGAGGGACGGGCCTCTGTCATGGTATTCGCGTGGCCGCACCAGGATCTCCGCGATGGCCTCCGGGCTCGAGTGACCGGGACATTCGTGAAGGTGAAGACCTTCACGTTCATCAAGGCGCAGCGGACGGTCGTGCTGCGCTGACGCCCGCGGAGATGCGGCACGCCTGCGATCGCGATCGCAGGGGCTCACATCAGGCATCCTCGAAGGCAGCCTCGATGGCTTCCTCTTCCGATGGAGGAGCTGGCGGGAACACCAGGCGAAGGAGCGGCGGGGTCAACAGGGACGTGACCAGGACCATGATGACGATCACGGCGAAGCCTCGGTCCTCGATGAGTCCCGCTTGAAGGCCCAGGACCGCAATGATGAGACCGACCTCGCCCCGGCTGATCATGCCGACGCCGACGCGCAGAGACTCCGGCCAGGTGAAGCCCCCGAGCCTGGCGCCCGCGCCACACCCGATGACCTTTCCAGCCACCGCCGCAGCAATGACGAGCCCGGTCAACAGCAGGTCGGCGAGCTGGAGGGTTCGCGCATTGGCCTGCAGCCCGATGCTGACAAAGAAGATCGGCGCAAGCATCGCATAGGTGAAGGCCTTGAGGTGCTGCTCTACCTCGCGCCGGAAGCCGGCCTGACTCACGAGCACGCCGGCCAGATAGGCGCCCGTAATCGCCGCGACCCCGCCGATTCCTTCAGACGCCCACCCATAAATCAGCAGCAGGATCAGTGCGGCCGCGAGAAGCCCCTCGCTGACCGGCGCCCGGTGCGCGGCTGCGAGCACGGGACGAAAGAACCGGCCTAGCGCAATGGCGACGAGAAAGAACCCGGCCATGCGGAGTAGGACCTGGCCGACGCCTCCATCTGTCTCGCCGCCCGTGCCTGTCATTCCAATAAAGAGCGCCAGGACAAGTAGAGCGACAATGTCGTCTGTCACGGCGGCGCCGAGCAGCGCCGTGCCCTCCTTCGAGTTAAGCTGGCGTAACTCGATCAAGGTTTGCACGGTGATGCTTACGCTGGTGGCGGCGGCAACGATTCCCATGAAGATACTCTTCGTGAACTCGAATCCAAAGGGCAGGACTGTGCCGGCGACGAGTAGCAGGGGGACCACCACGCCGGCGACGCCGGCCGCAACAGCCACCCGACCCACGCGGCGCATATTGTCCAGGTTGGTCTCCAGCCCGGCGATGAACATCAACACGACCACACCGAGGTTGGCCAGCAGAGACACTCCCGCGCTCAGCGTTTCCCCGGCAAATGGCGGACGATGAAGCAGATCGAGCAGCGACGGCCCCAACACGACACCCGCCAGCAATTCCCCGAGCACCGCCGGCTGACGCAGCCGCAGGCTGAACCACGCCGCAGTTTTTGCCGCTCCAAGAATCACGGCGAGCAGGAGCAGGAAGGCCAGGACCTCGTCGTGCCTGGACATCTCGCAGTGAGTTTGGCTGAAACACGTAGAGATCCTGGTTTCTCATCAATCGCTGACAGGAGCCTGGCGAGAGCCGTGCCCAGCGGTGCAGACTCGACGGGCTGGAGGTATCATTCCTCAGGAGGCTCGTGACCTTGTTGACCGCGGTAATCATTGTTGCGCTGATCCTCGCCAATGGACTCTATGTCCTGGCCGAGTTCGGCGCAGTCAGCATCCGCCGCAGCCGCCTCCACCAGCTCGCGCAGGAGGGGTCTTCTCTGGCAAAGCTCCTGATGCCCGAACTGGCGGATGCCCGGCGGCTAGACCGGTACATCGCCGCGTGCCAGATCGGCATTACGCTTTCAAGCCTTGTCCTGGGTGCTTACGCGCAGGCCACCGTGGCCATGGACCTGGTGCCCGTGTTTGCCTCGTGGGGCGCTGTGGGCCCTATCGCGGCCCAGTCCACGTCCGCCGCCGTGGTCCTGATCGGGCTGACCGTCCCGCAAGTGGTCATGGGTGAGCTGGTTCCGAAGTCACTCGCCCTGCAGTATCCGACCCAGGCTGCCCTCTACACTGCGTGGCCAATGCGCTGGTCGCTGACGCTCTTCTCCTGGCTCATCGTCGTACTGAACGGCAGCGGGGTGGCGATCCTCAAGATGCTAGGGGTCCCGCAGGTCGGGCATCGGCACATACATTCGCCTGAGGAAATCGACCTGCTGATCGCGGAGAGCCGCGACGGCGGACTGCTCGAACCCGATGAGCGGCGGCGGCTCCGCCAAGCGTTGCAACTCAGCGTGCGGACGGCCCGGCACCTCATGGTACCGCGTATGCACATGGAAGCGATCGACGCCGAAGGGCCCGTTGACGCGATCCTGCGCCAGGTGGCCGGCAGCCCGTACACGCGCCTCCCCGTTTACCGAGGGTCCACCGACAACATGATTGGCATGGTTCACACACGAGATCTCGTGACGCATCTGGTGGAGCACAGGAGCCTGGCCTCGTTGGAAGAGGTGATGCGCCCAATCCTCTCCGTCCCCGAAACCGTCAGGGCGGACGGCCTGCTCAACCTGCTGCGCGACCACCACAGCCGGATGGCGGTCGTGGTCGATGAACGCGGCGGCGTCGAGGGCCTGATCACCTTGGAGGACGTATTGGAGGAGATGCTCGGCGCGGTCCCCGCCGAGTTCGAGACGGGCGAGCCTCAACCCGAACGGCTTCCAGATGGACGGGTCCGCCTCCCGGCATTGATGCGCCTGCATGAGGCGGAGCCGTGGATGGGCGTCATCTGGGAAGGCGAAGCCGATACGATTGGCGGAAGGGTCATAGAAGCCCTGGGACACCTGCCCGCCGCCGGCGAGCGCGTGACGATCGACGGCGTCGAGGTGGAAATCGAACAGGTTGCGAACCGTACGGTTTCTCGGATCCTCATCAAACCTGTGAGTCCTGCCCGGGATGACCGTCGTGGATAGCCTGGTCCCGGTCCTCATCGTGACGGCCTTGGTCCTCTTGAACGGCCTCTTCGTCGCTGCAGAGTTTGCAATCGTGAGCGCGCCCCGGGCGGCGATCGATCGGCGTGTCGCGCGCGGACAGCGCATCGCGCGCCAGGTCCGCCAGACTCTCCACGATCCCCGCCGCCAGGACCAATACATCGCCACCGCACAGCTCGGCATCACGTTTGCCAGCCTGGGTCTCGGCATGTACGGTGAACACGTCCTGGCCGGGTGGCTTGCGGGCGAACTGGAAATCCTCGGCGTGTCACG
>JBQTJG010000048.1:0-5297 GCA_052387355.1 Armatimonadota bacterium | reverse complement strand
GCCGCGATGCGCGCGCCCAACGTCGCCTCACCGTAGGCTTCGGCCAGACGCGCAATCTGCTCCTGCCGGTCGCGATTCGTCAGCAGCCCCGGCTCCTGTAACTGCCTCCAGACGAGCAGATCCCGGTACCACAGCACGGCGAGATCGAGCAGCTCGGGCAAGAGCTGGCTTTCCTTCGTCAGCATCTCGGCCGCGTCGAGCCGGCTGAGCGGATCGCCGGTCTCCAGCGTAGGCAGCAGGTCGAGCAGGCGCTCCCGCGCTTCCAGCCGCCCCTCAGAGCCCGACCAGTCGAGCGCGCGGCCCAGGCGGCCGTCGGCCAGGACCGCGAGCACCCGAGCCCGATCCGGCTCGAGCTTCCAGCGTTCGACCAGGGCCTTCTCGATCTCGTCGGTCCGCAGATACGCGCAGCGGATGAGCTGACAGCGGGACACGACCGTGGGCAGCAGGGCGACGCTCGACTCGGCGATGAGCAGGAACGTCACGCGCGCCGGCGGTTCCTCGAGAATTTTCAGCAGGCTGTTGGCCGAACTGGCATTCATCCGCTCGGCGTCGGCCAGGATATACACCTTCCGGCGGCCCTCATAGGGCGGATAGGCTGCGTCCTGCCGCAGCGCCCGGATCTGATCGACCGGGATCTCCTTGCCCTTGTGGTCCTTGTCCGGCGCCTCCACATAGTGGCCGTGGGCGACATCGAGGATTCGGACGTCGGGGTGATTGCCGGACGCGATCTTGCGACACGAGGGGCAGTCGCCACACGCGTCCGCTCCGATGGGGCGCGTGCAATTGAGGAACTGAGCGAACGCCAGCGCGAGGGTCCGGCGGCCGACGCCTGCAGGCCCGACAAACAAGTACGCATGACCGACCTTGCCCGCGCGCTCCGCGGAACGGAGCAGCATGATGGCGTGATCTTGATTGACAACGTCGCGGAAGGCCATGAGATCGTCCCGGCTAGATGCGCTCCATCCGTTCGACGTGCAACACGAAGACGATTGCCCCGCCCACTTCCACCTTCACCGGATACGTCACATACGAGTCGACGGGTTCAACGACCGGGGGGATCGGCGTCATGAGCTGCTCGCGACGCTGACAGACGCGGCCGATCACACCCAGAACCTTGTCCACCTGACCGTCCTCCACGCCCGTGAGGATGGTGGCATTGCCCTCTCGGAGAAATCCGCCGGTGCTGGCAAGCATCGTGGCGTGCACGTCAGTCTCGTTGAGGGCATCAATGAGCCGGTTGGAGTCCTTCTGCTGAACGATCGCCATGACCAGTTTCATGGGCCGCACCTCCCGCGTCCCGAGTCACACGCGCCGCGTACTGTAACCGTCATCCCCCGCCCAGCCATCCTCGATCACTCAGCAGTCCTCGGACCGCGGAGGCGAGCGTGGCGTGAACCTCGTCAGCCGGCCAGCTCCCATCGGCGACGATGAAGCGCGAAGGCTCTTCGCGTGCCAGTTGGAGGAATCCTGCGCGGACCCGCGCATGAAATTCCACCGTTTCCTGTTCCATGCGGTCACCGCGCCCTGCGGGAGCGTCCTTGCCGGTGGCCTGGCGGGCGCGGGCGAGCCCGACCGCCGGATCGATGTCGATGAGCAGGGTCAGATCTGGCAGCAGGCCGTTCGTCGCGACGGCGTTGACACTCCGCACGATCTCAACCGGCAGGCCGCGCCCGTAGGCTTGATAGGCGATCGAGGCGTCGACGAAGCGTTCGGACAGCATACAGGTTCCGGCCTCGAGGGTAGGCAGCACCACCTCGGCGACGTACTGGGCCCGGCTCGCGGCGAAGAGCAGCATCTCGGTCTCCGCACGCATCTCCCGGTGGCGCTCGTCGAGGAGCAGGACGCGGATGGCCTCGCCGATAGGCGTCCCCCCCGGCTCACGCGCGAGCACCAGGGGGATGACCGCCTGGAAGGTCTCGTAGAGACGCCGGGCCTGTGTGCTCTTGCCGGCGCCCTCCGGGCCTTCCACGGTCACGAACAGACCCCGAGCGCGCGACTGCCGGGCAGAAGACGCCACAGTCGCTCCGCTTACTTGGGGTAGATGACCACGCGGCGAAATGGCTCGTCGCCCTTGCTCTCCGACGACAGGCCGTATCGCTGGACGAGCTGGTGCTGCAGGCGCCGGATGTAAGAGTTCTGCGGTTCGAGCTCGACCGCCCGGGTCGACTCGAGGGTCTCGGCGATCGCGCGCTCGACCTCGCCGAGCGCCGCCTCGTGCTCGGCCGCCTCTTCCTCCACGTCAAAGACCTCGCGCAGAAACTGTTGGATCTGCGTGACAGTGTTGCTGCGGAGGACATGCACGGCGATGCCCCGCGCCGCCGCATCTCGGAGCCGCATCGGCTGGCGCCGCTCTTGCGATTTGACGGTGAGGACCAGGTCGGCCTCACCTGAGGCATCCACGATGTAGGCGGGCACGTGCATCTCATGGATCGCCCGCTCGAGCCGGTTCCGGCTGACGGCGTACGGGTAGATGCGAAGAATCCGGCGACCGGGCCGTTCGTGATTCTCCGGCGCCGCAGGCACGAAGGGGCCTTCGGGCGCCCACGTCGCGACGGCCGCCGCGGGCGGCGGCGAGATCTCCACGTCTCCGCCTTCGGTGCGGACCCTGTTCTCAGGCCGCGGCGCCACGCCGCGGAGATACCGGTCGACCACGGTCGCCACGTCGTGATGGACGGCGAGCCGGTCCTTCTCCTGGATCTCGATAACCACGTCGAACGTCGGCGGGGCCTTTCGCTCAAGCACGGTCTTCTGTGTGCCTCGCCGCCGGGCTTCTTCGTCGGAGAGCGTCACCGCCTGGATGCCGCCGACGAGATCCGATAGCGTAGGATTCTGAAGCAGGTTGTCCAGCGTGTTGCCATGCGCCGTGGCGATCAACTGCACGCCGCGCTCGGCAATCGTGCGCGCGGCCATCGCCTCGGCCTCGGTGCCGATCTCATCGATGACCACGACCTCGGGCATGTGGTTCTCCACGGCCTCGATCATCACTGAGTGCTGCATCGCCGGCACCGGCACCTGCATACGGCGGGCCGCGCCGATCCCGGGGTGCGGGATGTCGCCGTCGCCCGCGATCTCGTTGGAGGTATCCACGACCACGACGCGCTTCCGCAATTCGTCGGCCAACACGCGGGCGGCCTCGCGCAGCAGGGTCGTCTTGCCGACGCCGGGCCGGCCCAGCAGGAGGATCGATCGGCCCGACTCGATGACGTCGCGCACGATGTCGACCGTCCCGATCACGGCCCGGCCGACGCGACAGGTCAACCCGATGATCTCGCCCTGGCGATTGCGGATCGCGCTGATACGATGCAGGGTCCGTTCGATGCCCGCGCGGTTGTCCTTGCCGAATGTGCCGACGCGCTCGGTGATGAACTGCAGCGTGGGGCGGTCGACGAACCCGTCGTCAAGGGCCAGGGCCTCGTTGGGGAAGCGGGCCTCCGGCTTGCGGCCCAGGTCGAGAACCACTTCCAGGAGTCCATCCAGATCGGGCCGGCGCTCGAGCGCCGAGCGCAGGTTCGCAGGGAGCACGACCAGGAGCAGATCAAGGTTGTCCGTGATGTGCGTCTGGCGGATAGCCACCGGACCTCCCTCCCGACGAGGGGGTGACGATAGCATGGAAGGGAGCCCATGGGCTCCCTTCGCAGAAGTTGCATCAATCATCATGCGTGGCGACAGGTAGCTGCGACGATTCAAATGATCCTCGTGGGGCGGCGCTGTACGCCGCGTTTCATTATAGAGTATGCCCAACAACAGCGCAACGGAGCACCGCGTGTGGAGGACGCGCACGCAACGACTGTCCTACTCGCTCCAGGGTCCGCGGACAACCCCGAGATCGAAGCCTTCTTCAGCCGGTTCAGGACCGAGAATCGGTCACTCCTTCTCGACACACCGACCCTCGCCGAATTGTAGGCGCTGGTGGGTGTCCGCATCCAGTATTACAATCGTGAGCGACGTCCCTCCCGGATCGGGTGTCGCTCCGGGACCTTCGTAGACCAGACCTAGGTGGCCGCGACCGAGCTGTCGAGCGGCTGCGACGGACGGCGACAATAACAATGTCAAGCTCAATTCGAAGGAACTCGATCCTATCATTAGTTGTGAGGATCCCTGACGACTCTAGTTCAGGGACGTACATCGCTGACCTAATAGTTGATGACGCTTACATCCATAAGGGACGAGTACTGACGGCTGGTCAATCGGCAAACCTTCGTGACGTCTCCCGCGGCTATGCCAGAATCTTTGAGAGGCTCGCTAAGCCGTATCTTGCCAGTGACTATCTCGGATCACTGGGCGATCGAATGTTCCAACTCTGGCTAGCAGACAAATGGGAGGAGACTCAAAAGAACCTCGCAGGAGTGCTGCCTCACTTGTTCGTTGTTGCATCAGATCAACGAGAGATTCTTAACCTAGGCTGGGAACTACTCCGCGTGCCGGGGGGCGAATTCATCGGATGTGATCCGAGATTCGCGCTTCGTAGGCATCCGATCGCGACTCCTCTGCCAAGGTTCAACGGGACATTGCCCCCTGGCCCCCTCAGAGTGCTCCTCATTGTGTCCGCGCCGAGAGATCAGGAGCAACTTGACTATGAACGGGAGGAGAGGTTCCTTCTCAAGGCGCTCTCCGGCGCGGGGAGGGACATCGTCTTTCGCTCTGGCGACACGGGAAGCTTGACCGAGCTGATCCAACTCACAAATGAACATCGGCCGCATGTCGTCCACCTCTCAGGGCACGCCTTGTTGGAATCTGATGGCCTTGGCTACTTCGCATTCGAAGACGAGCGCGGGATGTCGGATTTCCGTTCGTCCAGCGAGATGGCGAATCGTGTCTTTGTAGGTAGTCCTGTCCAGTGTGTTTTCGTTAGTGGCTGTCAGTCAGGCAAATCACCAGAGGTCGCCGTTGGCGGAATTTGCCAGGGCCTTGTTTCTGCAGGTGTACCGCTCGCTGTTGGTTGGGTCGCCTCCGTAGAGGACGAGATCGCTACAGTTTTCGCTCATAGATTCTACGAGACGCTCTCTGCCGGCGAATCGATCGATAGAGCGCTTGTGCAAGCCCGCCACGAGATCCGCTCACGGGTTGGAATTTCAGATCCGTCGTGGACCCTCCCTGTACTCTATTCAGCCACAGATCAGGCGCTGGCCCTCGACAGAAGTCTACCTAAACCTCCATCGGAGCGGATTCGAGCAAATGTAGCGTTACACCCATTGCCTGGGATGGTCGAGGGATATGCCGCGGACTTCGTGGGGCGGCGTAGGGTGTTGCAGCGATTGCTACACTCACTGCGGGATGGCTCAGTGCGTGTTGCGGTC
>JBQTJG010000047.1:0-5037 GCA_052387355.1 Armatimonadota bacterium | reverse complement strand
GAACAGCTTGAACATCGGCGCGGGATCGGCCCCGGCCAGTTCCTCATCCCAGAGCGGAAGCCGCGTGCGCGCCTTCTTGCGCCGCGTGTCACGATAGAGGACGCCCAGCGGCAGCTTGCCCCGGCGGTCGAAGTCGTTCAGTAGCTCCCACGCCGCGTCCTTATCCGAAGGGTTGTGACTGTTGGGGATGTGCTCGACGTGCTCCTTATACCACTCGTAACTGTTGAACTTGTTGTAGGTGACGCACGGCGAAAAGTCATCGACCACGGCGAAGCCGGGGTGCTTGAACGCCTCGGCGTAAATCTCGGCGGCGTGCTTGGGGTCGCCGGAGAACGACTGGGCCACAAATGACGCGCCGCAGGTGATCGCCAGCCGCAGTGGATCGACGAATGGCGGATCTTCCTCAGTGTACTCCTCATGAGGCATCCCCAGGCCATGCGTCGGCGAGTTCTGGCCCTTCGTCAGCCCGTAGACCCCGTTGTTCATGATGATCAGCGCGACTTGAGGATCGCGCCGGCACACGTGCACGAAGTTCTCGATCCCGATGGCCAGCGTATCGCCGTCGCCGGCCAGCGTGATCACGGTGAGGTCGGGGTTGGCCATCTTGGCGCCGAGCGCGTAGGCCAGCGCGCCGCCGTGGGTGCCGTGGAAGGCGTTCCCGTTAAGATAGTTGCGGATCTGGCCGGAGCACCCGATGCCGCCGACCAGCAGCACTTCATGGGGCATCAGTTCGAGCCGCACGAGCGCCATCTTCAGGCCGGCGAGCACGCCGAAATCGCCGCAGCCCGGGCACCACTGAATGCGGTGTTTGGGCGCGGCGTTCTGCTCCCAAAGCTTTACGGAAGCCGCAGGAGTCGCACTCACGTGTCAGTCCCCCTCCGAAACGGTTTCGAGCATCACCGCAGGCGCCTTGTCCCCGACACGGACGATGCGGTTGCCGTTCACCAGCAACTGGCGCACGCCGCCCGTGATATCGGCGGTGTAGTAGGGTCGGCCATTGTACTTGAGGATGCGCCGGGTCTCGATGACGCACTCCTGCTGGATCACATCGGCGAGTTGCCCCGAGTAGTTCTGCTCCACCACGATCACCAGCGAGCCCCGCTGCAGGAGCGGCCGCGCCAGGTGGACGGGGAACGGCCAGAGGTGCGTGAAGTGAATGACGCACGTCTCCAACCCTTCGGTTCGCAGCCGGGCCTGCGCGTCGAGCAGCGGCAGCTTGGTCGACCCCCAGCCCACGAGCAAGGGCACTCCGCCGGGCGAGCCGACCACCTGCGGCGGCTTGACGTCTTCCTTGAGGTAGGTCTGCATCTTGCGCATGCGTTTTTCGAACATCGCCTTACGCTTCGGCGGGTCGGTCGTGACCATGCCCGCCTCGTCGTGCTCCGACCCGGTGACCTTGAAGATGCCGCCGGGTATGCCGGGCACGTTGCGCGGGGAAATTCCCGATTCGGTCAGGGCGTAGCGCCTGTAACCATCGTTCTTGAGCTCGGCTTCGCGCAAGAGACCGTGGCGGCTCACCGGCCGGCGGTTTCCGGTAAAGAACTCTTCAGGAAGGTTCTTGCGCCCGTCGGCGAGCGTCAGGTCGGTCAGCAAGAAGACCGGACACTGGTATTTGTCGGCCAGATCGAACGCCTCGAAAGCGAGCGTGTAGCACTCCTCGACCGTCCCAGCGGCCAGTACGATCCGTGGAATCTCACCGTGCCCGGAAAAAATCGACATCGACAGGTCGCCCTGCTCGGGCTTGGTCGGCATACCAGTCGAGGGACCGGCGCGCTGCGTGTCGATGATGACGAGAGGAGTCTCCGTGACGCCTGCGACGCCGAATTCTTCGACCTTGAGTGAGATGCCCGGACCCGAGGACCCGATCCCGCTGCGCACCCCCGTGAGGCTGGCGCCGAGCGCCGCGCGGATCGATTCGCGCTCATTCTGTCCCTGCAGCGCCCGCCCGCCGTACCGAGGCAGGTGCGCCTCCATGAATTCCAGGATCGCTGAGGCGGGTGTGATCGGATACCCGGCGTAGAAACGGCAGCCCGCCAGGATCGCGCCCATCGAGAGGGCTTCGTTACCATTGACCAGCAAGGCTGCGGCGGCAACCTGCTGCGCTTCCAGCCGGTAGCCACAGGAGTCCCAGCCGCTGGCCTTCAGGATTTCTTCGATCACCTCGCGGCCGCGGCTCGCGGCCTTGATGTTCAGGTCGATGATCTCGCGGCCCTTGCGCGAGAATCGCTCCTCGAGGTAGGCGCGGAAGAACGCGTAGTCCATGTCAAACTCGAGGAGCCGCAACAACGCCCCGGTCACAACGGTGTTCTTGACAACCTCGCGCTTGAGCTCGCGCAGCGCGATCTGGCGAGCCGGCAGCGGGAAGATCTTGATACCGCGCGCCGCCAGGTCGCTTGTCTCAACGGTCCCGTTCGTGCTGTCGTAGAGCAGCACGCCACCGTCCCTGATGTTCTTTCCGTGCCGGAGAATCGTGTCGCGGTTGGGCTGGACGGGAACATCGGGGTTCGTATCGTATTCCAGCGCCGCGAGAATCTCGATCCGATCGTCACCGTATGACAGAGGGGGCGTCGCGGAAACGACCATTGGGTCGTACTGGTGGGCGCCGTAGATCGTCGACGCGTAGCCCTTTTCCATGGCAAGGATGTGCAGTCCGGCCCGGACAAACATCTTGCCGAGGATGTCGGTCACCGTCGTGACCCCGTCGCGAAGCTGGACGCCCCCGACGAGCAGTTTCACGTTGTTGACGACCACCGTTCGCCCGCCTTTCCCTCTCAGAGACACGAGTCGCCCCGGCGACACACTCGCCCGAGGCCCCCATTTTAGCATCCGCAGTATAGCATCTATGGAAACCTCGCGCCATTTCCTCCGCGAGGCATACTCTGCGGCTCCGACACGGGAACCTCATGCGGTACCGTCGCTACCACTCTCGGCCGCGACGGCAGGCAGGGCATCGTGCTTCCAGCCACGAAAGGCCCTCCTCGCCGTGACCAGGACCCTCGTTGAGAGGTACGAGGAGGACATCTACCTGGTGAAGGGCGCAGCGGGGTGGCTGGCGGTGGCCATCTTGCTCGCGGGCCTGGCCATCCTACCATTCGTCTTCCCGAAGGTCGGCCTTGGCTACCTACTGTTCATCTTCATCCTCATGTCGGCGAACGTGATCGTCGCGGTGGGACTGAACCTGCTCGTCGGATACACCGGCCTGATCTCACTGGGGCATGCGGGATTCGTCGCGATCGGCGCGTATGCCTCCGGGCTCTTGATGTCACGATTCGGGATCCCCTGGTACGGTGCGTGGGCTGGGGCCGCGGCGGTCAGCGCCGGGTTCGGCTTTCTGGTGGGCTTGCCCGCGCTGCGGCTCACCGGTCCCTATCTGACGATCGCCACGCTGGGGTTTGGCATTGCCGCCTACCAGGTGCTCACGAACTGGACGGAATTGTCCGGTGGCCGGATGGGCCTGCCCGTGCGGCAGCTCTCCCTGGGCTTCGGGGGACTCACGAACACACAGCAGCTCTACTACGTCGCTGTAGGAGCGGCGGTGGCCCTCTCGTGGATCGCGTATAACCTGGCCCGGTCTCACATCGGCCGGGCGCTCGTGGCCATCCGCGACAGCGACATCGCCGCAGAGGTCACCGGCGTGAATCTGACCTGGTATAAGACCCTCTCGTTCGCCGTGAGCGCCGCCTACGCGGGCGTTGCGGGCGCCATCATCGCCCAGGCGCTGCGCCATCTGGAGCCTCAGGCGTTCACCTTCCTCGAGTCCATCACCTACTTTGCGATGATCGTCGTCGGCGGGCTTGGGACGATCTCCGGCGCGATCATCGGCGCCGTCCTGCTGACGCTGCTGCCGCACTATCTCTCCGGGCTCAAACAGTGGCTCCCCGTGGTCTACGGCGGCGTGATCATCCTGATGATGGCGATCGAGCCGCGTGGCGTGTACGGGCGATGGCTGCGGGTCAAACGCTACTTTAAGATCTGGCCGCTGTGACGCAACTGGCGCAGTACACAATCGGCGGGCTGGCGGCGGGCAGCCTCTACGCACTGGTGGCCCTTGGCATCGTGCTACTGTACCGCAGTTCCCGCGTCTTGAACTTCGCGCACGGTGATCTGGCGACGCTGGCCACGTTCATCGCGTTCACGCTGCTCGGCCGTGCAGTGCCATTTCCTGTCGCCATCGTCGCAAGCCTGGTCGCTGCCGCAGCACTGGGCGCCTTCTTCTTCTTCTTCATATTGCGCCCTGCGAAGGAGGCGACACTGCTCGGCAAGATCGTCATCACCCTGGGCCTGGCCCTCGTGCTGAGCGGCGTCATGCAGGTCGTCTGGGGCGCCGACACACAAGTCTTTCCTTTCCCTCTCTCCGACACGCGGGTGTACCACCTGGGCCAGGTGGTGGTCAGCGAGGTCAACCTGGGCACGATCGCCGCCGGCCTCATCCTCATGGCCATTCTCTATGTGCTCGTCCAGCGGACGAAGGTGGGGCTGGCCATGCGGGCGATCGCCCAGGATACCGTCGCGGCCCAGGCATTGGGCATCCCTGCCCGGCGCATCTATGCGCTGACCTGGGGGCTGGCTTCTGCGCTGGGCGGCGCCGCCGGCATGTTGCTCGCTCCGGTGGTCTATCTCGACCCATTCATGATGCTGGATCCCTTCCTCAAAGGCTTCGCGGCGGCGGTCCTGGGAGGGATGGACAGTCTGCCGGGCGCGGTGCTTGGGGGATTCCTCCTCGGGGTCGCCGAAAGCGTCTTCGCAGGGTACGTCTCGTTCAAGTTCAAGACAACGTTGGCGTTCGCCATCATCATCCTGGTCTTGATGGTCCGGCCTGAAGGACTGCTTGGGCATGAGTACCGCCGAAGAGTATAGGGCACCAGAGAACGGGCACAACAGTCACAAGGGGGGATTCCGAATGAGTATGCTCGCCAGGCTTGTGCTCACAGTGGCCACCGTCATGGCGATCGCTGCGACAGGCATCAGCCAGCCGGCGGAGCGCGGTATCACGGCGACTGAGATCCTCGTTGGGACCACGATGCCGCTGTCGGGAGG
>JBQTJG010000046.1:0-1973 GCA_052387355.1 Armatimonadota bacterium | reverse complement strand
CAAGCATCATCTTACGCCTTCTGGCTGTGTGTCCTCTCTTCTTTGAGGCACGGGCCGTCCTCTCCTGTCGTAGGGCACCACCCTCGGCAGGAGGGCCGCGACTTGATAAGATCATCCCGAGATGTTGGCGGAACCCAGACCGGCATGACGACCTACATTGTCCGCCGCCTCGTGCAACTGCTCCCCGTCCTGCTGATCGTATCGGCGATCGTATTCTTCGTCTTTCGCATCATCCCCGGCGACCAGGCTGTGATGCGGCTGGGCGAGTCCGCCGACGCCGCATCGGTGGCCCGGCTACGCCAACAGTTGGGATTGGACAGGCCGGTCGTGATCCAGTACGCGATATGGGTGGGGCGGGCGCTCCGCGCCGACCTCGGCGAGTCGTACCTCAACCGCCAGGGCGTGTTCTCGCTCGTGATCGAGAAATTCCCAGCGACGCTCCAGATCGCGATCCTGGGCATGGTGATCAGCCTCATGATCTCGATCCCCGTCGGCATTCTCAGCGCCCTCCGTCGCGGCACATGGTGGGATCACGTCGCCCGCGCGGCCGCGCTCGTCGGCTTCTGCGTGCCACGGTACTGGCTGGCCGTGCTCCTCATCCTGCTGTTTGCGGTTCGCTGGCGCGTGCTCCCGCCCGCCGGGTTCGCGGCCTTCAGCGAGAACCCCGTCGACAATCTCCGCTTCGCGACCCTGCCCGTGCTGGCCGTGGCCCTCACGCTGGCCGCGGTGCAGATGCGCTTTCTCCGCTCGAGCATGATGGAGGTCATCGACCAGGACTATATTCGTACCGCCCGCGCGAAAGGCCTCATCAACCGCGTCGTGGTGCTGCGCCACGCCCTCAAGAATGCCCTCATCCCGTTCGTGACCGTCGTCGGCCTCGAGTTCGGGGGCCTGCTCGGAGGGTTGGTCGTCGTCGAGCAGATCTTCAACTGGCCGGGCGTCGGATGGCTCATGGTGCACTCCATCATCCATCGTGACTACGCGGTCGTGCAGGGAGCGGTGCTCCTCGTTGCGATCGGGTTCGTCACGATCAATCTCGTCGTCGATGTCGCGTACGCCGCGCTGGACCCGCGAATCCGCTATTCGTAGGCTGCTGCGCCTGCTCGGCCGCGACCGAGGCGCGCTGGCGGGTGCGGTGCTCTTTGCCGTTGTGGTGCTGGCGGCCGTCTTCGCGGGCGCCCTCTCACGCTACGATCCCGTTGCCGTGCGCATGCAGGATCGTCTGCAGTTGCCATCCGCGCGGCACCTGCTCGGCACCGACGAGTTGGGTCGTGACGTGCTCACCCGCATCCTCTACGGTGCGCGCGCGTCACTGTCGGTCGGCGTCATCGCGGTCGCGATCGCCGGCACCATCGGCACCGTGCTCGGACTGGCGGCCGGCTTCTACGGAGGCTACGTCAACACGGTCATCATGCGCGGCGTGGACGGCCTGCTGGCCTTCCCGGCGCTGATCCTGGCCATGGCGCTGACCGCGACGCTCGGCCCGAGTCTCGGCAACGCCGCGATCGCGATCGGCATCGTCTCGATCCCTGTCTTTGCGCGGCTGGCGCAGGCGAGCGCGCTCGCGATCAAGGAGCGAGAGTTCACCGACGCGGCGCGGGCAAGCGGCGCCAGCGACCGCTATGTGCTGCTCCGCGTGCTGCTCCCCAACCATCTATCACCGCTGCTCGTACAAGCGTCGGTGAGCTTCGCCAACGCGATCCTGACTGAGGCGGCTCTGTCGTTCCTGGGACTCGGGGTCCGGCCGCCGACGCCGTCGTGGGGCGCGATGCTGGATACCGGTCGAAGGTATCTGGACCAAACCGCATGGTATTCAGTCTCCGCGGGCGGCGCGATTCTCGTGGCCGTCATGGGCCTGAACCTGCTCGGCGACGGCCTGCGGGACGCGCTGGACCCGCGGCTGCGGGGGATGCGGGCGTCGGTGGACGCCGAGCGGGGACCAGGGGCCTGACATCCAGCCAGGCCGGTGGCGC
>JBQTJG010000045.1:0-2424 GCA_052387355.1 Armatimonadota bacterium | reverse complement strand
CCAGCACCGCGAAAGGATAGTGCCGGACTGTCATAGCGCTGGCGGCCTCCGTACCTTAGAATGAGGAAGTGAGCTGCAGACCCGGAGGGACAGCGATGACGCGCGCAATCGCAGCCGCCCTTATACTCAGCGCAATCGTGATCCACGCAGGCGGTACCGGTGCCGATCCCGCGTGGGGCCTCCAGCGGCCCGACCTTTCGCGCGTCCGCGTGCTGGCGATTGCGCCCTTTGCCGACGAGGTGGCGCTGTCGCGCGCCGTGGCCGATTGGGGCGCAGCCCGGCTAAGCGAGCTCGCCGCGCGAGGGTCGTTCCAAGTCGTGAGCTCCGCGCGGGTCGCAGAAGAAATGAAGCGTCTCGGCATCGGCTCGCGGGACCTGATCAGCCCGACCCAGACCGTCACCCTGGGCAGGCAGGTCGGCGCCGATGCTGTGCTCACCGGCCGTGTGACTCACGTCCTGACCGAGCGCGACGCGTCCACCATGGGCGACCGTCCCTTTGGCCCGTTGATGAGCCGGGTGGATGTCGATGTCCGTGTGCTCGAAGTCTCGACCAGGCTGATCCTGTTCCAGGACTCGTTCATTTGCCAGGCGCCGGGCGTGCCGGTATTCGCGATGGACTGCGTCGTCCGGGACGTTGCGGCGCGCTTGGCGCGCTAGTCCGGGATCGCGCCCGAGGCCACCCCGAAGCGCATTTGACACGTCAAGGGGACGGCGTGGTATACTGAGCCCTGCAATCCCCGTGTCGCAGGTTCTTTTTTTTTGCTTCGGAACACGCCAGGGAGGACAGCGATGGCGCGGACAACAGACGTGAAGCTCGCCCCGCGGCCGGCCCCCCGGCCGGTCAAGGTCACCGCACCCAGGCGCTGGCCGGCGTTCATCGAGCGTATCGCCACCTACCTGCGCGAAGTCTGGGTCGAACTGAACCGCGTCGACTGGCCGTCCCGGCGCGCGCTGATCAGCTCCACCATCGTGGTAGTGGTCGTCCTGGTGGTGATGGCGGTGTACCTCGGGTTCTTCGACTACGTCTACACGGTACTGGTGAAGCGCTGGCTGATCCAGCAGACACCTCGGTAGCATCCATGGCCAAGACCAACGATCCGATCAAAGGGCTCTTCGCGGACGAACCGGTCGAGCCCATCGAAGAGGTTGTTGAGGCTGAAGACGCCGCGGCCGCCAGAGATCCCCGGCTCAAGTGGTACGTCATCCACACCTACTCCGGGTACGAGGCCAAGGTGAAGTCGAACCTCGAGCGGCGGATCGAGTCGATGCACATGAAGGACAAGATCTTCCAGGTCTTGATCCCAACAGAGAAGGAAAAGGAAATCAAGGGAGGCAAACGCCGGGAGGTCGATCGGAAGATCTTCCCCGGCTACGTGCTCGTGGAGGTCAAGGTCGACGAAAAAGGCGAACTGGAGAACGACGTCTGGTACGTGATCCGCAATACGCCCGGCGTGACCGGATTCGTCGGCTCGGGCACCAAGCCCATCCCCCTGGAGGACAAGGAGGTCCGCGCGCTGCTGCGGCAGTTGCGTGATGAGACTCCGAAGTTCCGGATCACCTACCAGAAGAGCTCTCCCGTCCGCATCACCTCGGGACCGTTCATGGACTTTACCGGCCTCGTCGATGAGATCATGATGGAGAAGGAGAAGGTTCGGGTCCTCGTGTCGATCTTCGGCCGGGAGACGCCGGTCGAGCTGGACTTCGGGCAGGTCGAAAAACTGTAGGGGGACGGCAATGGCCAAGAAGATTGTCGCGATGGTGAAGCTCCAGATACCGGCGGGCAAGGCGACACCGGCACCTCCCGTGGGTCCGGCGCTCGGCCAGCATGGGGTCAACATCATGGAGTTCTGCAAGTCGTACAATGAGCGGACTGCGAAGCTCGCCGGCACAATCGTACCGGTTGAGATCACGGTGTATGCCGACCGCACCTTCACCTTTGTCACGAAGACGCCTCCGGCCGCCGTGCTGCTGCGGCAGGCCGCCGGTCTCGAGAAGGGTTCGGGCGAACCCAACAAGACGAAGGTCGGCTCAGTGACCGGCAGGCAGGTCCGGGAAATCGCCGAGCGCAAGATGCCCGACCTCAACGCCAATACGGTAGAATCCGCGATCCGCATGATCGAGGGCACCGCCCGCTCGATGGGCATCGAAGTCGTGGGGTAGACGTTGCACCGCCAGGAGGCAGCGCGATGAGACGGCATGGCAAGCGATATCTGACCGCAGTCAAGGCGGTCGAGCACCGCAGGCTCTACGCGCCTGAAGACGCGGTCCGGCTTCTGCGCGAAACGGCGACGGCCAAGTTCAAGGAGACAGTTGAAGCGCACATCCGACTGGGCGTCGATCCCAAACATGCCGATCAGCAGGTGCGCGGGACGGTGGTCTTGCCGCACGGCACCGGCAGGTCGGTGCGGGTGGCGGTCTTCGCCAA
>JBQTJG010000044.1:0-3867 GCA_052387355.1 Armatimonadota bacterium | reverse complement strand
GAGTTCTTCGCGACCATGCCCCGGTAAGCCGAGCAGGGCGCGTTGGCAGCAAGGAGGGCGCTTCCCTCGGGAAGATGCCCTCCCTGCCTTTCCTGATCTCTCGCGGGGACCACGCGGAGGAGGAAGCACCTATCGCAGCGAGGCCACGTGCGGGCTCGACAAGAATGTAGCGCGCAGCTCGTCAGGCAGCGAAGATGCCAGCCGGTCGAGCAGGTCTCGGAGCGTATGCAGGTCCTCTGGCCGCAGGCGCAGGTTGCAGCGGAGTTCCAGTGCGCGGTGACCAGGCTCGCCGCGCCCGGCATCGTCGCCGCCGAACATCAGGAGCAGGCTCTCGAGGAGGGTGTGATGATCCGGCGCAGCTTCGCGCAGCCATGCGTCCAGTTTCGCGAGGACCATCTCGGGCGGATCGGTGTCCATCAGACCGCTCTGAGATCGCAAGATGTCGATGAGCGCGTGATATCCGATCTGGCTGCCGAAGGCGAGACTGCGCCCGCGCAGGATCAGCGGGGCCGGCGAATCATCGCGCACCTCAGCGAGGAACTCGCGAACGAGGCGGCTCTTGCCGACTCCGGCCTGACCAGTGATCGTGGCTAAGTGGACCACGCTGTCATCACGGCAGCGGTGGTAGAGGAAGCGGAGGATGCCCATCTCACCGTGGCGGCCGACCAGCGGCGCGGCGTCACGGCGCATATCAAGACGTTCGGGCAGCGGTGCCATCGCTTCCCAGACCGCGAGGGGCTCGGCTTTGCCCTTCACCTCGAGTGGAGGCAGCGGCCGGTACTCGATGACGTCGCGGGTAAGCCGGTGGGTGCGCTCGCCGACGATGATGGCGCCCGGGGCGGCGGTTTGCTGGAGGCGGGCGGCCGTGGTGACGGCGTCGGAGACGAGGAAGTCGCGGTCGAAGGTGGAGCCGCTGGCGGCGACAACCTCGCCGGTGGTAAGGCCGAGGCGGACAGCGAGCGAGAGGCTGTGGACAGTCTGGAGGTGGTCGTTAAGGGCCGGCAGCGCGTCGCGGATGGCGAAGGCGGCGCGGACGGCGCGCTCAGGGTCATCTTCGTGGGCCAGCGGCAGGCCGAAGATGGCGAGGACTGCATCACCAAGAAGGTTGGCTACCCGGCCGCCGAAACGCTCGACGGCATGCTGGACGATGCGGTAGAATTTCCCGACGACATCACGGACCTCTTCGGCGTCGAGGCGTTCGGTGAGGCCGGTGGAGCCGACGAGATCGGTGAAGAGGATCGTGACAACCTTCCGCGCTTCTTCTGTTAATACCGATCCGACAGTGCTCCTGACCGGCGTCCCAGGAGCACTGCACGGCCGCCGTGAACCCGTGATCACTCCAATGCGCACCGGTGATCGTCCATGCGACCGTTGTTAATCGGCGTCGCGTTGGTCTCCGCGGCGAGCGTGATGCTGCAGGTCGTCCTCACCCGGATCTTCTCGATTGTCCAGTGGTATCATTTCGCCTTCATGGCGGTCGGGCTGGGCCTGCTCGGGTATGGCGTTAGCGGCACGGTGCTGGCCGTACGCGTGGAGTTGGGCCGGGATCCGCTGCGCACCGCTGCCTGGGGCGCCTTGCTCGTGCTGCCGGCGACAGGTCTCGCACTGCTGGCGATCGCAGGCGTGCCCTTCGATGCCTACCTGATGGCCCTGGACCCGCTGCAAATCCTCTATCTCGCCGTGGTCGTCGGCGCCCTAGTACTGCCGTTCTTCTGTGCCGGCCTTACGGTGGGCGCCACGCTCGCGGCGCTGCCCGCGCGCGCGGGCAGCGTGTACGCCGCATCGTTTGTCGGCGGAGGTGCCGGAGCCCTAGGCGCCGTGCTCCTGCTGGGCGTGCTGGATGCTGAAGGCAGCGTGATCGCCGCAGCCGCTGTAGCAACGGCAGGGTCGGCGCTGCTGTGGTGGGGGCGGCATCCGCGCGGGGTCGCCTCGGCGGCGCTGCTGGCGCTGTTGACCGCGATCGCTGCACCCGCGGCCCCGGACCTGCCGGCCTCGCCGTATAAAGCGCTCAACCAAGTCCGCCGCCATCCCGGAGCCCGGATTGCATTCTCCGCGTCGAACGCGATCTCAAAGGTCGACGTGGTGCAAAGCGCTACCGTGCGTTCCGCTCCCGGGCTGAGCTACATGTCCCCGCACGTGCCGCCCTCGTTGCCCGGCCTGACGATCGACAATGAAAGCCTCCGGGGCCTGCCCGCGAACGTCGACGCGGAGTTCACCAGGTATCTGCCAACTGCCGCGGCCTACCGCCTGCGTCCGGGACGGGCCCTGGTTTTGGGCCTCGGCGTCGAAGTGCTCGGGGCGCTACGGCACGGGATGCGGCCTGTTGTGGTGGTCGAGAGCAATCCGCTAGTCGTTGAGGCAGCGCGTGCCTTCGCCGGAGACGTGATCGGGCCGCGGCCCGCGACGCCAGCGCCGTCCCGCTCCAATGACCCCGTGCAGATCATCGTGGAGAACCCACGCACCTACCTGCGGCGGACGCCGGACCTGTTCGAGGTCATCCAGGTGCCGCCGTTGGAGTCCTTCCAGGTCGTGGCCTCGGGCACGTTCTCGCTCGCGGAGCACTACCTCCACACGGTCGAAGCCTTTCGCGATCTCCTCTCCCGGCTGGGACCCGGCGGGGTGCTCGCGGTGACGCGTTGGATTCAGACACCGCCCAGTGAGGAGATCAAGGCCTGGGCCGCGGCAGTTGCCGCGCTCGAGGCGATCGAGGGACAGCGCAGCACCGCCGCCGCGCGAGGCGATTCCGCCTCGCGGCTGATGGCCCTGCGGTCGCTCAATACCATGACGGTTCTGGTCAAACCCGACGGATTCAGCCCCGACGATGTGTCGGCTGTTCAGGCCTTCGCCGCCGCGCGCCGATTCGACATTACGTTCGGCCCTGCGATAGATGTCTCAGAGAGCAATCGGTACAACGTCCAGCCCGCCGACCTTCACAGGCAGGCCTTCCTCGCGGTCCTCGATCCCGCGACGCGTGAGGGCTTCCTGCGCGCATACCCGTTCGACGTGCGGCCGGTGACTGACACTCGCCCCTTCTTCTTTCATTTTTTCCGGTGGCATCAGGTCCCGCGGGTCCTGGCCACCCTGGGACGGACATGGCAGCCCTTTGGCGGCGGCGGCTATCTCGTGCTGATTGCGTTGCTGGTCATTATCGCCGCACTCAGTGCGGCGCTTATCCTGGCGCCGCTACGGAGGCTGGAGCTCGCGCCGACGCCGGCGCGACCCGGATCGCAGGCCACCTCCGTGCCGCGTATGTCGGTCTTCGCCTACTTCCTGGCGCTGGGCCTCGCCTACCTGTTCGTTGAGATCCCGATGCTCCAGCAGATGATCCTGGTCCTCGGCTCTCCGACGTATGCGCTCTCCGCGGTACTGTGCGGCCTGCTGGTGACGTCAGGCCTGGGCAGCCTGCTGGCCCCGCGCTTGAGCCGCGGCCTGCCCGGCGTGACGCTCGTCCTGGCGGTGGGAGCGGCCCTAGCCGCCTGGCTGCTGCCCCGAATCCTCAATGCCAGCCTCGGCATGGTCCTGCCCGCCCGGGTAGTCCTGCTGGCCGCAATCCTGACGCCGCTGGGTCTCTTCATGGGGATGCCGTTCCCGACGGGGATCCGCGCCCTTGGAAAGACCTCACCGTCGCTGATTCCGTGGGCGTGGGGTATCAACGGCTGTGCCTCAGTGCTTGGTTCGATTGCGGCGGTGCTGATCGCGCTGGAGTGGGGATTTCCTGCGGTGTTGCTGGCCGGCGCGCTGGCCTATGCGGCCGCGGGTCTCACCGCTCGCACCGGCGCTTGGCTCCGGCCTTCATGCACGGACTCGCGGACCTAGCGCCGCACCAGCGGGACAAACATCACCGCTCCCAGGTTGGCGAAGCGCAGC
>JBQTJG010000043.1:0-3683 GCA_052387355.1 Armatimonadota bacterium | reverse complement strand
TGAAGGCAGCAGGTTAGTCGCGGAGCCCGTCATCAAGGTAATCGAAGTCAGCAGTCACCGTGACCGGCAGGGCAGCCGCTCTTGCCACCCGAACTTTAGGTTTTGACTATTCCGCAAGACACGCCGGGTTCACAGCACGCCAGACGCGGCAGCAAAGTGGAGGAAATGTTCGAATGGCGGAGTCAACGCACCCTTTGCCTCTTGACCTTACACGACCATTACCCGGCCCACTATCGAGCCGGACCCTGTCCGAATTGGGTTTTCGAGTACTCCGCGTCTTTGCCGCCCAAGGGAGATCTTCTCGCCGTGATGACCCCCGAAGTTTCGTCTACCTTGATTACACCCGCGCGCGCCACGAAAGGAATCTCTTCTAGGTGAAATCCCACATCGCTGCTCTCGGATTCACCGCTCTTGCCGTACTCCTTCAAGCAGGCATGCTGCTCCATGGCAACGCGCGTCCTGCCGTCGCTGCTGCGACGGCCTCGCGCCCGATGAACCCCGCATATCTCGGGGAGATGCCGTCGGTGGAGCGCGTGAAAGCTGAGATCAGGGGCAGGAATCGCACGGACACGGCCGCGCGGCAGATGGGCGCGTTCTGGCAACTTCAGAAAATCATCGAGACCCTCGCAGGGCCGCGCTTTTACCGCACTCGAACACCCGACGAAAACCAGCTCATCGGTCAGTATCGGGCCGGCTACGCCGCCGCCGCGCAGCCCATCGAGTGGAAGCGCAGGCGCGTGAGAGAGCAAGGGCCCGGGCGGGCCAACGGCCGGGGCGGCCACTCCAGCCGCCGGCGGCCGAACGCCGGCCCGCGGTCGGAGGCACCTCGTTCCTATTGCTGCTGGTTGTCATTGCAATTGTCGTCTTTGCGGCGTTCCGCCGGCGGTCTTCACGCGGTCGGAGCTCCCCGCCGCCCGGCACGGCAGACAGTTACTATCTTCAGGGGTCGAATTCCACAAGGCGAGGAAGTACGTGGAGGCGATCCAGTCGTTTGAGCGATCCATCGCTATCCTTCCGTTGAGCCCCGACTAAAACGATCTCGGCAATTGTCATCTTCGGCTCGAGAATAGTATGGTTTGAACGCACATGACGTCAAATTACGCCGGGCGTAAGAGACAGTAACCGACGCGACACTTGAATAGCTGAACGGCTCGTTCGTGCTTCTCCGCCGACGCGCGGGTCTTGAAGGTGCCCAGGGTCCTCCGCACCTGTTGGTGTCACGGTGGGCCGAGGATCAAAGAGGTTCACGCGCCGAACCGCCGAAATGCGATTTGAGCCGTCAGTCGGAGGATTCCTATGACGTCACCCGTCGATCCCAATACCCTGCTCATGACTGGAGAGAACTCTTTCATCCGCCTCAGTCATGATGGCGGGACGACAACGACGGACGTGTTCAGCCACTGGCGCGTGCTCTGGTGCCCAGCGGGGCCGGGGTGCACACTGTTCCTTCAGAGCGAACTCACCGACGGCCGCGTCCAGATCTACTCGGACAACATCGCGGTGACACGCTGGCTGCAGTCGACGATCGAGGCAGTCCTCCAATCGCCGTTTGGCGACGTGGGAGTGCCGGTGATCGGTGCCCAGTTCAACCGCTCGGGCGATCCGCGGTCCACGGCGACAGAGCGCGTCATGGCCCGCGACATGGAGGTCATCCTCACTTGGTATGACTTCATGGAGGGGTTCGTCCTCAACGCCCCGCCGGGCTTCAACAACCGCCCCATAGGTGTCTTCTCGACCTTCTTCCCTGCGCGCTCAGCGCAAGTTTCCGTGAACGGCCGGGTGGCGACCGGCAGACCGTGGCCCCAGATGCGCGGCGATCGTCAGTCCTCGAGCGCGTGTCTGGCTTGGTCGGAGACCTGGGTACGGCCGAGAGCCTGACCCACCAGACCACGACCAGAATCCTCAGGATGGCACACTCCGTTCGCCACACCCATCTTTTGTGTTGGCCCAATCAGAGCGCTCAGAGGCCTTGTCAAACGCCGTTCAGGTCTGCGATCGCCGTGCGCATCGGAGCGTCTGGCATCGCCAGCGGCACGCCGCGGCCCGCAGGCGGCCCGTCCGTGGGATCGATCCGGTGTAACGTGGCGGCAAACGCCGCCAGCTCCGTTGCGAGCAAGCCGGGGTCGGTGATACGGTCGATGGTCGGGTTCTCGCCGTCGAGCCAGCGGCCCATGAAGCTATTACTTAATTGAAATTGGGTTTGAGTCAACCCCCTCCGGCATCTCCGGAAAGGGCTTTTGACAGAACGAAATCCGAACTCGAGACTTTTCCTTGGGCGCAATTCGTTGCGGTATCTTCCAGACAAGCGATCTCGCGGCCGATCGGCTCGGGATCAAGAGACAGTCGGTCCGGCCGTTTTCCAAGCGGACGCCGACGACCTCTTGGCCGGTATGCATCAACTGCCCGTCGCGACGAACGCCGATCGGATAGTCGGTGATCCTGCCCAAGGTCATCCGGACCTCCTCGCCCGGCCGGTAGAGATCCCATTCGGTGCGAAGAAGGACGAGTTTGTTTCGGGCCCCAAGGTCCTGCTCAACCCTAGTGGAGGTTTCGTCCCAAAACCGGCTTGGGCCGACGTCGACGTGAATTCCCTTCGCATGATAGTAACCGACCCCGCAGCAGTCGAGGCCTCGGACGTACTCCCAAAGTCTTTTTCCGTCAACCCCCTCCATCTCGATGTCGGCCGCCATTCCCTCGAGGTGCATGCTCGTCCGGGCCGCGAGCCGGCCCTTCTTCCGGAGTCCTTCATTATAGATGGGACTCCGGTAGCCCGAGACGATCTTGATCATCCCTCCCTTCAGTTGATCTTGGAGATAATCGAGGAGGGCGGTGAGGCGGATGGCGATCCCTTCGGAGGCGTTGGGAGGGACGCCGAAGATCTGGTTGATCCTCCTTTGAGCCGATTCTGGATACTCGCCCCCCGGCGTTCGGTAAATCACCGGACTACCCGCACCCGTGTTTCTGTTGACGAGGTGGACTGTTCCGTTCCCTTCGATAAAGAAGCGTCCGGAGGGAGCGGCACCGACAGTCAGGGAGGAGAGCAAGAAGAACGCAACAGCGGAAAAGGAAGACGCTTTGGTCATCACGACGGAAATCCTTCTTTTCACCTGGTCGGGCCGCCCCGGACTTGAACCAGGGACCTCCTGAACCCCATTCCACGTCGACGCCACCTAAGCAAATTATGCCTCTTTTAGCATAAAGCACCAAGGACTGAATGGCCTGCTCGACGGATTCAGAAGACTCGACACGAGCATGTGTACGTGACTGGGGATCATCAATGATCTTCGAACTGCTTTGGTTAAGGACCCCTTGCCTGTGAAAGTCGTCAAGGAGCTCCTAACCGAGGCCTAGCCACCGCGCTCGCGGTTCTTTACCCAAGGCGATAGTGGTACTTCTTTGCCAGAACTGCGAGCTGGTCGAGGTTGGGCGGACCCGGAGGTTCAGGGAGAGATCTCGATCTGGCTATTTCCCCGACCTCTTCAAAGAAGTGTTCGAAACCAGCTGGCGCAAGGATGAAGAGTAGCCGCGCGGGTTGTGGACCAATGTTGCTGAAAGCGTGGACCGTGCCGCGAGGGATGAACACCAGCGACCCGGCAGATGCTTCGGCATGGCGACTTCCTAGTTGATAAGAGAGTCTTCCCTCCAGGACATAGAACGCCTCATCCTCGTCCAGGTGGATATGT
>JBQTJG010000042.1:0-1751 GCA_052387355.1 Armatimonadota bacterium | reverse complement strand
GGCCGAGCGTCGTCTCGCCGGATCCATCGCTGTATCCGATCGAGACTGCCGTGACGGCGAGGCGCTGGTCCCCGGTGTAGTGCACGTTGTCGCCAACGAACGCGTAGTAGTCGTTGCGCTCCGCCTCGAAGAAGCAGTTATTGGTCGGCGCCTCGACCTCGACGGTGGGGTCCTTGAGGTCGACGAGGATCCCGTTCCCCATCGTGTCCGCCTCGCTGGACTCGTCGATCGGCGACGTGTCGCCCTCGGTGACGAAGATCGTGCGGAAGAACCCGCCGAACTTGTCCCTCGACGTCGTGTCCGTGTACGGCGAGTTCGTCACGGGGAGCTTGACGTTGTCGCTGTTGCGCCGCGCCTTGCTCGGGTACGTGATGTAGACGCGGTTGCGGATCCCGAAGACGTCGATCGCGCACCGCCCAAGCTCGCCGTAGTCGAGGCCGCTCATCACGCCGTCGTTCTCAACGCGGTCGCGCCCCGGGTCGACGAGCGTCTGCCTGAACGTGTTCTGAGACGGTGACTCGTCGAACACGTACCGGAAGTCCCACGCCTTCACGCCCGCGATCTTGCGGGCGATCGCCATCTTGGAGTCCTTCGTCTGCTCCCACGGTATGAGGCACAGGTTCGCCGCCGTCGGTGCGTAGACGGTCGTCCCGGTGACGTCGGCGATCGCCTCCTCGACGGAAGCTCGCCTCTCACCGGTGTCAGGGTCCGACGAGCACGCACCGCCAGACGTGAGCGGCAGGTCAAGGTCCGTCGCCGTGAAGTCGTCGACGAGCTGCCCGCCCTGGTCGCGCGCCTCGACCGGGATCGGGTTCTGCGCCGGGTCCATCCTGTCGACGTGACCAAAGAAGCGGTTCACCCAGTCCGTCGACTCAGCGACGGAGCCGTGCGGCGTGCGAGCGAAGTCGACGTAAAGGTCGCGCTGCAAGAACACGGCGGGGTCGTACGACGCGAGCACCATCGGGTCGGTGAGGTTCGCCTTGCTCGACGTCATGAGCCACGCGAGCGAGAGGAAGTCGTGCTCGCGCGTCAGCTCGACCTTCGCCGTGGCGCACGCGTCCTCGACGCTCTCGTCGATCTGCACGGACTCGACCCAGTCGTGCCCCATGAAGCTCGTCATGTCCTGGAGGGCGCCGAGCGCGTCCTCCATACGCACGCGGCAGTGCACCGTCGTCGGGAACGCCTGGAGCGTCGCGCGCCGGACGTCGTCGTACAGCTCTGTCGCCGCCGTAGAGCCTGCCTCAAGGTACAGCGAGTTGATGTCGCCGTTGAGCCACCCCGTCGCGTCGTCCTCGTCTACACCGATGTGCCAAGTCGAGCTGGACCCGTCGTTGTTGGCCGCCGTCATCGCGAGCGTGTCTACGAGGCGACCGCCGACCCACACATCCACCGTCGTCGCGCCCGTGCGCACGAGGTGGCCGTACACCCAGCGGTCCAAGGGGAACGCGTACCCGGCCACCGTGTCGGTGCGCAGCGTCGCCGTGCCCGACTCCCACTCGAACGTCGGGACACCCGCAGCGTCGTGCTTGAGTCTCGCCAGGAGGTTCGCAGCGGCCGTCCCGGCGTTACCACCGACGGCGAACACGACGCCCGCGGAGTTCGCCCTGCGCCTGTACACGAAGCCGATCCGCCACGTCGTCGCGGTGAGCGTCGCCGCGTCTGCCCCCGCTCCGCCACCAGACGCCCTGTCGTTCACGCCATCGAATCTGAGGTGCGACGGCCCGAGCCAGCCGTCCGTTCCCCACGCTGGC
>JBQTJG010000041.1:0-24096 GCA_052387355.1 Armatimonadota bacterium | reverse complement strand
GCAGCCGGCGATCGACGCTGCGTGTCTCGTCCCGAACCCGCCGCAGGTCGGGTGACGCCGTATCTCGTACCTGGGCTCGCTCATCGAGCGCACGCGCGATCTCGGCCTCGATGTCGGCCAATACGGTGAGGAGCCCGGCGTGTTCGGCCAGGCGCGGCGCCCGGGTGCCGCGGGCCCGCAGAAACGTGTGCACCCGCCGCGCGACCTCGAGGGTCTGGGCAACATCGAGCAGTTCAGAGGGGTCCAGCACCGCGCCCGTTCCCGCCCGCGCGACGATCGGCTCCAGGTCGCGGGCGCCTCGCAGCGGCATCTCGGCCTCCGCCGCGATGGCGACCGCTTCCGCGGTCTCCTCGAGCGCGTTGCGTACGGTCTCGACGTCCGCCGAAGGGCGAAGACGCTGCGCCTGTTCGCCTCCCATGGGCGTGACCGTCCCTTCGGCGAGTGCGGAGAGCACCGTGTGGTAGTCGAGCAGGCGCAGGGTGCGGTCGTCCGCGAGGCTGTTCGCTTCGGCCGGCTGCCGGTGATCATGCGGCGTGTTCACGGCCTGCTCTCTCCGGCCTGCGCAAGCGGGGCGCCGTTCCCATACGCGACCGGCACGCCGCCTGGCTTGCACAACGAGAGTATCGCGGGGGCCACGTCGGTGAGCGCACGAACCTGCCGGAATGCGTTGCGGCCCGGGCCAACGGCCATCGTCGGCACGGGGTTGGCGGTGTGCGCGGTGGTCCGGTCATCCTCCAGATTGCCATGATCGCTGACCACGAGGATTGTGGTCGTCTCCTCGATGGTCTCGAGCACGCCGGCAATCAGGTCATCGACCATGGCCACCACGGCATCAGCGGAGATCGGGATACGCCCGTGCGCGGCGAGATCCGTCAGGAAGAACTCGAAGAACGTGAGGTCGGCGGTCGCGGCGATCGCGGCCAGGCGGCGGCCCGATTCGCGCGGTATCAATGCAGGGACGTCGTATCCCCACTGCCGCAGCCGTCCGTTCGTGAGGTCATGGAACACCGCCCGGCCCGCGCGCACGTCATCGACCGATCGCAGCCGGACGCCTGCCGCCTGCGCCGCAAACGTCACGGCGGCAACCCGGAGGCGTCGCGCGGCGACCGCGGCGAAGTACTCAGGGCTGTAGGCGTTGGCGAGCGCGACGGTGCGACCATGACTGAGCAGTACGGCAAAGAGGCTGCTGTTCGACAGCAGGGCGCGCAGCACCGCGGTCGGATAGGCGGTCACGTGGCGTCCCACGATCGCCGGCGCATTAAGGCCCGTCAGCAGCGAGGTCTGGCCCGTCGCGCTCTGCGGAAGGCCTGGCACGCCGAGTGTGGCGTCCGTGGGGAGCAGCAAGACGCCCGGGCGGTCGACGATGCCACGCATCACGAGCGGACCCCCGAGCACGTGGTGCAGCGTCGGGGTGGCTACCCGGGCAAATGGATTGATCGTGGGATCGTCGCTGCCGAGCCCCACGCCATCGACGAAGACAACAAGAATTGACACTCCCCCATTATAAACCAGCGGGAAATGGCCTTGAGAGCGAGGGATGGCGTGCGAGTCCGAACCGCCACCGGCGGTCGGTAGCGGCGCTGATGCCGATCCGCGGACCGGCGACGATCCCGATGCGGCGCCTGTCGCCGTACGCCAGAAAGAGCGGCGGAGAGGTGAGGTCTGCGCCGTTGTGCGTCAGGTCGATGGCCATCGCGGCCGTGAGCCGGCCGGGCCCTGACGCCGCCCGGGCCGGTGGCCCGGCACGCACTCTGCGCTGCATGAGCGCGATCCCCTGCAGGGGCTCGATCGCTCGCAGCAACACCGCCCCCGCCCGGCCGTCGGAGTCGGTGACCACATTCAGGCATCGGTGCACTCCATACGACAGGTACACGTAGGCGATCCCCGGCCGCCCGAACATGATCTCGCTGCGGAGCGTGCGACGGTATGCGTGGCTGGCCGGGTCGTCAGGGCCGCAGTAGGCCTCGGTCTCGACGACCCGGCCGACGAGGGGACCGGCCGGTGTCTCGTGGACCAGGAGGTGACCGAGCAGCGACTGGGCGACCACGATGGAATTCCGCGCAAAGAACCGGCGCGGCAAGGGACGAAGGTTCAGGTGCGCCGCCTCGGCAGCGGGCGCGGCATCATCTCAGCAGCGCCGCCTCGGCTTGGGGACCCGGCGCCTGAGGAACTCGCGCAGCTTCGCGAGCGGGAGGGTATTGATGACATCTCGGGCCTCGACCCAGCCGCGGCGGGCCACACTGACCCCGAAGGGCATGAACCGCAGCTCGGCTGTGGCATGGGCGTCGCTGCCGATCTCGAGGCGTACGCCACGCTCCCTGGCCAACCGCACGTACGTGTCTTTGAGATCGAGCCGGTCGGGCTGAGCGTTGATCTCGAGCGCGGTCTCGGTGCGGGCCGCCGCATCGACGATCGCCTCGATCTCGACCTCGTATGGGTCGCGCGCACCGAGCAGCCGGCCGGTGGGATGGCCGAGCACGTCAACGTGTCGCGTCTCCAGCGCCGTGACGATGCGCGCCGTCATCGCCTCGCGTTCCATACGGAAGTTCGTATGCACCGACGCGATGACCACGTCGAGTTCGGCCAGCACCTCGTCAGGATAGTCCAGGCTGCCGTCAGGCAGAATGTCACATTCTGTGCCGATGAGCACCTCGATCCCGGCGCGGTCGGGGAGGCTGCGGACATGGCCGATGTGGCGTTGCAGGTCGGCGATGGAGACGCCCCCTGCGAACTTGAGCGACTGGGAGTGATCGGTGATGCAGACGTATTCGTAGCCCAGGCTTTGGGCCGCACGGGCCATGGCTTCGGCCGTGTCCTTCCCGTCACTCCACTTCGTGTGCATGTGCAGATCGCCGCGGAGGTCGGAAGGCTCGATGAGCCGGGGTAATTGCCCGGACGCCGCCGCGTCGAGTTCGCCCTGGTCCTCTCGAAGCTCCGGGGCAATCCAGGGCAGGCCGACCGCGCGATAGACGCTCTCTTCGTCACGGCCCGCGACTCGCCGGTTGTCCTTTGTCCGCCAGACCCCGTACTCGTTGATCTTCAGCCCTCGGCGGACAGCCCGCTCGCGCAGCGCCACATTGTGCTCCTTGCTGCCGGTGAAGTACTGCAGCGCTGCTCCGTACGCAACCGGTTCGACGACGCGCAGGTCGGCCTGCAGGCCGACATTGAGGACGACGCTCGATCGAGTTGGACCGTGTGCGAGCACCTGCGCGGCCTGCGGCGCCGTCACGAACGCCTCCATCACACGCGCGGGCGAGCGGCTCGTGACCAGAATGTCGATGTCGCCTACGGTCTCCTTCCTGCGGCGCAGGCTGCCCGCCACGTCGATCTCGCTGACGCCCCGGGTGGCACGCAGCAAGATTACCAGCTCGTCGGCCACCGGCAACACCACGCCCAACAGCCGGCGTTGGGCGTTGCGCCGGACCATGGCGATGCCCTTCAGGATATTCTCCTCAGTCTTGGCGCCCATGCGCGGAAGCTCTCTGATGCGCCCGCCCTTGGCGGCGGCCTCGAGATCATCCAGAGACGTGATAGCGAGCTTCTCGTACAGCAGCAGCGCGGTCTTCGGCCCGACCTCCGGGACCGCCATCAGCGCCGGCAGGCCCGGGGGTAGTGCGGCGGCGAGTTCCTCATAGGCTTTCATCGTGCCGGTGGTGAGGAACTCGAGGATCTTGTCTTTGGTCGCGGCGCCGATCCCGGGGATCTGGGTCAACTCGTCCCGGGCGGCGATCGCTGCGATGTCTTCGGTCAGTCCCTCCACCGTGCGCGCAGCCCGCCGGTAGGCGTTGATGCGGAAGATCGACTCGCTCTTGATCTCCAGCATGTCGGCGATGGCCGCGAACCGCTCGGCGATGGGCCGGTTCTGCGACATCCCGACCTGTCGCTAGAACTTGCGGTCAGGCCCGATCGCCGGGATCGGACCGACGCTCCGCAGGTTCCGGACGAAGTCCTTGTGGAGAGCGGCGACGTACTTGGCGATCGTCGAGCGCCCGACGTCCTTTGCGAACGCCTCCGACAGCGGTGAGGCCAACAGGATCGCGATGAGCGCCATCGCCGCCAGCACCGCCTTCACCGCGCCGCCGACGATGCCCAGCATCTGCGCTGGCATGCCTGGCCGCTTGCCGCCTGGGAGGATGCTGCTCAGCAGCACCAGGAGCACGTAGATGATCAGGAAGGTAACGGTGAATCCCACCGTCCGCCTCCATTCAGGGCTCAGGTCAGGGGGTATGATGGGACTTTTCACGTTGACGAGAAAGTCGCCAACCGCCGGAAGCGCGAGCCCCGCGCCGATGTAGGCGACAACGATCGCCAGGGCGCCCATCGCGACCGCCGCCACGCCCTTGTACAGCCCTTGAATCATGAAGTACACGATCATGGCGATGACAACCCAGTCAAGCCATGTCATGGCGACCGCCCCCTAGATCCGAATCGTCACCGGCAGGCGCGCCGGCAGTGCCGTGTGGACGCGGCGAATGAGCACGTCGATCTCGTCTCCTGTCAGTGTGCGGTCCGGCGCCCGAAACGTCAACGTGTACGCCAGGTTGCGCGTGCCAGCCTCCAGCGGCGGACCGGTGTACACGTCAAAGAGTTCGACACGCTCCAGCAAATTCCCGACACTGTCGGACAGCGCGGCCTCGACCGCGGCCTGGGGAAGATCCAGGGGTGCGACCACCGCGACGTCCCTGCGCACCGCGGGGAAGCGTGGGAGCCCCGAGAAGCGCGGCTGCAGCACGGCCCGATCGAGGAGCGCTCCGAGATCAAGCTCGCTGACGAATGTCCGGCCGGGCAGATCGAAGCGCGCCGCGACATCGGGATGGAGCTCACCGATGCATCCCAGGACGTCGCCATCGAGCGCCAGGCGCGCGGCCCGCCCGGGATGCAGCCATCGAGGACCGCCTGCGTCGACCGAGAGCGTCCCGGCTCGGACTTCCGCGACCAGGCTCGCTATCGCCCCTCGTAGATGGAAGAAGGTGACCCCTCCGGTCCGGTCGGCATGATCCCAGACTCCTTCCATCCACTTGCCGCGCATGGCGATCGCAAGCGAGCGGCGCTCCTGCGGACCGGCGTCGCCCTGGCGAAACACCCGGCCGATCTCGAAGAGGAGAACGGTCTCGCGGCGCCGGCTGACGTTCACCCGGACGGCCTCAAGGAGGTTCGGGAGCAGGCATGGTCTGAGATGGGTGTGGTCGGAGGTCAGCGGGTTCAACAGCGGAACCGCGCGGCGCCATGGATCGTCTGGATCGGGCCCAAGACGGTCGAGCAGGCGCAGGTTGACCAGCGACACCGTGATCGCCTCGGTGAGGCCGGCCCGGACCAGCGCATCTCGCGCCGCAGACTCGGCCTCGAGCCTGGCCGGCCGGCGCCCCTGCTGCATGACCTCCACCGGCAACGTCTCCGGGATGCGATCATACCCGTGGTGGCGCGCGACCTCCTCGACCAGGTCCTCCTCGCGTTCGAGGTCGCGCCGCCCCGCAGGTGGCGTCGCGTACACAATGCCGCCGTTGCGGCGCACCTGGAGGCCCAGCCTCGTCAGGATCGCCACGACCTCTTCCGCGGACACCGCCGTCCCCAGGAGGCGGTCGATGCGCGCAAGACGCAGTGTGATCGCCTGACGCGCAACGGGCGACGGATAGACGTCCACCGCGCCTCTCTGGACCCCCCCGCCGGCGAGCACGACGATCAATCCGGCGGCGCGCCGTGCCGCGCGTGCCGTCGTCTCGGGATCGACGCCTCGCTCGAAGCGGGCGCTGGCCTCGGTTCGCAGGCCCAGACGGCGGCTCGTCCGGCGGACGCTGGCAGGCGCGAACGATGCCGCTTCCAGGAACACGTCTCTCGTCTCCGACCCGATCTCAGTCTCTGCTCCGCCCATGATGCCGGCCAGGGCGACCGGCCGCTGCGCGTCCGCAATCACGAGGACGTCGGCGTCGAGCGAGTGGCGCACGCCGTCCAGGGCGACGAGTTCCTCGCCGGCCACAGCCCGGCGGACGACGATCCGGCGCCCGGCCAGGGTATCCAGGTCGAACGCGTGGAGCGGTTGACCCCACTCGAGCATCACGTAGTTCGTGGCATCCACCACATTGTTGATTGGACGGATGCCCGCGGCCTCGAGCCGCGCCGCGACGTGGCGGGGTGATGGGCCGATCCTCACGCCGGTGATCACGTGCGCAATGTACCGCGGGCAGAGCGCCGGGTCGGCAATCTCGACGGCGGTCGCCGCGGCAGGGGGATCCACCTCGTCGAGCTCGTCGGCAGGCAGGCGGACCTCTCTCGCGCGCCACGCCGCTAACTCACGGGCGATCCCTATCAGGCTCAGCAGGTCGGGGCGGTTCGCGGCGATCTCGAGATCGAGCACGACGTCGCCGTCAGCCGGTTCGACGCGGTCGACGCCTAGGCCGAGCATCGGCAGGCCCTGGGCGAGGGTCTCGGGCGACTCCGGGATGTCGACGAACTCCCGCAACCACGAGAGCGGGGCGCGCATCTAGAACTGCTCCAGTAGTCGGAGATCGTTCTCCCACAACAAACGGATGTCCGGGATGCCGTACCGGACCATCGCCGGACGGTCTACACCCAGGCCGAACGCGAACGCGCTGTACCGTTGTGGATCGATCCCGGCCATCTCCAGCACGCGGGGATGGAACAGACCGCAGCCGCCGAGCTCGAGCCACCGGCCCTCGAACGTGACCGCAAGTTCGGCGCTGGGTTCGGTGAAGGGGAAATACCCCGGCTGGAAGCGCGTTCGCGTCCCCGTCCCAAACATTTCGCGGGCGAACGCGGCCAGCACGCCCTTTAGATCCGCGAATGTGATTCCCTCGCCGACCATGAAGCCGTCGACCTGATGGAAGACCGGCATGTGCGTGGCGTCCACCGCATCGCGGCGGTAGCACCGGCCGCTGGTCACGACGCGCATCGGCGGCGTGCGGCCGACCATCACCCGCGCGTCCACCACGGTGCTGTGAGTGCGCAGCAGAAGCTCATCGGTCAGGTAGAACGTGTCCTGTGTGTCGCGCGCCGGATGATCGCGCGGCATGTTCAGCCGGCCGAAGTTGAACTCGTCGGTCTCGATCTCTGTGCCTTCGACGACTTCAAAGCCCAGTCCCATGAAGATGCGCTCGACCTCATCGAGCGTCCGCCGCAGGACGTGACGACGGCCAAGCGGGCCGCGCCAGCCGGGTAAGGTGACATCGATGCGTTCATCCTCCAAACGCTGGCGGGCGAGCTGCACGCCCAGCTCAGCCGCCCGCGCGTCGATCGCCGCAGTGAGCGCCTCACGCGTCTCATTGAGCCGCGCGCCCATCGCCGCCCGCTCCGCCTCGGGGAGGCCGGGCAGGCGCCCGAAGAATGCCGCAATGGCTCCCCGTCGTCCGAGCGCGCGCCGCCTGAGCGAATCCAGATCCTCAGCCGTGACGGCCAGGCGGAGGGACGCGTGCGTGTCTGCGATGAGGCGATCGATCTCGTCGGTCATCAACGTCACCGCAATGAAATGCTGAAGCGCCCTCGTCCCAGGGACGAAAGCGCCTCGCCTCCGTGTTACCACCCTCATCGACCGGCGCACGCGGATGCCGGTCGCTCTACCCCGAGTAGCGGCGGGGAACCGGCCGAACCTAGTAGCGCGATCGCGCGTTCAGCCCAGCGGCTTGGGAGTGAATTTCCCGGCGGTCGCGCTCGAGGGGGCTTGCAATCTGTGGCCCCCCTCCCTACCGGGCGCCGCTATGCAGGACGCCCAACGAGCCGATCCGGCGGTACTCTCTCCCGCATCGCCTGCGGTATCTCAGTTCAGGGACAGCCTTGCCACCACCACGGCCCGCCCGGCAAATCGACGATATGCCAGATAGGCCCAGATCGATCCGGTGGCTTCGAACAGCCGCCACGACATGTCCGCCGTCCAGATCAGGTCCACCGACCCTCCTGCTCCGCGCAGTCCCGTGTGCTGAAACCCGCTTCTGATCTGGGTTCCAGCCTCCGGTATGTGACTGGCGTGAGTATAGCACACGCGCGAAGACACTGGCAAGAGAGGTCCTGTTCGCATCATGTCCCCCGCCGCGCGACTTCGTAGAGCAGCAGCGCGGCGGCGATCGCCGCGTTGAGGGATTCGACCGGACCGAAGAGGGGAATGCGCACGCCGGTGCCGGTGGCGCGCCACGCTGGGTCTGGACCGCTCGTTTCGCTGCCGATCACGATCGCCACGGGGGGCGACAGCGGCGCGTCCGTGTAGTCCAGCAGCGCATGCGCGTCTGCCACCAGGACCCTGACCGCGCGCGCGGCGAGCAACGCGCGCAACTCCGCCTGGGCAATGCGAAGGATCGGAATCTTGAAGGCGGCGCCCACCGTCGCCCTGAGAACCTTGGGCGCCAACGGATCGACGGACGCGCCGGTTGAGGCCACAGCCGTGGCGCCGGATGCCACCGCCGTCCGCACCATGGTGCCGAAGTTGCCCGGGTCTCCGATCCCGTCGGCGACCAGCAGCACGAGATCGCTCCTCGCAAGCACCGCCACATCTCCCGGAGCCGGGCGTTTGGCCACGGCAACAATGCCCGGCGAAGTCACCACTGCGCTGGCGGCCTGGACCACCTGGGGTGCGGCCTCGTGGACACGTGCGCCCATATCGCGCAACCGGGCCACCAGGGCTTTATACCGGTCTGCCGGGGGCCCAGATCCGACGAGGACCGTTTCGACGATGATACCGGCGTCGAGGGCTTCGGCGATCAGCCGGGGGCCATCGAGGAGCAGGCGGCTCTGCGGATCACGATGGGGATGCTCCCCGATCCGCCGAAATGTGCGGACAAGCGGATGGCGCGTCGAGGTGATCACAAGCTGCGTGGCGGCTAAAGCGACGACTCGAGACGACTGAGCTGGCGGTTCTCTCCCACGACGACGAGCACGTCGCCCATCTGCAGCGTCGTGTCGGCAGACGGCGAGATCATCAACTGGCTGTCCCGCCGGATGAGCAGCACACTGACGCCGAAGCGGGCTTTCAGGTCGAGCTTCCCGAGCGATTGTCCGGTCAGTTTCTCGGGGACGCTGAGTTCCTCGATCGAGAACGTCGGCGAAAGCTCGAGATAGTCGAGGACGCCCGGGGCCGACAGCGTATGGGCGATCCGGACTCCCATGTCACGCTCGGGATAGACGACCACGTGGGCGCCGACCCGCTCGAGGACTTTGCCCTGGCGGTCGTCGACAGCCTTGGCCACGATCTTCTCGCAGCCCAGTTCATTGAGGAGCAGCGTTGTCAGAATGCTCTCCTCGATGAAATCGCCGATAGCCACGATCACGGCGTCGAATTTGGTGATGCCCACGCCGCGGAGCGCCTCGGCCTCCGTCGCGTCGAGCTGCACCGCGTGGGTCACGTTGTCCGTAACGCCTCGCAGAGCTTCCTCGTTCTTATCGATGGCCAGGACTTGATGGCCGAGCTGGCGGAGGGTCGTCGCCACGCTTCGCCCGAACCGCCCCATCCCGATCACCGCATACTCGCCCATTGCCGTCTCCCTCTCCGGATGCCGGCGCCGCCGGAACGGGGCCGGTGCGTCCTAGCCGATATAGAGCCGCTCTTCAGGATACCGGATCACCGGTGGTCGATGCCGCTGAGTCAAGCCGAACGCGAGCGTGAGCAACCCGACCCGCCCGCCGAAGATCGTGAGCATGACGATGATCCGGCCCAACGCCGACAGCCCGGGGGTCAGCCCGGTCGTCAACCCCACCGTCCCAAATCCCGAGACGACCTCAAAGAGCGCGCGCAGAAACTCCACGCCTTCAACCAGGGTCAGCAGCGTGGCCATCGTCACCACGAATGCGACCGAGACCAGCGCGACGGTGACCGCCTTGTAGACGACGAACACCGGGATGCGACGGCGGAAGAGCGTGGGATCGCCGGTACCCCTGATGTTGCAGAGGATCACGGCCAGTGGCGTGATGAAGGTCGTCGTCTTAATGCCCCCGCCGGTGCCCCCGGGCGAGGCGCCGATAAACATCAACGCGACGATGAGCATCAGCGTCGGCTCAGTGAGCGCTCCGACGTCGATGGTGTTGAAGCCCGCGGTCCTGGGCGTCACGGACTGGAAGAACGCCGCGAGCAGGCCCACCGGAGTGGACAGCGCCCCCAGGGTCTTGGGATTCCGGAACTCCAGCAGGAAGATGAACGCCATGCCGAGCCCTATCAGGATGCCCGTCGCCAGCAGCGCCGTCTTGGAGTGAAGCGTCAGGCGGCGGGCCCGGACATCCAGCATCACCGTGAAGCCGATGCCACCAAGGATCACGAGCCCCGCGATGGTCAACGAGACAATCGGATCGGCCACGTACGCGCCGAGACTGCGGAAGCCGCCCATGAGATTGAAACCGGCGTTGTTGAACGCCGAGATGCTATGAAACACGCCGAAGTAGATCGCCCGTCCGACGGGCATCTCCTGCGCCCAGCGGATCGCGAGGATCAGCGCACCGATCGCCTCGATACCCAGGGCGATGCGGATGATGCGCCGCGTGAACCGGAAGACACCGCCTGTATCATAGAGATTCTGCGCCCCGGTCACGATGATGCGTTCGCGCAGGCCGATCCGCCAGCCCAGGAGCAGGGCGAGGATCGCCCAGGATGTCATGTAGCCGAAGCCCCCCAACTGGATGAGCGCAAGGATGACAAGTTCGCCAAACGTCGAGTAGTGATCGGCGGTGTCGACGACGACGAGCCCGGTGACGCAGGTGGCTGAGGTTGCGGTAAACAGTGCCGTCAGGAACGGGGTGGGACGGCCCGACGCCGACGCTGCCGGCAGGGTCAACAGTGCGGCGCCGACCAGGATGATCGCCGCAAAGCCCAGGACGATCGTCTGTGCGGGGCTGAGCGCGAGCCGTGCTGCCCGCGGACGCCGATCCAGGGCCATTGGGCGGGCCATGTGAGCTGAACCCGATGTTCTCGCGATCTCGGCGAGGTGATTACGAGCCCAGCCGTTCTTTGGCGTGCGCGACGAGAGCGTCGAATCCAGCCGGGTCCCGCACGGCCATATCGGCCAACACCTTCCGGTTCACGGTGACGCCCGCCTTGCGCAACCCGTTGATCAACCGGCTGTAGGTGACCCCGCTGCCGCGCGCGGCGGCGTTGATACGGGAGACCCACAATCGCCGGAACTGGCGCTTGCGCAGGCGGCGGTCTGCGAACGCCCGTGCCAGCGCGCGTGTGACGTACTGATTGGCCAGCTTGTACCATTTGCTTTTACCCCCGCGATATCCGCGGGCCAGCCGTAGGATCTTGTTGTGCCGGCGGCGTACAGTGACGCCGCGCTTGATGCGTGCCATAACCGACCACCTTCCGCTGCGTTCGAACGCGCGACTGTTGCGTTAGGTCCCGGGCAGGAGCCGCCGCAGCCGCTCCACGTCCGCTGCATGCACCGGCACTTGGGCGCGCAGCGAGCGCCTGCGCTTGGGGCGCTTCTTCACCATGAGATGGCCGCCGTGCTGGCGCCCGCGGACCAGACGTCCTGACCCTGTGACCCCGATACGTTTCACCGTTCCCTGATGCGGTTTCGTCTTTCCCATTGATCCCACTCCCGGATCCTACCCTTTGCGCGGGGCCAGGATCATGATCATGTTGCGGCCTTCCAGTTTGGGGATGCTCTCGACGCCGCCTACGTCCGCGACGAGTTGGGCCAGCCGCTGCAGCAACACTTCACCCACCCGGGGATGCGCCATCTCGCGGCCGCGAAACCACATCGCCACGCGAACCTTGTTCCCGTCCTGCAAGAACCCCTTGACCTGTCGCGCCTTCACCTGAAAGTCGTGCTCGCCGATCTTTGGGCTCATGCGCATGCCTTTGAGCTCACTGGTGCGGGTCTTCCGGTGGGCGTCGTGGTCGCGTTTCCTCTGCTCGTACTTGTACCGCCCGTAGTCCATGATCTTGCACACGGGCGGATTCGCTGTGGGTGCAACCTCAACGAGGTCCAGAGTATGTTCTTGGGCGCGGGCCAGGGCTTCCCGCGTCGGCACAATCCCAAGCTGTTCGCCCTCAGGTCCTATCAGCCGAACTTCCCGCACTCTGATGCGATCGTTAATCCTCGCCTCGCGCTCGATACCCTTTCGCCCCCTCCTGGGTCCTCTCCGATGGGAGGATTCAGCCAGCGGACTAGAAAGTAGAAAAGGGACGGCAAAAGCCATCCCCGCCGGCACTGCAGAGACCCGAGACGCGATTAGTTCAGCCTTGTGGGCGCTCGGGTGAGAAGCGGATGGCTTCTACTTTCGGCCGCTCAACGCTGCGGAGTATAGCACGGGGTCCAAGGAGCGTCAACCAAACGCCGCGCAGCTCCCTCAGCTCGGAACGACCTGCGGCAAGCGGTTTGCAGGGGGTATTCCAGGGGCAGGTACCGAACGAGAGACACAGATGCGTGATCGTCCTCTGGACCGTGTGTCGACACCATCGCCTCTGGCGGGACTGGGAGGCGCGGTCCTTCACGCCCTGAGCCAATGGGGACGCGCGGCGCTGATGCTGTTCGCCGCGTTCCGGTGGCTGGCGCGCGGACGGTGGGAGATCCGTGAGACCATCGTCCAGCTCAACCGCATCGGCGTCGAGTCCGTCCCGATCATGCTCATCACGGGCGTGTTCGCCGGCATGGTCCTGGCCTTCCAGACCTCGCGGCAGCTCGCCGACTTCGGCGCGCAAGGTTTCGTCGGCGGTCTGGTGGGTCTGTCCTTGGCGAGAGAGGCGGCGCCGGTGTTTACGGCCATCACTGCTGCGGGCCGGATCGGAGCGGGCATGGCCGCCGAGATCGGAACCATGGCGGTCACCGAACAGATCGATGCCTTGCGGGTGCTGGCCACCGATCCGGTGCGGTACCTGGTAGTCCCACGGCTGATCGCGTCGGCCCTCGCACTCCCGGCGCTCACCATGTTCGCCAACGTCGTGGGCAGCATCGGCGGGTATGTAGTCGCCACCGGGGCCGGGATCACCGGTGGCGCCTACCTGGCGTCGGTGAAGCGATTCGTCTGGCCCTACGATATCGTTGCCGGATTGGTCAAAGCCGTCCTCTTTGGCGCGATCATCGCCGCGGTCGGCTGTTTTCGGGGGCTGCACGCGTCCGGCGGAGCAGATGGGGTCGGACGGGCGACGACGGGCGCGGTCGTCGCGGCGATCGTGCTGATTCTGGTCTTCAACTATTTTGTCGACCTCATCTTCTTCTAGTCGATGCTCGTGGTGGCGCTGACCGTGAGTGCGATCTCACCGTCCGCCTCGAAAGCCCCGGAAGGGCAGGCAGAGGCGGTCGTTGTAGTACGCGATCTCTGGAAGAGTTTCGACGGCACCGCCGCGGTCAGAGGTGTCTCGCTAGAGGTCCGCCAGGGCCAGATTCAGGTCATCATGGGACCCAGCGGATGTGGGAAGAGCGTGCTCTTGAAGCATCTGGTCGGGTTGCTGAAACCGGACCGCGGTGAAGTGCTCGTGTTCGATGAGCCGGTCCAGACGCTTCGGGACCACGATCTCGATGCGCTGCGTATCCGAATCGGCGTGGTGTTTCAATCCGCGGCGCTGTTCGACTCTCTGACGGTGGGAGATAATGTCGCCTTCCCGCTCCGGCGGCATGCCCGCCTCCCTGACGAAGAGATTACCCGGCGGGTCGGCGAACTGCTCGGTATGGTCGAGCTGGCAGGGACCGAGCGACTCATGCCCTCGGCCCTGTCCGGAGGCATGCGCAAGCGCGTGGGGATCGCGCGCGCCCTGGCGCTCGGGCCGTCGCTCATCCTGTACGACGAGCCTACCAGCGGACTGGACCCTCTCACCGCGCATACGGTCGACGATCTCATCCTCCGCCTGCGCGCCGACCTGGGCGTGACGTCGGTCGTCGTGACCCACAGCCTTGACAGCGCGTTTCGCCTGGCGGACCGCCTGGCAGTCATGGATGCCGGACGGCTATGCGCCTCGGGACGTCCGCAGGAGATCTTGACCTCCTCCGTCCCCTTTGTACGGAAGTTTCTCGACACGCGCGCCATCGAGGTAAGACCCCCATGAGCGCCGAGATCAGGGCGGGCATCGTCGCGCTACTGGCCGTAGCCTCGCTCGTAGGCTCCATTATCTTCCTCCGGGGGGGCATCGAATTTCGCGACCGAGGCTACGACCTCTACGTCGTCGTGGCCAACGCGGGAGGCATGACCGTCGGGGCGCCCGTGCAGATGGCCGGTGTCGAGGTCGGCCGCGTGACGCGACTGGACTTGACGGCCCAGCGCCGGGCGCAGATTACGATCCGGATCCGGCAGGGAGTGAGCATTCCCACAGGATCGCGCTTCGCCATCGCGAGCTCCGGGTTGCTCGGGGATCGCCTCATCACGATCAGCCCCGAACCGGGAGATCCCCCGCCGATCGAGCCGGGAACGATTGTGACCGGGGTCGATCCGTTCACGATCGACGAGTTGTTCGACCGGGTCGTGGTCGTCGCGCGTCGGGCCGAGGACACCCTCATCAGCCTCAACCGGTTGATCAGCGATCCCGCCCTCGCCACCTCCTTGACCGAATCGGCGCGCAACGCGCGTGAGATCACGATCGTCATGCGGCGGGCGGCGGAGAACGTCGAGCGGACCACGCGAGCGCTTGACCGGACAGTGGGCGCCGTGGGAGCCGAGGTTCCGCGCATCGCCGCGCAGTTGCGTGCGATGTCCACCGACCTGGCCGAGTCCGCCCAGCAGGTCGAGGCGCTGGTACGAGACGTCGCAGCGGACGGCGAGACAGCCCGGCAGGTCCGGGCGACCGTGACGTCGATCGAGCGCGCCGCCGGTGGAGTCGAGAAGATGGTGCGCGATCTGCAGGGGCTGATCAACGAGGAGGAGGTACGGGCGGTCCGGGCGTCGCTGGACGAGGCGCGGCGAACCGTCTCAGACGTCCGCCAGACGGTCTCGGAAGTCCGCCAGGGGGTGGGCGAAGGGCGGGCGTTGATCGGCCGGGCGAGTTCGACGATCCAGCGGATCCAGCAGGTGATCCCCGAGAAGATCGAGATCCCCACTCTGCGGAACATCGCCCGGCTGGAGTACGGCCTGTGGTACGATGGGCGGCGCCTCGGCAACGACGTGACCCTGACACTGCTCCCGGAAGCGCCGACGAACTACATCCTCGCGCTGCGGGAGTACGCCGGGACCACCCGGTTTGGGATCCAGGCCGGCACCGTGCTGGCGAACCGATTCCGAATCCGTTACGGCCTGATCGACTCGAACCTGGGCGTGGGGCTCGACTACAGCGCGACGCCGCAGTTGTCGTACGCGCTGGATCTGTACAACATCAACCAGGTGACGCTCAACGTCTACCTCAAGTACGCCCTGGCCCAGAACTACGGGTTGACCCTGCGCGGGCTGAACCTGCTTCATTCGCCGACGATGGGCGGCGGGATCTACATCCGGTTTTAGCGCGCCCTCGCCATGAGTCTCAGATAAATCAAGAGAGCACTGCATTCGCAGTGCTCCCCAAGAAAGGGTGCGGCGTCGCCGCTTACTTCCCCTTCTTCGCGCCCTTCTTGGCCTTCTTCACTCTGCTCGCCCCCTCTCCGGAGCCGACATCACGGTCGGGATCGGATCCCGTCGTGGTCTTCAGCCACGTGTATTCGTGAGACGCCGGGATTTTCCTGCAGCGATCGACAAAAAAATTCGCGATCCATCATCACAAGGCCGCGCGGAAGGCGTCGACGACGACCGGGACATCGTCCTGCGTGATGTGGCGATGAGTCAACAGGCGCAGGCGATGCTGCCCCACGATACCCGCGCGCACACCGTGGTCTCTCAGCCGCCCCGCGACCGCCCGGGCATCGTGACCCGGAAGATCGATCCTCACGATGTTCGTGTGGACGCGCGCCATGTCGACGTGGAGCCCGGGCACATCCGCCAGCGCCTCGGCGAGCGCACGAGCGAGGCGGTGATCATCCGCCAGGCGATCGACCATCTCCTCGAGGGCCACGAGTCCGGCTGCGGCCAGCACCCCGGCCTGGCGCATGGCGCCGCCGACCATCTTGCGGAAGCGCCGGGCGCGGCTGATGAAGTCGCGGTCGCCGCAGAGCACGGATCCGACCGGCGCCGAGAGGCCCTTCGAAAGGCAGAACGAGACGGAGTCGACCGACGCCGCCATCAGGGCGGGCGGCACGCCGAGCGCGACCGACGCGTTGAACAGTCGTGCGCCGTCGAGATGGACACGAATGTCATGACGGTGCGCGGCGGCAGCGAGATCGTCGATCGCCTCCGGGCGCGTGGCCACGCCGCCGTGACGGTTGTGCGTGTTCTCCACCCATGCCAGGCGGGTCGAGGGAAAGTGCACGTCGGAGGGCCGCAGCGCTCCCTCGAGCTGAGCGCCGCTGATGCATCCCCACTCCGTGGGCACAAGGCGCGGCAGGGTGCCGGCCATCGTGGCGAGCGCGCCGGATTCCATATGATACGTATGCGCCTGATCGTCGAGGATCACCTCGTCGCCCCTCTGGGCGTGGGCCATGACCGCGAGCAGGTTGGCCATGGTTCCCGAGGGCACGAAGAGCGCGGCGGCCTTCCCCATGCGCTCGGCGGAGACGGCTTCGAGCGCGTTGATCGTCGGATCCTCGCCATAGACATCATCGCCCACGTCGGCGCGCGCCATGGCGTCACGCATCGCGTCCGTCGGCTGCGTGACGGTGTCACTGCGTAGATCGACGACATGGGCCACGCGCCGCGTCGCCAGGAGTGGGTCGCTAGACCGCATCGGGAGTCCTCGATGCCGCGTACATGCCGATTCCCCGGCCGGCGACGGCAGAGCCCACATAGGCCATCAGGAACAGCAACACCCCTTTGATGGCCAGGGTGCGCAGCGCCGCGTCGGCCGCCACCGAGGATGGCGACGGGCTCGCCAGCCGACCTAACACCCCGGAGCCGGTGAGATCCTGGTATGCGAGCATGAAGACGAGCACCAGGAAGACAATGCCCAGGATGAACACCGCCAGGCCCAGCCACTTGCCTGCGGAATCGTCGCGCGATCGGGCCATCAGGTCCCTCCTTGAGAACGTCGAGTGAGCAGAGCGCGCTACGAGTGCGCGCCGGCCAGCGCCGAGCCGCACGAGCAGGTGCGCTCGGACGGGGCGGCGGCGATCACTCCAAGAATCAACTCGCGTAGCCGGCCCAGGTTGGCCTGAAACGTTCGCAGCACCTCCTCGGCGCTCACCGGCCTCGCCCCCGCCTCGCCTTCCACGCCGACATCGTAGTCTGTGATCAACGAGATGTTCATATAGCACAGCTCGGCTTCGCGGGCAAGCACAGATTCGGGGTACTGCGTCATGTTGATCACTTCCCACCCGGCCGACCGAAACCACCGGCTCTCGGCCCGCGTGGAAAAGCGCGGGCCCTGGATCACCACGACCGTCCCGGTCGGGTGCGCGCGAACGCCAAGGCGGCCCGCTACGTTCCACGTCACGGCGCGGAGCTGCGGGCAATACGGATCGGCCACGCTGATGTGGATCGTCTCGGGGCCGTCGTAGAACGTATCACGCCGGCCGCTGGTGCGGTCAACGAGCTGGTCGCAAATCACGAAGTCGCCGGGTTGGATGTGCGGCTGCAGGCTACCGGCGGCTGTGGGCCCAAGCACCCGTGTGACGCCGAGCTGCTTCATCGCGGCGACGTTCGCGCGATAGTTGATCACGTGGGGCGGCAACTGGTGCTGCCGCCCATGGCGCGGCAGGAACGCCACGCGCCGGCCCGCGACCTCACCAACCGTGATGATGTCGCTGGGCGGTCCATATGGAGTCTCGACTGCGACCTCCTGAGCCCCTTCGAGCAGCGAGTAAAATCCTGAGCCGCCGAATACGCCGATCTCCGCCGCCGCCATGCGTCCTCCACATCCCAACCTCGCTCTAGCGTACGATCGGCCCGGCGTGGCCGGGCCGCTGGCATCCACGATCATCGTCTACGAGCATGTGTCTACGCGCACCCGGCTATTTCGGCGCGCTCGAAGAAGCCTCCTCCCCACTGATGGGTTCCTCACCGACCGCCCCGGCGATCTTGGGCAGCATGTGACCGGCATCTCCGCGGATCGTCACCGCCGCGGCCTCATCGTAAGGAGTCGGCTCCCGGTTCACGATAATGAGGCGCCCGCCGCCTTCCAGCGTCTCCCGCGGGAGAAAGGCCGCAGGTGTCACCTGCAGGGACGAGCCGACGATGAGCATGATGTCGCTGGAGCGGGCGGCGCGCACCGCCTCTTGCCACGGTTGTTCGGGCATCAGGTCGTCGAAGAGCACCACGTTCGGCTTGAGCAAACGCCCGCAGCGCTCGCACTGCGGCAGGGCACCTCGCTCGAGCGCCGCACCCAGCAGGGCGATCGGACCCGTCGCGCCGCAGCCGGTGCACGCCGCCTCTCGAAGATTGCCATGCAGCTCGATGACAACCCGGGATCCTGCGGCCTGATGGAGGCCGTCCACGTTCTGCGTGATGAGCGCGTGTAGACGCCCGGCACGCTCGAGCATGGCGAGCGCCACATGCGCGGGATTGGGCGCGGCCTGGGCCAGACGCGCAAGGCGCGCGCGATAGAACTCGTAGAACTCCCGGGGCCGCTGCTCGAGCGCCGATCGCGTGGCGATCGTCGCGGGATCGATCGTCGCCAACAGTCCGCCGGGGGATCGGAAGTCGGGCAGGCCAGACTCCGTGCTGACGCCCGCGCCGGTGAAGGCGACGACCCGACGCGCCGTTCGCAGCAGTATCGCTGCAGCGGCAGCGGTCACGGGAGGTCGGCCAGGTTGCCCTCGGGCGTAAAAGACCACGGTGCGGCCGGACCGATTTCGACGTTGGGGTGTCCGACGAGTTCTCCGGCGACCGCGTCTGAGGCGAGCACACGCTCCAGGTGCAGGGTGTTGGGAATGCGGAGGATTCGTGCCCGCGTCGGGTCGACGATCCCGGCGGTATCGAGCGCGGTGGCGATCGCCTCTTGATCGGAGACCAGGGTGACGGGGATGAACCCTCGCTGCAGAAACGTGCTCGTAATCGTATTGAGGTACGTGGTGCGCCGATCCATCGCATCGACCAGGCGCTGCGTCGTCACGTCGGCCAGCCCGATCCCCTGCGCGTTCCCATCAGAGTGGGGCGAAAGGCGAAGGGCGACGATCCGGCTGATACGGGGCGAGGACAACTCAGGAAGACCGTCCACGCGGACGCGTCCGATGACATTCACGTCCATTCCGGTGCCGGCGTAGTTCTTGCCCATTTCGTCGACGACCAGGACATCAAGATCGTCGACCGGCAGTCGCGGCAGCAGCGCCTGCGCCTCCTTGAACAGCTCGAGCTCGCGAGCCATCAGATCCGCAGGCGAGACGGCCTCAATGACGGCGGTCTCATCATACGAGTTCTCGACAATGGCGACCCCGCCGACCACCGCGCCCCGATCGAGGTGCACCTGCGCGATCGCGCGGATGGCCGCTGCGAGCGAGGCAGGACCCTGGCGGTGGATCTGCGAGGCGCCCTCGACCTTGCCCAACCCCACCCCGAGCATCTTCATCAACCCGCTGCCAAACGGCTCGAAGAACGCCGTGTGCGGTTTGATGCGGTTGATCACCAGGATGCCGTCGCAAGATGCCGCGACGCGATCGCAGTAGGCCGCCAGGCCGTCCGCGGTCCGGCCGACCACGTCGGTCTCCATCTGGGTCGAGATCGGCGCGCCGATTGCCTCCTCGGTCATGCCCAGGTGCGCCAGCAGGCGGCGCTGGCCCTCGCTCGTCCCGCCTCCGTGGCTGCCCATCGCCGCCACGACCACCGGGTCGGCGCCCACCCGGCGCAGATGCGCGACGGCCCCACGCAAGATCGGCACGATGTCGGCGATCCCGCGGCTGCCTGCAGTGAGCGCGATCCGCCGGCCGCGCACGCGGCTGGTCACATCGAGCCGCGCCAGTGCTTCGCCGGTCGCTCGCTCGGGATCCAGGACCCGGGGCCGCGAGAAGCGCCGCAGCACGGGCCGCATCAGAGGGAACGTTACCACTACCAGGCTTGCTCAAACAGCTCGAGCATCTCCGCAGCGGTCGTCGCGCGAGGGTTGACCGTCACGTTGCCGCTCAGCATTGCGTCGCGCGCCATCGGAGGCAGGCCGTCCTGCGTGACGCCGACATCCCGCAGTCGTTCCGGGATGCCGAGATCCCGACCGAGCCGGCGGACCGCATCCACGGCGGCGGCCGCGGCGGCGCCAGGCAGCCGCCCATCGACGCGCTCGCCCAACGCCTCGGCGATTCTCGGAAACGTGTCCAGGCATCCCGGAAGGTTCCACTCCATGATATAGGGCAGCAGGAGCGCGTTGGCCACGCCGTGGGGCACGTCGAAGTGCGCGCCGACCGGATGTGACATCGCGTGAACATTGCCCAGTCGCGTCCGGGTGAACGCCATGGCGGCAAGGGTGCTGGCCAGCAGCATCTGAGCCCGCGCGTCGAGGTCGCGGCCGTCGGCATACGCCGCGCGCAGCGACGTGCCGATGAGGCGTACGGCTTCGAGCGCGAGCGTCTTCGCTATCGGATGATAGACCGTGTTGGTGTAGCACTCGATCGCGTGCGTCAGCGCGTCCATCCCGGTCGCCGCGGTCAAGGGCTGCGGCATGCTCACGGTCAGGTCAGGATCACACACGGCGAAGCGCGGCAGCAGGTGCGGGCTCCCGACTGTCATCTTGAACTTGCGCCGCCGGTCTGTAATGACCGAGAAGACGGTCACCTCGCTGCCGGTGCCGGCCGTGGTCGGCACGCAGACGAGCGGCGCCACCGGGCCGGGCACTTTCCCGATACCCTCGTACGCACGCAGCGGCCCAGGATGTGCGGCGAGCAGGGCGACCGCCTTACCGACGTCCATCGCGCTGCCGCCGCCGACGGCCAGCACCCACTGGCACCCCGCACGGCGGTAGACATCGGCGGTCCGCTCAACAGTTTCGATGCTGGGATTGGGCTCGACGTCAGTGACCAGCTCGGTACGACGGCCGCTGTCGCGGACACGCGCGGCGACCTGATCCAGGATCCCGGCGGCGGCGACCCCAGGATCCGACACCGCCAGGACGCGCTCGCCCAGTTCGGCGATGGCCTCAGGCAACTGCGCCAGCGCGCCTGAGCCGAACGTGATCTGCGTCGGCGCCTGAAAGATGAACGTCTGCATCCTATCGATCCGGCTGATCCTCGGGCTCAGCGCCGCCCTGCTGGCGCCGTAACCGCGCGATATACAGCCGCGCCGCGGCCTCCATCGAGGCGGCACGCGCCGCGGCCTCAGCAGGTTCCTCGATGCGCCAGCGATCAGCCGCGCCGTACTCGGCATCTTCCGCGGTCTGGACCGGAGACGGCGCCCGGCGCACGAACGCGATCGCCGCGGCGGCGAGACGCCCGAGGTGATACTCAATTGCGGGAATCCGCCGAAGCGCGACCTCGGCGACGAATCCCGCCAGGGCCAGGCCGCCGAAGAGCGGCCAGACTGGCTGCGACCGCCGGGCCGGGTTGCCGGGAGGCGCCAGGGCCTCCTGCGGCGTGGTGATGATTCTCGCGCCCCCGGCCTCGACAAGGTGTGAGATGACTGCCCGTTTGAGACCGACCTGGCGCAGCTCCGGCGAGTAGGGGACAGCCAGCGGCAGCGCAGCCCGTCCAACTGGCCGGGTGCCCTCGGCGGCCGTCACCCTCACGACATATGCGCCAGGAGGCGGAAGCCGCATTGCGGTCTCGTACCATCCCGCCCGAGTCTGGACCAGCGGGGCGCTGGCCACCTCTCCGCCGTCGCCGATCACCACCGCCCTGGCCTCCCAGGACACGAATGGCGTGCCGTCGGCCGCGCGGGCGTCAAGCACGACACGCAACCGATCCCCGGCGGTCTCGGCGTGCACGTCCAGCGCCCCGGTCTCCCGGCTTGCGGCCCAGCGCACGGCCTGCGACCAGAAGCGCGCGGCGCGCGGCCAGTCGCTCCACTCCGCGGTCCACCGGAAGCGGGCGTCGGTCGTGATGGCGACGGCGCGGCCGAGACCGTAGGTCCACGTGGCGACGATGGGATCGTCCTGATGCGAAACCAGCGCGACTTCGGCTGACGGCTTCGGGGCGGTCGCAAGATACCCGCGCAGCGGCGGAATCGCGCCGAGGTCTGCGAAGACGGCCGGCGCGCCAACGAGGCGTGGCGTGAACCGTTCCTCGATCACGTAGGCACGCGTGGCGAGCAGCGCCTCGGCCGTCAGGATCTGCGGGATGCTGTAGAGATCGCGGGTCACATAACTGCGACCGCGGCCCCAGTGTGCCACGTTGCGCATGATCTCCAGATCGGCGTCGCGGCCGATCGACACGGTGCTGATGGTGATCTTCTCGTCGGACATGCCGGTCACCAAATTCTGAAACGCGCCCGGATCGGTCTGTCCGTCAGAGAGGACGATTACGTGCTTGACCTTGGCCTCGACCTGCCGCAGCGCGTCTCGCGCGGCCTCGAGCGCAGGGAACAGGTTGGTGCCGCCGCCGGCTTTGATGCGGCTGACGGCATCCAGGATGCGCGCACGCTCGGAGGCAGGGGTAGGCCGCACGAGCCACCGCGGCACCTGGTCGAACGCCAGCACGCCGATCAGATCACGCTCGCCGAGCAGATCGACGACCGACTGCGCGGTTTCCTTGGCCAGCTCAACCTTCGCCAGCTCGGCACCGAAGCTCCCCATGCTGCCCGAGGCATCGAGCACCAGCACGATCGCCAGTGACGGGATAGCCAGCCGGTGCCGTACGTCCATGCTGACGGGCAGCGCCTCTTCAAGCGGCGTTCCTGCATAACCGCCGATCCCGAAGCTCTGCGTCCCGCCGACGACGACCAGCCCGCCCCCGCCGACCCGCACGTAGTCCCGCAGGGCGGCCAGTTGCTGTGGATTCAGCACGTAGGCCGGCACATCATCGAGCACCACGGCGGCCGCGCCCTGATAGCCCGCAAGCGACGCCGGAAGCTGCACGGGAGCGGCGCGGCGGACCCTGAGGTCCTGCGCCTCCAGGGCCTGCGGGAGCGGACCCGGCTGCGCCGATGCATAGACCACAAACGGCGGGCCCGTGATGAATCCAAGCGCGAACGCCCGGTTGTTGCCGGGCTCGCCATCAGGCGTCCCGTCGATGGCGGCGTCGATGCGCAGCAGACCGGCCTGTGTGGCGATCGGCTCGAGGTCGATGCGCGTCCGCCCGGGCCGCAGCGACACCTCGCGTGCAAGCAGCAGCGCGCCGTTGGCCCGTACGCGAAGATCAGCCTGCGCCACGGCTGTCGCTCGAAGGGTCACCGTGACCGGCAGCCGCTCGCCCACTGACGCCGCGTGCGGCATCGTGACCTCTTCGACCATCACGTCAGGCGGAGGATCGGGCGCGATCGGCACGACGGCCAGCTCGACGCCGCGGGCGCGCAGCTCCGCGAGGACCGGAGTGAGCTCGCCGGCGTTGGCCTGACCGTCGGTCAGCAAGACGATCCGGCGGCCTGTGCCGTCAGGCAAGGCCGACAGCGACCGCGCCAGCGCCTCCGCGAGGTTCGTGCCGTCGGTACGGGGACGCGAGGCCAGCGCCAGCCTGGGGTGATCGTTCGGAACCTCCTCGAGCACCGCGTCCGCGCCGAACGCGACCAGCCCGACCCGGCGGCCGACGTTGGCCTTGGAGCGCACGTCATCGAGAAACGCACGAAGCAGGCGCGCGCCGTCCGGGCCTATGCTGTCGGATCGGTCAGCGGCAAGGACGACAGAGAGATCCGGGACGGCGCGATGGACCTCCATGCCCGCCGCGCTGAGGACGAGAAGACCGACGACGATCACACGCAGGGCGATCAGCGCACGCCGCCGGCCGCGCCCGCGCAACGCGATGACGATCAGCGGGAGGACGCAGAGTCCCAGCAGCACGGACGGCGCGGTGAACCGAATCATCGTCGACGCCCTCGCGGTTGCGTGCCGGGAACCGTGCGGGTCCACAGCAGCCATTCGCCCGCGGCCAGCAGGGCGGCCAACCCCAGCAGCCACGGGGTCAGGCTGACGTGTGCAGATCGGGATGCCTGCGGGCCAGGCCCGGGCGTCCCGGGGGCGCCGACGGTCAGATCGGACTCGCGCGCATCAACGGTCGAGACGATCCAGCGGCGCTCCCACTCCTCAGTACGGAGGTGATAGATGCCGACGCGGTCAAGCGGCGGGAGCACAAAGAGACCGTCGCGCGC
>JBQTJG010000040.1:0-4120 GCA_052387355.1 Armatimonadota bacterium | reverse complement strand
CGACGGTCAGATCGGACTCGCGCGCATCAACGGTCGAGACGATCCAGCGGCGCTCCCACTCCTCAGTACGGAGGTGATAGATGCCGACGCGGTCAAGCGGCGGGAGCACAAAGAGACCGTCGCGCGCCTCAATCGACGTCACCGCGCCGTCGGGGCGCTGCAGCGTCGCACGGCGCCGTGACCCCGAGAAGACCACCGGCGCATCACCTGCGGCGACTTCCGGTCCGCCGGCTAGCCAGTTCACGCAGTTCGCCACCAACACCGGGAACGCCGGATGCAGCGGCAGATCAGTCTGCGTGAGGGCGAAGGGCAGCACCACGGCCCGGATCCCCCGACCCTCATAGGCCCACACGAGCGGGGCATCATCCTCCGCCAGGGTGCTCCCTGCCTGCGGCCGCAACGCGAGCCCTCCGGCGACGCGAACACCGCGCAGGTCGACGAGGCGTGTGACAGGATGCGTGGCAGTCACTGTACGGATAGTCTGCTCCGGCATCGCCCCTTCAATCTGCGCCGGCAGGTTTGTTCCGAACGTGCCGATGAGCAGGTAAGCGCCCGCGGGCAGCGAGACCGGCTCGATCCCGTCCAGCACCACGAGATCCGCCCGTCCCCATTCGTGAGGCGCGACCCGCTCGGTGCGTGTCACGCTGGAGGCCGGCACGGCGCCGAGCACTGCGTCCAGCACTGGATCGGCACCGCCTACGACGAGAATACGCGGCAGCGCTCCTCGGCCGACGGCGACGACGGCCCGATCGTCGGCGGCCAGGGCATCGCGTCCCTGGAGCTGCACGGTCACGATGCCGCTGGCATCGCCGAGATCAACCACCACCACCTGTGGGGACTCCGGCGCCAATCGCATTCGCCGCTGCGCGAGCGGCCGTCCGTCCAGAGCGACTGTCAGCATACGCGACGGAAACGAGCCGCCAAACGCCTCGAGGCGCAGCAAGAGCTTCCACGCTCCGCGGACGTCACGGCGCACGGACACCGAGGTAATCGCGGCGTTGGGTGCGCCACGGCCGACCCGATGCCACTGCGCGCGCCGATCGCCCGGCGCGTGATCGCCAAAGACGTGGACGCGTGCGGGCCGGCCCTCAGCGCGCAGACCTGCCGCAAGTGCGACCGCCTCGTCGATCGAGCCGCTGGTATCTGCAGGGCGTAGCGAGCGAATTGTCGAAGTAAGCTGCGCGCGGTCCACGGTGAAGTCGCGGATCATCCGTGGCTGTCGACCGGCCTCCACGACGGCCGCCATCTGGCGAGGTCCAAGCCGGCGCAGCAGCTCGAGGGCGTCACGTCGAGCCGCGACGAACCGGGAAGGGCTCTCGTCCGTTGCCTGCATGCTGGCGGTCGTCCCGATCACCAGCACGACTGCATCGCCGACGAGTCCTGGCAGCGCCACCGATGGCCGGGCCAGGGCCAGCCCAATGGCCGCGATCGCCAGGATCTGGAGGAGCAACAGCAGACTCCGTTCGAGTCGGCGGACCGGCATGCGGGCTACCAGATCGCGTGTGGCGCGCTCCCATAACAGGGTGCTCGGCACCACCTGCGGCTGGCGCCGGGCGCGGAGCATGTAGAGCAGGATCACCAGGGGGATGAGGCCCAGCACCCACAGCGCCCCAGGCGTTCCCAAGATCATCAGGCGATCAGGCCTCCGGCGCGAAGATAGCGGAGCACGAGGTCGTCGAACGAGATGGAGGTCGCCGCGCGCAGGTACTCGACCTGTTCGCGCAGACAGGTCTGTTCGATCTCATTGAAATAGCGGTCGCGGGCACGCGCATAGGCGGTGATCGTCGCGGCATCGGTCGTGACCTCGACGGCTGTGCCGGTTTCCGAGTCCACCAGGCGGAGATCCCCCGACACCGCCGGCGCGAGTTCCTCATCCGAGAGAAGGTGCAGCACGAACGGCTCAAACCGGTGATAGCGGGCCATCCGCAGCCCGGTGGTTATCCCATTGGGGAACATCAGGTCAGAGATGATCACCAGCACCCCACGGCGTCGGGTCAGGAGGCTATACTCTGCCAGTGCGGCGGCGAGATTGCTCCGGCCTGCCGGCTTGACCTCGCTGAGGAAGTGGAAGAGCCTGAGCACCCCGGCACGCCCGCGCAGAGGCGCCAGCATCCGCACCGGGCGATCGTCGAACGCCACGACGCCGACACGGTCGAAGTTCGCCAGACCAATGTAGCCCAGCGCCGCCGCCACGCGCACCGCGTAATCCAGTTTCGAGGGCGCCCCCCATCCCATCGACTGACTCGCGTCCACGAACAGGTGGACATTGACGTCCTCCTCTTCGCTGAAGAGCTTCACAAAGAGGCGGTCCAGACGGGAGTAGATGTTCCAGTCGATGTAGCGGAAGTCGTCGCCGACGTGGTAGGACCGATAGTCCGCGAACTCCACCCCGCGGCCCCGGGTCGTACTGCGGCGCTCGCCGCGCGATCCACTGCGGTAGAGCCTGCGGGACAGCAGGGTGAGCTGCTCGAGCTTGGTCAGGAACTCTGGCTCGAGCAGACGCGGGGTGCTGCTTACGAGGTCCACGTTGCCGCGGCAGCCGGCGTCGAAGGAATCTCGGCTACGATGCCCCGGACGATCTCGTCGGGATCGATGCCCTCGGCCTCGCCCTCGAAGTTCAAAAGCACCCGGTGGCGCAGCGCCACCAGGGCCAGCGCCTGCAGGTCCTCGACGCTGACGTTGGCGCGTCCCTCGATGAGGGCACGCACCTTCCCTGCCAGGAGTAAGGCCTGCGCGCCACGCGGGCTGCTTCCGTACCGGACGTAGCGGCGGGCCATCGAGCCCGCGGCCTCGTCCCGCGGATGGGTCGCGCGCACGAGGCGAGCCACATACGTCTTGATGTGCTCGGCCGCCGGCACCTCACGCGCGAACGCCTGCATCGCCCGGATCGTGGCGCCGCTCGCCACCACCGATGTCGTCGGCTGCGTCGGCCCCGAGGTCCGGTCCATGATCTCGAGCAACTCAGGCAGGGTCGGCGCCTCGACTTTCAGCTTGAAGAGGAAGCGATCGACCTGCGCCTCGGGGAGCGGGTACGTACCTTCCATCTCGATGGGGTTCTGCGTCGCGAGCACCAGGAACGGCTCCTCGAGCACGTATGCGCCACCGGGCACCGACACGGTTCGCTCCTGCATCGCCTCCAAGAGCGCCGACTGGGTCTTGGGCGTGGCGCGGTTGATCTCGTCCGCGAGCACGATCTGCGAGAAGATCGGGCCGCGCTGGAACTCAAAGTAGCGCCGGCCGTCGGGGTCCTGCAAGACGAGGTTCGTGCCGATGATATCCGCGGGCATCAGGTCGGGGGTGAACTGGATCCGCGTGTACTTCAGATCGAGAGACTGCGCGAGCGTCTTCACCAGCAGCGTCTTGCCGAGCCCCGGGACGCCTTCCAGCAGGACATGGCCGTTGGCGACCAGCGCGATCAACACGTGTTCGATCAGCGACTCGTGCCCGACGATGACGGCCCGGGTTTGGGCGCGAATCGCTTCGAATGTGGAACGGAACGTCCGGACATCCATGCCTGGGTCTCCTCTCGCGGTCGCTTATCGGGTCGCGGCCAGCGCTTCGAAGTAGCGGCGCACGATCTCGCGGTATTCCGGCGGGATGCGCATCCTCGAGATGTACCGGTCGGCATCGGCGCGCGCCGATGCCACGGCCGGCCCAGCAGGCGCCCGGCTGCGGCCAGGTCGGCCCGGACCTAACAACTCGGAGGTGGTGACCCGCCCCTCACCCTGCAGACCCTGGACGCGACTCTGCTGACGGTTGGCCTCCAGGCGCTCTGTACGCTGTCCGAGCTTTTCCGAGATGGCGCCCTGCCCGGGCGTTGTTCCTTGATTGGGGCCTGCCGGAGGCTCGGTGCCATCCGGGCCCGTGCCTTCGGACGGCGGCCGGGTGCCAGGCGCAGGGGCCCCGGGCTGCGCGCCTGCCCGTGGCATCTCTTCGGACTCCATAGCGACGGAGGAACGGCCGCGGGCGATCCCTTCCGCTGAGCGCTGCAGGTCGCGCTGCGCCTGCTGGAGTCCCTCCTCATCGGCGAGCATCGCACGCAGATCATCGAGGTCGGTGGCGCTCTGTTGCAGGGTGCGCCTGGCGCCTGTGGTGTCGCCGCTGGCGAGCTGCTGTCTGG
>JBQTJG010000039.1:0-4837 GCA_052387355.1 Armatimonadota bacterium | reverse complement strand
TGAACGGCAGTATAGCATGGGTGTCAAGACGCCGCAATGCCACGATATGCTCACGGCTCATCGCGCCACTTCGAACGCGGAGGGGCCCCGGGACGTGTGCCCCGGGGCCCTCGCGACCTACTGGCTGACGGAGATCTTGTTGAAGAAGATGTAGAACGACGGATGCAGTTTGAACCCTGTGACCTTCTTCAGGCCGGCCGCGTTTTGAAAGGCGTTATCAATGAATATCCACGGCGCGTCGTCCACGATGATCTTCGTCGCCTGCCGATAAAGCTCGCCGCGTTTCTTGAGATCAACGACGCGCGTCGCCTCGTCGAGGAGTCGGTCCACTTCGGTATTCTTGTAGGCGCCGCCGTTGAAACCGCCTTTCCCGTCGATGACGAGACTGAGCATCGGCGCAGGATCGCCGGGATCGAGCATGAACGACATGGCGCCCATGTCGGCCTCCTGACCGAACCCCTTCCCATACTTGTTCAGGTAGGCGCCCCACTCATACGTCTGGATCGAGACTTTGATCCCGACGGCCTGCAGGTCGGCCTGGATCGCCTGCGCCATGGTCTTGGGCGACTGCATCCCCGACCCCGACTCCGGGATCCAGAACACCGCCGAGAAACCGTTGGGATAGCCTGCCTCTGTCAGGAGTTTCTTGGCCTTCTCGGCGTCATAGGCATACTTGGTCACCTGGTCGGTGTACGCCCACGTGATCGACGGAGGGATAGGACCCGACGCGGCCGTCGCCGTTCCCTTCAGGATGTCCTTTGCGATCGCCTCCTTATTGATGGCGATGTTGACAGCCCGGCGCACCCGCACATCGCTGAAGGGCTTCTTCCTCGTGTTCAGCGTGACCCACCAGATGTGGGGACCGGGCTGCTCATAGTAGACAAAGCGTGCATCCTTCTTGACCTGCTCGACGTTGTCCGGCGGGACGTCGACGACGAAGTCCACCCCGCCCGAGAGCAACTCGGTCACGCGGGTCTGCTCTTCAACCAGCGGCCGGAAGATGAGCCGGGCCAGCTTGGGGGCGCCGCCCCAGTAGCCGGGATTCGCCTCGAGCACGATGCGGACGTTCTTCTGCCATGAGACGAACTTGAACGGCCCGGTGCCCACGGGATGGCTGGAGAACTCCTTACCCCACTTCTTGACGGCCGCTGGGCTGACGATGCGGCCGGTGTTCAGGGTCAAGTTGTTGATCAGCGGGGAGAAAGGCTTCTTCAACAAGAACCGCACGGTAGACGTGTCGACGACGGTGACCTGCTTGATCGCCCCATAGTAGAAGGACGCAAACGGAAAGGGCCCGGTATTTGCGTACGGGTGTTTCGCATCGAGAAGCCGATCATAGGTAAACTTGACGGCCTCAGCATTGAAGGGCGTACCGTCATGAAACTTGATATCACGGCGCAGCGCGAACGTGTAGGTCAGGCCGTCCGGCGAAATCTTCCAGGACGTGGCCAGTCCCGGTTCGTGCGTAAACGATTCCTCCTTGAAGCGGACGAGCGTATCGTACACGCTTGACAGCACCCGCATCGAGTTGATGTCGGTGAGCTGTCCGGGATCCATCGAGGTTGGCTCGGCCACCAACCCCACGACGAGGGTCTTGCCCGCCGGGGCGGCCTGCGGCGCACCGGGCCCTAAAAGCGTCGAGCCAACCATCAGGGCAATCGCCAGTCCCACCTGCCATCGCCTCATTACTCTCACCCCCGCTCAGGATATCGTCCAGTCTCATTGTACTCGTCGAACGTTACCGCAGCCTCGGGTCGAGCGCATCCCTTAGTCCATCGCCCATCAGATTGAACCCGATCACCAGGAGGAAGATTGCCAGTCCGGGGATCGCCGCCACGTGCGAAGCGACGGTGATGAACTGCCGGCCGTCCGCGAGCATCGTGCCCCAATCGGCCGTAGGCGGTTGTGCGCCAAGACCGATGAAGCTTAATCCGGCGGTCTCGGTGATCATCACACCGATGTTCATCGACACGAACACCAGGATGGGCGCGATGATGCTCGGCACCACATGCTTCCACAAAATACGCCCCTCGGTGGACCCAGCCGCGCGGGCCGCCTCGATGAACTCGTGCTCTCGGAGCAGCAGCACCGCTCCGCGGACGCCCCGGGCGTAGAAGGAGACGTTGACCACCGCCACCGCGATCATCGCGTTGACCAGTCCCGGCCCTAGTGCGGCCACCAGCGCGATGGCCAGCAGGATGTAAGGGAATGCCATGACCAGATCGATGGCACGCATGACGATGTGGTCGATCAGTCCACCATAGTAGCCGGTCACGATCCCGATTGCCGTTCCCACGGCCATGGCGATCGACGCGGCTACGACTCCGACCGCCAGCGAGATGCGCGACCCCCAGACCACGCGGCTAAGCAAGTCGCGCCCCAGGTGGTCTGTCCCGAGGAGTTGACCGGGTGACATTGGTGGAGCAAGCCGGCGGCTGGGCTGGGTCCGGTCGGGATTAGGCAGGGGCAGCAGTGGGGTCACGGTGGCGATAATGGCAATGGAGAGCACCACGATGGCGCCCACAGCCGCCCCGCGGTTGCGCCAGAAGCGGCTCCCAGCCGTCGGGCGCCGCGTGAGCACCTCGAGTGCCGCAGGGGCTTCCGGCGCCCGGCCAGCGATCACGCTAGGACCACGCTAGCCATAGTGGATGCGCGGATCGACGTACGAGTAAAGCAGGTCCGTCGCCAGATTGATCGTCACGTACGTCGTGGCGATCAGTAAGACGCCCCCCTGCACGAGGGGGAAGTCGCGGGTCAGGATCGCGTTCACCATCATGAAACCGATCCCCGGCCAGCTGAACACGGTCTCCACGTAGACCGCGCCCGCCAAGAGGAAGCCCACCTCGAGTCCCAAAACGGTGACCATCGGGACCAGCGTATTGCGGAAGGCGTGCCTGGCAATCACCCGGCGCTCCGGCGCGCCCTTGGCGCGCGCCGTCCTGACGTAGTCCTGCGCGATCGCATCCAGCATGTTGGATCGGGTGAGCCTGGAGACCACGGCCAATGGCACGAGGGACAGGGTGACCGCCGGCAAGATGAGGTGGATCAACAGGTCACCGAGCCCGCCGTCGCCCGCGGGCGAGTACATCCCGGTTCCCGGTAGCCATCTCAACCGCAGCGAGAACCCGATGATCAACAGCAGCCCCACCCAGAACGCGGGCATGCTGATGCCGATCATAGCGATCACCTGAGAGATCCGGTCGAGCGCCGATCCGCGACGCACGGCTGAGAGAACTCCTGCGAGGATCCCCAGGGGAAACGCGAGGACCAACCCGCCGGCTGCCAGAACGACGGTGGCTTTGAAGCGTCCCCACACTTCGGGGAGTACAGCGCGATGTAAGACGATCGATCGTCCGAAATCTCCCCTGACCACCTGAGAGAGCCACCGCCCATACTGCACGAGGATCGGTCGGTCGAGGCCGAGCTGCTCTCGCAGAACTGTCAGCTCGCCTGGCGTCGCCAGTGGCCCCAGAAGAATCTGCGCCGGATCGCCAGGGCTCAAGTGGAGCACCAGGAAAACAATGAACGACACGCCGAGGAGAACGAACGCCACAGAGATCAGCCGTTGCGCCACGTAGCGTCGCATGTGTCGCCGACCGTTGGAGGAGTAACCAGGACTGATCGGATGTTAGCCGACTATTCCATTTCCATTTCTGCTCATCCTGCAGACTGACGAACGGTGAACGTGTAGGCGTCGCGTCTGAGAATCCAGCCGTCGGCCGGCAACGACATTCCCGTCGTCGGAACCGCCTCGACTTGAAGGCGCCGAATATCCAGCGGCTCGACGCCCGCCAGGTACTTGCGCAAGTGGACCAGCGCGTCATCTGCACCGAAGACCAGCGTGGGCCCAGCTTTGCCTGCTCTCGTCTTCCACTCGACAACTGCCAGACTCGACCGATCCGCAAGGAAAATGCCGGTCATCTGACGATGCCAGTCCTCGCAATGCTGCAACCAGACTGCGTTGCGATCCTCCAGGGCGATCCTGACGAAACCGCCACGGGGCAGCGCGGGCGTCGCTTCGGTGCGAGGCGTCATCTGCAGGAGACGACGAAGCGCCGCCACCCGGTCCTCCGTGATGTCCTCCATGCCCGCCATCCAGCCTTCGACTCGGACGGATGTTGCCGGCCCGGCGTGGGCTCCGCGCAGGCGCATGAAACCCGCGGGCTCGACGCTCACGCTGTGCATCCCGCTCCCACGCTTCTGGAAGGCAATCGACGCCTGAAGACCGGCCCTCAGCGCGAACGGCGCGACCAGCAGGCCGCTGTCTCGGAGCTGCCCGATCCAGTGGGGGGAGAGGTCCACGATACTCACCGTCGCCTCGATACGGTCAAAGGGGGCGTCCTCAGGAACGCCCATCCAGCCATCGCTGGTGACGACTCGAACAGTCAACGCGCCGGCGCGGTCGAGGTTCGCCCGGGCCTCCAGGGCGATGTCATCATCGATATCCACGGTGGTCACACGTCCGGCCGGACCGACAAGATGCGCCAGAATCGCCGCATTGTAGCCAGTGCCCGCTCCGATCTCCAGTACACGCTGTCCCGGCTCTAACTGAAGCTGCTCGATCATGATGGCCATGATCGCCGGCTCGCTGGAGGAACTGATAGGCAAACCGTCAGACCCAAATCTGGTGACAACCGCCTCACCGCTGTAGACGCGCTCAGCCGACACATCAGCAAGGAACGGGTGGCGAGGTACGATCCGGAAAGCCTCCTCCACCTGTGGCGTGTGCACGGCCCCACGCTCGATAAGCTGGTGCACCATCCGGGCATGCATCTGCGCGGGAGAATCAGTCACGATGGCCCACCACTCGTCGGATATCGTTCAGCGTCAGCAGGCC
>JBQTJG010000038.1:0-1856 GCA_052387355.1 Armatimonadota bacterium | reverse complement strand
CCCGGCCCAATAGGGCGAGCGGTAGCCCCAGAAGAACTGGAAGTCCTCCTTGAGCAGGTAGCTCCGCACGCTGCGCAGGTTGTACCGCAAGAGATCCGCCAGCCGCACTTCCTGCTTCTCGGTGAGGTGCTCGGGCCTCTTGAGCAACAGCCACCGCGTCTTGGTCAAGACGGGCTCGCGGCCCCGGGCCCTGAGCTCCCGGGCTTCCTGGGCACGGACCTCATCGATGGCCTTGCCGAAGCGCCCCATGATGTGGAAGCGATCCAGGACGTGAATGGCCTGCCCCGCCTTCTTGGCGATGACCTTGAGATAGGGCTTCCACATATCCGAGCAGACAAAACGCAGTGCTCGGCTACGCTCTTCGCCCAACCAACAGAAGAAGCGCAACAACGTCTTGACCGTGCGTTTCTCTCCGATCCACAGGAGACGCTTACCGTGGGTGTCGATCTGATAGACCACGGTGAGGTAGCGATGCCCCCGTCCCCAGGCCAGCTCGTCAATGCCGAGGCTTTGGATCCCCGAGAGATCCCGGTGCGCCCGGCCCCATTCGACCGCCATCTCCACCGCGCCGAACACGGCGTCCCAACTCATGTGGAAGGCCTCGGCCACTTCCTGCCACGAGAGCCGCTTCGCCCAGGTAGCCAGAAACCACGCATAGGCCTGCGTCAGCGGATGTTTACCCATCGCCCAGGGCATACGCTCCACCTTGACCCCACAGCGGGGACAGTCCATCCGCCGCGGCGCATAGATCAAGAATACCTTCATGCCCCAAAGCGGCACGAATTCAAAACGCCGGGCAGGCAGCCGGTCGTAGCCCGGCCCCGGGCGCCCGCAACCCGAGCAGGTGGCCTGCCCATTGGCCCGAGGCTGCACGTACACTTCCAGCGTCGGGGAGGGGGCGCCCTCCGCCCAGCGCACCGCACCATACGCGAACGATTTGAATTTCTGGACACGATTGAGGATAGTCTTGAGCTGCATCCCGTTCCCCTCCCTCTGGTCGATGGTGATTTCGCACTTCCCATCTTCCCAGAGATCGGAGCGGGATGCTCCTCTAGACCAAACCGCTTAGCTCCCTTTCGTGTTCTTACACTCCTTGTAGGGCTGGGGGATCTGTGGGCAACAGGGAGGTTGTCCACAGATTCCCAGCTTGGCCTGTGGACCCTGTGGGTAACAGGGACGTTATCCACAAGTCCACAGGCACCCATGCCCTCACAGGCTCGCAACCACCCACAAATTGTCCTGAAGAGCCGAAAATACTTGACCGGAGCACTTGATGTGAAGAGCAAGGTGACGCTTTACCTGAAAAGCGGGGCCTTAATCAAGGGCGTCACGACCCGTGTCTATTATCCGACCGACGCCGCTGGCGAGGCATACCTCATCAGGTTCAACGGCATTTCGAATGCCGGTATCAAAGGACGCGGTGTCATCGACGGAGATGGCCAAGCCTATCGAAAGGCCAGTTGTCCTCGTGGTTGGAATATCCACCACGACTGCCCGGGCTCCCCCATGCTCGTAAAGATCGTAAACAGCACCAAGATCAGAGTCGCGGACGTCTATGAGAGAGATCCGGCAAGCTGGACCAACCACGTTCATTACTCCGATGGAATCACGCTGGAGGGCCTTAAGGTCCTTGCCGACATAACGGCGAATAATAACGATGGTGCCAACGTTGATGCGTCCACGAACGTCACGGTGAGGAGAGTGTTCGTCTACGTCGGCGATGACGCCTTCTGTGTAAAAGCCACCAATAACCTCGGGCTCATCAAGACTTCATCAAATGTAGTGTTCCAGGACAATGTGGTCGCCTCCGCTATCAAGGCGACGAAGCTTGGAACGGAGACCAAGGTTGGCGGTAA
>JBQTJG010000037.1:0-16617 GCA_052387355.1 Armatimonadota bacterium | reverse complement strand
CCAGCAGGCGGTCCGCAGCGGTGTGGGGATCGAGCGTGCCGGCGGCGACGCGTTCCACAAGTTCGTTCAGGGTCGTCGCGATCGCGCGGTCCAGGACCTGGGCCCGCAACCGCGCCTCAGCCGCCCGAACGATCTCGCGTTTCCAGCGGTTGCGACGCCGGACGAGCATCCCGCCTGTGGTCTCCTGATATCGCCGGTGCTCGAAAATCGCGGCCAGGAGATCCGCGACGCCCTCTCCGGTCATCGCCACGGTAGTAAGCACCGGGGGCCGCCACCCATTCGCCGGGACCAGACCGAGGGCCGTCTTCAAGTCTGTGATCGTACGGTCGGTCTCGGGACGATCGGCTTTGTTGACCACGAAGATGTCGCCGATCTCCATGACGCCGGCCTTGATCGTCTGCACGCCGTCGCCGAGACCCGATGTCGTCACGACCACCACAGTATCGGCGGCGGCGACGATGTCGACCTCGGCCTGCCCGGTCCCCACGGTCTCGATGAACACGGTCGCCGCACCCCAGGCGTCGAGAACGGCGACGGCCTCTCCGGTCGCGGGCGCGAGCCCGCCCAGGCTGCCGCGGGTGGCCATCGAGCGCACGAAGACCTCAGGATCGGTGCTGTGATCCTGCATGCGAATGCGATCGCCAAGCAGCGCGCCTCCGGTGAACGGGCTGGTAGGATCCACCGCCACGACGCCGACCCGCTGGCCTTGATCGCGCAGTCCCCTGATCGCGGCGTTGACCAGGGTGCTCTTGCCCGATCCCGGCGGACCGGTGACCCCGACAATATGCGCGCGGCCCGTGTGGGGAAAGAGCGCCTGAAGAACTTCCGCGGCCCGCGCGCCGCCGTTCTCGAGCAGTGAGATCAGGCGAGCTGCGGCCTGGGGCGATCCGGCGACGAGATCAGACACAAGCGTGGCCACGGCTATCACAGGTACTCCAGACGCTCGAGGGTCTTGACGCCGACAGGTTCATCCGCTGTCGCGTCGGCAACACGCAGCAGGGTCACATTCGTGATAGGCCTGGGCAGCGCGTCGGCGGGGAAATAGCGGACTTCGAGAATCTCGACCCCGTCCGGCCGGAGCGAGCCCCCCGTAACCCGGCAGCGAAAGGCGAAGAGCGTGAGGTCGTTATCACGGCGCCAGTAGACGCCGTAGAGATCGCTGATCTCAACATCCAGTCCGGTCTCCTCCCGCACCTCACGAATGGCCGCATCAGATGGCGATTCGCCGGGCTCGATCCCGCCGCCCGGCAACGTCCACTGACCATGGTCATAGGAGAGGCGCACCAGGAGAATCTCCCCGGACGCGTTGAAGATCGCGGCGCTCGCCGCAGGCTGGCGCACGGCGCCTACACTACGATGGGCGGGCGATACGTGCCGAACGCTCTCCGCAGCACGTCGCAGATCTCGCCGAGCGTCGCGTAGGCCTTCACCGCATCCAGAATGTGCGGCAGCAGGTTGTCGCGGCCGTGGGCGGCGCCGTCCAGGCGTTCGAGGGCTCGCGTCGCCGCCGGGCCGTCGCGTTCGGCTCGGACGCGATGCAGGCGGGCGGTCTGCCGGGTCATGATCTCGGGATCGATCCGCTGGATCTCCACTCTGGCGGGGCTGTCGCTCTGGAAGCGGTTGACCCCGACGACGATCTGATCGCTCCGCTCGATCGCCTGCGCCTCGCGGTACGCGCTCTCGGCAATCTCCCTCTGAATCCAGCCGCGCTCGATCGCCCGGACCACGCCGCCGGTCGCCTCGATCTGCGAGATCAACGCCACGGCCCGCCCCTCGATCTCGTCGGTGAGATACTCGATGAGGTACGAACCGCCCAGGGGATCCACGGTGGACGTGACGCCGCTCTCAAAGGCGATGACCTGCTGGGTGCGCAACCCGAGCAGCGCCGAGGCCTCAGTCGGCAGCGCCAGCGCTTCGTCGCGGGCATTGGTGTGCAGCGACTGCGTCCCGCCCAGGACTGCGGCCAGCGCCTGGATGGTCACACGCACCACATTGTTGTCGGGCTGCTGCGCGGTGAGCGCCGCGCCAGCGGTCTGTGTGTGAAACCGCAGCATCGTCGACCGCGGATCTTGCGGCCGGTACCGATCGCGGACGAAGCGCGCCCAGAGCCGCCGCGCCGCCCGAAACTTGGCCACCTCTTCCAGCAAGGGCATTTGCGAAGCAAAGAAAAATGAGATCGTCGGCGCCACCTGGTCAACGGTCAGACCTGTGTCGATGGCGGCCTGGAGATAGGTCAGGCCGTTGGCCAGTGTGAACGCGACTTCTTGCACCGCGCTGGCCCCGGCCTCGCGGATGTGATACCCGCTGACGCTGATCGGATTCCACCGAGGCAGTCGCTGCGCGCAAAACGCAAACGCGTCGGTGACGAGGCGCATCGAGTGCGCCGGAGGGTAGATGTACGTGCCGCGCGCGATGTACTCTTTGAGGATATCGTTCTGGGTCGTCCCGTCGATCCGGTCAAACGGCACACCTTGCTGCTCGGCCACGGCGATGTACATCGCCAGGAGAATCGCCGCCGTGGCGTTGATGGTCATCGAAGTGGAGACGTGATCGAGGGGGATGCCCTGAAGGAGAACCTCCATATCGGCCAGCGTGTCGATCGCCACGCCGACCCTGCCGACCTCCGGCAGCGCCATGGGATGGTCGGAATCGTAGCCCATCTGCGTGGGCAGGTCGAAGGCGATCGACAGGCCGGTCTGTCCCTGGTCGAGCAGATACCGGTAGCGCTGGTTCGACTCCTCCGCGCCACCGTACCCCGCGTATTGCCGCATGTTCCACAGGCGGCTGCGGTACATAGCGGGGTAGATGCCGCGGGTGTAGGGAAACGCACCGGGCGCGCCCAGGTCGGGGTGCGTATCGCGCCGGTTGTAATGCGCGGCCAGTGGAATGCCGTCGGCCGTGGCGAACTCGCGCGGTCGCTCTCCGGTCATCGATCGGCCTCCCCGGATGGCGCGTCACTCGATCCGTGGACGACGACGTGCTCCTGCCCGCCGGCGACTTCCTGGCCGGGCCGTGCGCGGATTTCATCGATCCGGCCTGCGGCAGGCGCGGGGACTTCCATCTGCATCTTCATCGCCTCGACGACGGCGACGGTCTCGCCCGCCCCGACGGCGTCGCCAGGCGAGACCGGCACGCTCACGACCAACCCCGGCATCGGTGCGCGCACCTCGTGCCGGCCGGCGGCCCCTGACGGCGTGGATCGCCGGGGCGGCACCGGCAGCACGCGGCGTACCGCGAGCCCGACCCGAGCCGCACCGATCGTGGCGAAGAGCTCTCCGGCCTCTTGGTGCAAACGGACCGGCGCCGACCGACCGTGTACCGACACCCTCCAACATTCCGATCCTGCGACGAGGTCGAGATAGACTGGTTCTGCGCGCCCATCGACGCGAATCACCAGACCGTCGTTGGATGGATCAACCTCGACGACCTGCCGGTGTCCCCGCACAGTCACCTCAATGTTCACGCACGCTCTCCTGGCGCGCTTCAGCGATCCACCTCGACGATGCTCCATCGGTAGGCAGCACAGGCGTAACCGATCGGCGGTGGAACCAAGCCGCAGCCGCCAGTATCGCCAACCGATCCGCTTCAGGCGTTGCCGGCCCGCGGCCCCACCCTTCGGCAAAACGCGCGTCATACCGGCCCTGGACGAACTCCGGCTGCTCGAGCGCCCACAGGTGGAACGGGATGGTCGTGTTGACGCCCGAGATCGCATACTCCGTCAAGGCGCGGCGCATCCGGCTCATCGCGACCTCACGAGTGGGCCCGCTGGTCACGACCTTCGCGAGCAGGGGATCTAGATGCCGTGAGACACTCTGCCCCGACCACAGGCCGCTGTCCACTCGAACCCCGGGACCCGAGGGTTCGACCGCGCCGTCGATCTTCCCGATCGATGGCAGAAATCCGCGGTGAGGATCTTCCGCACTGATGCGGCACTCGATCGCGCAGCCCGTCACGCGAACGTCCTGCTGCCGCAGCGGCAGCGGATCGCCGCCTGCAAGGGCGAGTTGCGCCACCACGGCATCGACGCCGGTCACCGCTTCGGTGACCGGGTGCTCCACCTGGATCCGGGCGTTCACCTCGATGAAGAAGAAGTCGTTGCCATCGACCAGGAACTCGATCGTCCCGGCATTTCGATATCCCAACGCCTGCGCCACACGCACAGCCGCCGCTGTCAGCGTTTCGCGCAGATGTGGGTCCAGGCCCGGCGCCGGCGCCTCCTCGAAGAGCTTCTGGTGGCGGCGCTGAATGGAGCAGGCGCGCTCGCCGAGATGGATGACATGCCCTGCGCTATCCGCAAGAATCTGGACCTCGACGTGCTGCGGCCGCTCGAGCCAGCGTTCGAGGTAGACGCGGGGATCGCCGAATGCTGTGTGCGCCTCCCCGCGGGCCAGGCGGAGCGCAGCCGGTAGGGCGTCGGGCATGCGCACGAGATGAATCCCCTTGCCCCCTCCCCCTCCGACCGCCTTGATGAGGAGGGGGAAACCAATCGTTACTGCCGCGCGCGCGGCGTCGGCATCCTCGAGGTGCGCCGTGCCGTCGAGGACGGGGACGCCGGCGGAGATGGCCGCCGCGCGGGCCGCCGCTTTGTCGCCGCATCGCTCCAGCACGGCGGCCGGAGGCCCCACGAAGGTGATGCCGGCATCCTCGCATGCTGCGGCGAATGCGGGACGCTCCGCCAGGAATCCGTACCCGGGATGGATCGCGGTGGCGCGCGATCGCCTCGCCAGATCGATCAGCAGCGGTCCATTCAGGTAACTCCGCGCAGGCTCATCATCAGGCAGTGCAAGCGCCTCGTCGGCCATCCGGGCGTACGGCGCCCCGGCATCGATCGGCGTGTAGACAGCGACCGGGGAAATCCCCAGGTCCCGGCAGGCGCGCACAATACGAACCGCAATCTCGCCACGGTTGGCGATCAACAGTCGGCCTGGAAGCGACATCGGCGAGGGTCAGTCGTCCTCGTCGGTCTCGCGGGGTCGGTCGGGACGGTACACCAGTGAGTAGCGGGCGATCTGGAACCCGATCGCCTCCCAAAAGCGCAGGCCCCTCACGTTGCCGGCGATGACGGCGGACTGGATCTCTTCCGCACCCTGCTCCTTGAGCCACGCGATGAGCGCCTGCGCGAGCTGCCGGCCCCGTCCCTCGCGGCGGTACTCCGGGTAGATGAAGAATTCGCCGACGACCCCCTGCGTCCGCCCTTTGTTCGCCCAGTGCTTGCTCAAGACCGCCACGGTGAATCCGACCTTGCGGCCCCCGTCGACGGCCCAGAGGATGTGCCGGTGCTTGCCCTGGTCGGCGAAGAGGACCTCAAGGTAATGATCGAGCCACGCGTCAGGCGGCGCTTCGCCGATCGTCTCTTCGCGGTATCGGCGGAGCCAGTCGCGGAAGCGAGCATCACCAGCAGTGACAGGTAGGAGGTTCATGATTCATCCGAGGACATTCAGCCTTCGCGGGATGATTCCTGTCTACGCGAATCTCCTCAGTGGTCTACCCACGGACGCATCCGCCAGAGCCTAGAGAGGAATGTTGCCGTGCTTCCGGCGTGGAGTGCTCGCGCGCTTGCGATGCAGCACCGCGAGGGCCGCGATCAGGCGGCGGCGGGTCTCACGTGGAGCAATCACATCATCCACGTAGCCGCGTGACGCGGCGATGTATGGCGTGGCAAACTGCGCGCGGTACTCGGCCACAAGCTCGCGACGGCGGCCCTCGGGATCGGCGGCCGCAGCGAGTTCCTTCCTGAAGATGATGTCGATCGCGCCCTCAGGGCCCATGACCGCAATCTCGGCGGTCGGCCAGGCGAGGTTGAGATCGCCGCGGATGTGCTTGCTTGACATGACATCATAGGCGCCGCCATAGGCCTTGCGCGTGATCACCGTCAGCTTCGGCACCGTGGCTTCGCAGTATGCGTAGAGCAGTTTGGCGCCGTGCCGGATGATCCCGCCGTGCTCCTGGGCCAGGCCCGGAAGGAACCCCGGGACGTCGACAAACGTGACCAGGGGGATATTGAAGGCGTCGCAGAAGCGGACGAACCGCGCGCCCTTTACCGACGCGTCGATATCGAGCACCCCCGCCAGGACTGCGGGCTGCAGCCCGACCACGCCGAGCGGCCGGCCGTGCAGGCGTGCGAACCCAACAATCAGGTTTCGGGCGAAGGCCGCGTGGACTTCAACGAAGTCCCCGTCGTCCACGATCCGCCTGATCACGTCATGCATGTCGTAGGGTCTCGCAGGGTCGTCGGGCACCAAGTCGTCAAGCGCGGGATCTGCCCGAGCCGGATCGTCGGTCGACGGGCGCCGTGGTGGGTCGTCCAGGTTGTTCGACGGCAGAAAGCCCAAGAGCCGCCGGACGAGCGCCAGGCACTCCTCGTCATCGGCCACGACGAAGTGAGCGACGCCGCTGCGGGCGGCATGCACATCCGCCCCGCCCAATTCCTCAAGCGACACGTCCTCACGGGTAACGGCCTTCAGCACCTGCGGCCCGGTGACGAACATATACGCGGTGCCTCTGACCATGATCGTGAAGTCGGTGATCGCCGGAGAATAGACCGCGCCGCCGGCGCATGGACCCATGATCGCGGAGATCTGCGGCACGACGCCGCTGGCCAGGGTGTTGCGGAGGAAGATGTCGGCGTATCCGCCCAGACTGACAACGCCCTCCTGGATACGCGCGCCACCCGAGTCGTTCAGCCCGACGATCGGCGTGCCGGTGCGGACCGCCAGGTCCATCACCTTGCAGATCTTCTCCGCGTGGCCCTCGCCGAGCGATCCGCCGAGCACCGTGAAATCCTGCGAGAAGACATGCACCGGCCGTCCATCGATCGTGCCGTGACCTGTGACGACGCCGTCAGCCGGCGCATCGACGCGGTCCAGACCGAAGTCGCGGCTTCGAGGCACAACAAACGGATCAAGCTCGACGAACGACCCGGGATCGAGCAAGAGATCCAATCGCTCCCGAGCCGTGAGCTTGCCTGCCTCATGCTGGCGGCGGATTCGCTCCTGGCCGCCCATCGCCAGCAGCCCTTCGCGACGGCGGCGCAGTTCGTCCAGCCGGTCAGACGACACGAGGTGCTACGACGGCGTCAGAGTCTCGGGCGGGAGCGGGCCGTAGGGCCGAATCGCAATGATCCCGTGCTTGAAGACCAGCTCTTGCACGCCGTTGGCTTCCACCATCAGGCTGTAGGTCCCATAATCCCTGATGATCGCGGTGGGAATCTCATAGCCGTCGCGGCACCGGATGTGGACCGGCACCCCGGTGGTCACCAGCCGCCGGTAGAAGGAGTCCTCCACCGAGAAACGCGGCGCGGCCTTCGCCGCAGGGAATCCATCACCACGCGTCTCCTCGCGCATAACGGTCGTCGCACCTCCCTCACGTTCGGGGCGAATATCGGTCATGGTCTGGATCGTGTCCTGCGCCGCGGCGCCCGCCGGCGCCGCGACCGGTAACGGCACGTCTGCCTGCGGAGGATCGGGGTCTTCCTTTTCAACGGACGTTCGAACCTGCTCCCTCTCGAGCGGAGCGGCCGCAGGCGGAGGTCCTGCATCGGTGCGGATCATCTGCTCGTAGTGCCGGCGCAGCCCTTCGAACTGGCGGTGACGATCGGTTCGGCCTCTGCGAGGTTCCACCATCATCCGGACCGGCTTTCTCACGGCGTCGAGCACTGCGGCCACCACCGCCTCGGCTTCGTTTCCAGTCACCGTCGCGGCGCCGATCCGCAACACGGTCGCGTGCTCTGAGGCGAGCGAGATCGCGGCAAGCGCGACAGTGGCGCCGGCAAAGGGGATCAACGTCAATCCTTCGAGGGCCGGGCGGCTTCCTGATCGCTCGACGAGGGGGCGGAGCGCCTCCACAGTCGCCAGCGCCGCGGTGCGCTGGCGGTGGACCTGGCCCACGGGCGCCTGCGCCGTCCCGCTGATGGTCTTCTGCGAGCCTTCCCGCTCGTAGCGCAGATCGACGACGACCCGCATCGTCGTTTCGGTGATGGTCTCTTCGAAGCGAATAAGGTGACACTCCGGGATGGGCTCAGCTTCGACCGTTGGCTCCAGATGCGCCACCTGGATCCGCCATCCGTCGAGATGGATATTGAACTGACTCATCAAGGCCGAGGCGATCGATCGTCGGATCGTGCTGTCGTCGCGGGCGGACTCGCTCGTCGCGTAAATCCGCTCGATCTCGCCGCCTTCATTGGCGACGACCCGCGCGGCCGCCACGGTGTCCAACCGCTCAAGGAAGGCCTCTATTTCGTCGGCAAAGACTTCGCGGGGCACACGCTGGCTCCGGTGTTCAGATGCGCGATGGATAGGCGACACTTCTGCGGTGTCGAAAGAGTCTCCTGCCCGCCCGGGTTTCACGCCCTCGTGTGATTCTGGTACGACGACGGGAGTGGGTCAGAACCTCGGAAACGCCGGCGGCCGGCCAACAGGCCGGTCGATCAGCACACCCTCCCCACCGAGCGCCTGGCGCTCCGCGCCGTCGATCAGCAGCCGCACCTGTCGCGCAGCCGGGAGCTGCGTGCCGGTGTAGACGAGCTGCCACAGCCGACCCAGCATGCTGGATGAACCGCCGCCCGAGGCGATCGCCCCGGTGAGGTCGATCGTCACGACGGCCTCCTGCACGGCGAGATTGCGCAATCTCGTCCCCGCAGGGATCTCGCTGGTCAGTCCCCTCGCCCGTTCCTCTGGTGACGGCCCGACCAGCAAAGCCTCAACGGCCCCGCGCAGGACCGTCGCGGCGCCACGCCCCTGCACCGCGCGTTCGACCGGGACGACGGTCGCGGCGCCGTCCGCTCTCCCGACAAAGTACACCATGACACGGGTCTCTTGCGGCCGGAACTGCGTCCACCAGACGTACAGACCGGCCGCGGCCAGGACGAGCAGCCAGATGAGCACACGCCTCACGGCCGGACATCCATCATCGAAGGATCCTGCTCAACCACATATTTCGCACCTTCGCCCGACCGCGGACTCGCGTCACCCACCGATCAATTCCGCAAACTCGCGCTCGGTCAGCACCCGGGCGCCGAGCCTGCGGGCCTTCTCCAGCTTCGATCCAGGCGACTCGCCAGCGACCACATGGGTGGTCTTCGTGGTCACGCTGTCGGTGGCCGTCCCGCCGGACTCGCGCACGAGGGCCTCGGCCTCGCTACGCGTCCAGCGGCTCAGTGTCCCGGTGAAGACAAACTGCGCGCCGGCGAGCGGGCCATCACGTGCGCCGGCCGATGACACGCCCACCTGCGGCCGGACACCGGCGTCGAGTAGGCGCATTACCAGGCGGCGGTTGGACGCCTGTTTGAAGAAGTTCACGATGCTCTGGGCAATGGTGGGCCCGATCCCGGGCACGTCGCGCACCTCTTCGAATGATGCGTCGACGAGCGCCTCGACGTTGGGAAAGTACGAGGCCAGCACCTTGGCGACGTGGGCGCCGACGTGGCGGATCCCCAGCGCGTACAGCAACCGGGCCAGGGTCGTCTCGCGGGTGCGGGAGATGGCGACGAGGAGGTTCTGCGCGAGCTTGTCGCCCATTCGCTCGAGCGTCAGGACCTGGTCCTTCGTGAGACGATACAGATCGGACGGATCGCGGACCAGGCCGGTCTCGACCATTTGGGCGAGGAGCCTGCCGCCCAACCCTTCGATGTTCATCGCGTCGCGCGATGCGAAATGATAGAGTCGCTCCACGACCTGCGCGGGGCAGGCCAGGTTGGGGCAGCGGGCGACCGCTTCGCCTTCGGGCCGCTCGACCGGCGTCTGGCAGACGGGACAACGCTCGGGCATCACGAACCTTCGCTCGTGGCCGGTCCGCCGATCGGGCAGCGGAGCAACGACCTCAGGGATCACCTCGCCGGCGCGCTGCACGATCACCCAGTCGCCGATGCGGACGTCCTTTCGTTTGATCTCATCCTCGTTGTGCAGAGTGGCGCTGGTGACGGTCACGCCGGACACGCGCACGGGTTCCAGGACGGCGGCCGGGGTGAGCGCGCCCGTCCGGCCTACGTTGATGGTGATGTCCAGCAGTCTCGTGATCGCCTGCTCGGCAGGGAACTTATAGGCCAGGGCCCATCGCGGCGCGTGTGTGGTGGCCCCAAGTTCGGCCTGCTGCCCCGAATCATCCACCTTGATGACGACGCCATCGGTGTCGTAGTCCAGCGTCGCGCGGCGCTCGGTCCACTTCGTTATGTAGGCCTTCACCTCGTCGAGGGACGCGCACCGCGCGGTGTGGGGATTCGTCCGAAGCCCGGTCTCGCGCAGCCACGCCAGCGTCTCCCAGTGAGATCGCAGGCCAAGACCTTGCGCGAAGCCGAGGCCGTACACGAAGATCTGCAGAGGCCGGCGGCTTGTCGCCTGCGGATCGAGCTGCCGGAGTGATCCGGCGGCGGCGTTGCGGGGGTTGGCGAAGGTGGGTTCGCCGCGGGCGGTCCGCTCGGCGTTCACTGTTTCAAACGACTTTCGCGGCTGGTAGACCTCGGCGCGTACCTCGAGCAGCGGGGGCAGTCTCGTCCCGCGCAGGCGCAGCGGGATGCTCTTGATCGTGCGCAGGTTCGGCGTGACATCTTCGCCCTGGACGCCGTCGCCGCGCGTCGCGCCGGTGGTCAGCGCCCCACGCTCGTACGTCAGCGAGACCGCGGCGCCATCGATCTTCAACTCGCATGCATAGTGGATGGAAACGTCGCCGAGCGTCGCCCGTACCCTCCGGTTCCACGCCTCAAGCTCGGCGTCGTCAAAGGCATTGGCGAGGCTGAGCATCGGCATCCGGTGCCGGATCGTGGCAAACGCCGCCGATGGCGGCGCGCCGACGCGCTGGGTCGGTGAGTCAGGCGTGACGAGGTCAGGGTAGCGGTCTTCGAGCTCGCGGAGCTCGCGGATCAGCCGGTCGTACGCCGCGTCGGTAATGGTCGGCGCGTCGAGGACATGGTAGCGGTAGTTGTGGTCGTCGATCTCAGCGCGCAGCGTGACGGCGCGCCGCCTGGCATCGGCGGGAACACTCATCGGTGGTCAGGGGAGGTACGACAGTCTGGCACGATCCGCTCCCCTCCTACCATAACACGCTCGCTCCCGTGTCGGCGCCGGGCCATCTGCCTCAAGTCAGAGATATGCTGTATGCTGTATATACAGTACTCCTGAAGAGGGATTCCAATGGCGGTGCGGACGCAGATCTACCTGCCGGACGCGTTACACAGCCGACTGAAGCGCCGCGCTGCGATCCTGAACAGATCGATGGCCGACCAGGTCCGTGAGGCTGTGGAGCGTTATCTGGAAACCGAAGAGGCGCCTCCTGCGATCCCCGATGACCCGATCTGGAGGCTTCCCGACCATGCCATCGAGGGGCCAGGGGGCTCGCCGACCGATGTGGCCACCAGGCACGATGCGCATCTCTACGCTTGGACTCGCCAGAAGAAATCATCCCGGTCCGCAAAACCGGGGCGACGAGGCCGGCAGTGAGAATCTTCGTCGACACGTCGGCGTGGTTCGCCCTGTACCACCGCCGCGACGACGCGCACCGCGGCGCAGTCCGCTTCTGGGGAACTCTGCCGCAGCAGACCACTCGCCTCGTCACTTCAGATTACGTGTTCGACGAGGCGATCACGCTGACCCGGGCGCGCGCCGGCCATGCAGCGGCCGTGCGGCTCGGAGAGTTCCTCCACGCCAGCCAGGTCGTGGAGTTCGCCGAGGTGACGGCTCAGGTGCGCGCCGCGGCGTGGGAGCTGTTCGTCCGTCATGCCGATCGGGACTTCTCGTTCACGGACTGCACGAGCTTCGTGGTGATACGCGAACTGGGACTGGCGGGTGTCTTCGCCTTCGACGAGCACTTCGCTCAGATGGGCTTCCGGGTGTGGCCGGACGTGGCCGGCGCGTGACGGTGGGCGAGCCTACGGGGTTCTCTCGCTAACGCGCGGAGTGCCCGCCGCTAACGCACGGAGCGCCGCCGGCCATCGCGGGGATGATCGAGACCTCGGCGCGCTCGTCCAGCGGCGTCGCCAGTCCCTGAAGCAGGCGCACGTCCTCCTCGCCAACGAAGACGGTGACGAACCGGTGGATCTGACCCTCGCCGTCGACCAGCCGCTCGCGAACCCCGGGATAGCGGCGGTCGAGTTCATCGATGGCGATTGCCACCGTGTCCGCGGTGACAGTGACGAGTCGCTCCCCATTCGTGTAGCGGCGCATCGGCGTGGGAATTCGAATCGTGGCCATCGTGATCTCTCCCTTATGCCGTGGTGCTGCTCAACACTGCTTGCTCGAACGCCCGGAGGCTCGGCCGGATGCGTATGGGAGCGGGGAGCACCCCGACGACTGCCTCCTGCGTCTTCAAGCCCATGCCGGTGATGTAGGCAACGGTCACGCCCTCAGGATCGAGCGCGCCGCCGGCCGCAAGCTTGCGGAGCGTGGCGATCGTCACGCCTCCGGCCGTCTCGGTGAAGATTCCCTCGGTCTCTGCGAGCAGGATCATCCCTGCGACGATCTCTTCATCGCTGACCGCCTCGATCTGCCCGCCGCTCGAGCGGACAGCCGCGATCGCGTACCGGCCGTCCGCCGGCGTGCCGATCGCCAGCGAATGCGCGATCGTCTGCGGCCGTACCGGCCGGATCTCACCTCCCTCCTTGAAGGCGGCCGCCACGGGCGCGCACCCCAGGGCCTGCGCTCCGTGGATGCTGGGGGGGGTCGCGGCTTCGGGAATCAGACCCAGCGAGACGAGTTCCTGGAATCCGCGATGGATCTTGACGAGCAGGTTGCCCGAGGCGATTGGGACAACCACGGCTGCAGGCGCCTGCCAGCCCAACTGCTCGGCGACCTCGAAGGCCAGGGTTTTTCCTCCCTCACTGTAGAAGGGCCGCATGTTGACGTTGAGGAACGCCCAATGATGCTCCTCACCGATCTCGGCGCAGAGCCGGTTGACTTCGTCGTAGCCGCCGTCCACCTCGATCACCGTGGGACCGTAGACCGCGGATGCAAGGATCTTGCCGCGTTCGATGCCGGCCGGGACGAAAACGCAGGCGCGCATCCCGGCGCGGGCCGCATGCGCCGCCACAGAGTTGGCCAGGTTGCCCGTCGAGGCGCAGGCCAGCGTCGTGTATCCGAACCGCCGGGCGGCCGCCGTGCCGATCTCGACCGCGCGGTCCTTGAATGACCAGGTGGGATTTACCGAATCGTTCTTGACGAAGAGCCGCCGCAACCCCAGCGCCTGACCCAGGCGAGGCGCGGGGACCAGAGGTGTGAAGCCGGGCGAAAGGTCCACGACCGGATCGTACTCCACGGGCAGCAGATCGACGTAGCGCCAGATCGATCGCGGGCCGGCCTCGATGCGCGCCCGCAGAGGCAGGCGGCGCAGCGCCTCGATGTCGTGAACGACCTCAAGCGGGCCGAAGCACCGGTCGCACACATATACCGGGCCGACCTGAACCTCTGTCCCGCACTCACGGCACCGCAATCGCTCGACTGCCACGTCCGTGCCTCCTCTCAGGGCTCCTTCACAATCACGCACAAGACTGTGCACGCGTCAGATGTTCAGCGCGCCGCGCGGATCGATCTCGGTGATGAGCACGCGGCTCGCGACTCCGGCCTGCCGGAACGCCTCACCCATCGCCTCGCCGACTGTGCCCGCCGCCGACGGCGGGGCCAGCGCCGCAATCGTCGGCCCCGAGCCGCTCAACACCGCGCCGTACGCGCCCGCGTCGACGGCCGCACGTGTGACACGGTCGAACCCGGGCACGAGCACCGCGCGATAGGGCTGGTGCAACCGGTCTCGCAACGCGTCTCGCAGCAGGTCGGACCGCCCCTGCACGAGCGCAGCCACGAGCAGGGCCGTGTGGCCGAGGTTGAAGACGGCGTCTTCGCGGCTGACCTCTCGCGGCAGCAGGCGGCGCGCGGCAGCGGTCTCGATCTCCAGCGCCGGAACGGCGAGCACCACAGCCAGCGGCAGCGCCGGAATGAAGCGGGTCCATCGAAACGTGTCACCGTTGCGCGCGACGATCACGATCCCGCCGAACAACGCGCCCGCGACATTGTCGGGATGGCCCTCGAGGTCGGTGGCGACCCGCAGCAACGCGTCCGCATCGAGCGCTCCGCCAAGGAGCCGGCTGGCGGCGACCACGCCGCCGACGATTGCGGCGGCGCTGCTGCCGAGCCCGCTGCGCAGCGGAATGGGCGAATGGGCCTCGAGCGCAAAGGCGCCCGTATGGCCCAGCGTGGCCGCGACGGCGGCCACGCCTCGATACATGAGGTTTGACGCATCCTGTGGGACAGTCACTCCCGTGACGGCCACCCGAGGCGCCGGCGCCGGCGAGAGCGTGACTTCAACGGGCACGCCGACGGCCGCGGCGAGCACATCGAATCCCGCCCCGAGATTCGCCACCGTTGCAGGCACGCGGACAGTCACTCGATCGAGCGCGACCGTCACAGAAACCTCCGTGTCACAGAACGCCTCATGAGGATACAAAAATCCCCTCCACTTCCTGCTTTTGGAGGGGATCTCACCCTCTTATCCGCCGGAACTGGAATCCCGCCGGGGGTTGGCACCTTGCCTGACTGGCAGGTTGCCGGGGGTCATCGGGCCCGTCCCTCGCCCACTCTTGATAAGAGAAGCTATTCAGTTGAGCGTAAGCCTAGCACAGCCCATCTGGAGCGTCAATAGAGATGCCGTTTAGATGCCGTGCCGACCCGGTATCACTGCCGAATGTCGAACGTGTCGTTCTTATAGTTCGACTGGATGATCCACTTGTTGGGATCAGCCTCGATCTGACGAACAGCCGCGGGCGTCATGACGGTCACGGTGGCTTCGCCGCGGCTCGGCACCTCAACGCGCCGAATGACGCGATCCTGACCGCTCCCGAATCCCACCTCCACGGGCATCACGCCTGTGCCGGTGTTGCGGATCGTCGCCGCGGTTCGGAACTCGCCTCCCTCGGCACGGGTCGAGGACGCGGAAGCCACGACGTAGTCGGGAAGGACAGCCTGCATGATCCACTGGTCGAAGAACGACTCGAGCTTCTGCCCCGAGATCTCCTCGGCAACCTCACGGAAGTCGTCGACGCGTACAGCCCGACCACGGGATCGCTGGAAGTACGCGGCCAGCGTGCGGCGAAAGGCGTCGTCTCCGATGACCCCGCGCAGCATGTGGAGCACCAGGCTCCCCTTGCTGTAAATGATCCGCGTCGACGCTCGCGACCCATAGTTGGAGAAGGTGAACACGCTGATGGGCCGGTCGCTCGCCGTGCCGGCAATTACCCCGTAGGCGTCGCGTTCCTCTTGAAGCTCTCGGGCGTACGCCTGCGGCCCCAACACCGCCTCGGTCGCCATCAGCGACAGGTACTCGGCGAACCCCTCCGAGAGCCAGATGAACCCCACCCCCTTGGGCACCGTCTGGCTGGGCACGTACGAGTGAGCCGCCTCGTGCGCCATCAGGGAGAACAGGAACGAGTCGCGGTTGGACGCGCCGGTGAAGGTGCCGGCGAACGCCCGATCGTCGATCAACATGAGCGCGGGATATCCGATTCCGCCGCCGACCACGATCAGCGAGACTACCTTGATCTCAGCATAGGGGAACGGGTAGAGGAGCCGGTTGTAGAAGTCGATCGCCTGCCCGGTATAGGTCGCGAGCTTGTCGAGGTTGCGGTCCTCGCCCTGGCCTACATACATCTGCAGCCGAACATTGCCGACAGTCCGGTCGACGCGCCGGTGCCTCCGCGCGCCGGCGAGGGCTACCCAGGGGACGTTCACCTCTGAGTCCCACCGGATCGTGTTGCCATCCGCGGAGACCTGCCGTCCGGTGGAGACGACCTGGAAGCCCTGCGGCGCTGTGACGTGCATGTTCACACGGGCCAGGTTGGCCGAGTAGTCGCCAAACGGGCTGACGAGCACAGGATACAGGTCCCCAGGGTGGATGAGCACAAACTCGTTGTAGATGTACAGCGGCTGGCCTTCGTACTCGATCGTGACCGGGACACGCGAGCCGGGAGCGAGGCCTGGCGCAAATGTCAGCGTGAGTTGCGCCCCCTGGCGCGCAGAGGTCACCTGCGCGCCTTCGGCCTGCACCGACCGCACGGTCAACTGCGAATTCAACTCCATCCGGATCTGCGTGACGGGCTGCTCGGCCGTGATTTCGAATCCAATGCGCGCGCGGCCGCGCAAGGTGCCACGGCTGAGAAACCGCGGTTCTCCTGCGACGACTTCAATCCTCAAGTCCACCGGCGCGATCGCGACGGATACGTCGAAGCTGCGCGCAAGGACGTCCTCGAGGATGATCTGGCCGATCACGGGTGGGGGGGACTGGAGCACGAGAAGCGGGACAGCAGACAGCAGGACCAGAACCATTGAGGCGATCCGGGCGGGCCTCATCGGTAATACCTCCGAGCCGGCGTTGTCCCGATCGAGCGTAAAGTCCAATATCGAGTATAGATCAGTCTGAGGCTATGACGTAATCCACCCTGGCGCGGAACAGCTCTGGGTAGGCCTCGAAGGCCGCACGGCTGATGATCGAGTCGCGATCCAAGGCGTTGTCGATGGCCAGCACCCCGTCCAGGTGGTCCAGTTCGTGCTGAAGGAGTTCAGAGGTCGCCTGGTCGAGCCGGTTCCACTCGCGCCGGCTCCCGCGCGCATCAGTGTAGGCGATCGAAATCGACCGGTGCCGGCGCAC
>JBQTJG010000036.1:0-6056 GCA_052387355.1 Armatimonadota bacterium | reverse complement strand
GCAAAATCCGCTACATCCCGTTCCCGGAAAATCTCGCCGGCCGCTACCAGAGCTTCACCGAGGCGAATCTGACCAAGCTGCGCGCGGCCGGCTACGACAAGCCGTTCCTGACGGTGGAGCAGGGCGTCAAGAAGTACCTGGACTGGCTGCACGGGAAATGACTCGCATCATCGAGTCATCCGGCTCGCTTGGACACACGCGTCTGCCGTAAACAGGAAGAGGATTTGGCAGGAATGACCTATAGAGCGGCAATTCTTTTGCTAATGCTGGGTGCGTTTGTCGGATGTACGACGCTGCGGCCTTTGCAGACTTCCAGCGCGGCTGGAATCAGACAGGGGGTGGAAGCAGGGGATGAAGTGAGGATCGTTACGGACGGGGGCGTCTTGCAACTGAGCGTGACCGGTGTAGACGATGAGGGGATATCCGGAGTCACTTTGGATGGTCGGCGCTACAAGGTTAAGTACGCCGCCATTGAAGAGATTAGCGTCGAAAAATTTCACTTGGGCCGCACGTTAGGTGTTGTCGGCGCTGTTGTCGGCATAGCCTGGCTCATATGGTTTTTCTCTGTGCTCGACGATGCCCCGAGTGACCCGCAGGTGGTCCGTCCGTTAGCGCAAGATGCTATGGCCCCTGCGGGTCCGCTTTCGAATTGACCAGACAGCCGCCGAGATCAGCACAGCAAGACATCGCATGCTCAGCGGCCCCCCGTCAGGGGATGGCGTCGCTCGGGCGTCGCAAGGCCCTGGTCCAATGGCTGATGGAAAAACGCCCGGAGGGGTGCCTGAAACCGAGAGCCTAAAGACCGTGCCGGCGGACCCTGTTCCTCCCCCCTGAGTGATTCCATAAAAGCCCAAGCCATCTAGCTCGACGAGTTGTCCGTCGGGAACTTCTCCGTCATCAGGTTGTGAGCCGAACGCATACAACTCCGTGTATGTACCTTGTGGCGACAGCATGAAGGCCGCGCCACTATTGTGAGCACCGCCGACGGCAGCGGTAGCGTAGAAATTTCCATCGGAGCCGATAGCGACGCCTCCTTGAGGAGAGGCCACGTTGGCGCTGCTGCCCACGCCCACTGCGTGCAGCACGCTTAATTGACCGGATGGTGTTAACACGAAGATTGTTCCTGAGTTCTTCGGTCCACCAAGAGTCGACGTGCCGTACAAGTTGCCATCGGGGGCGAGCGTCAACGCGTCCGTGGGGTTTGCTGGATCTCCTGGGCACCCGCCGAAGGAATAGACAATTTCCGGTTCGCCACCGGGTTTTAGCCTGAACACACTACCTTTACTGTAGTTCCCGCCCCGTGTCGTTGTGCCGTAAAAGTAGCCATCGGGCGTCGGCGTCAATGCGCTGGCAGGCAGGCGACCGTCCTCCGACGTTTCTCCAAAGGAGTAGATGACTTCGTAAGCGCCATCCGCTCGGACTCTGAAGATCGTTCCATCACCGCTGGCTTCGTTGCGATTCGCACCACCTTGCGCAGTCATGCCGTACAGATAGCCATCGCCGGCCCAAGTTAGACGGTTTCTGCCCGGATTCGCCCCGTCCGTCGGCACCGAGCCGAATGAGTGTAGCTGGACGTACTCTCCACCCGGCGTGATTCTGAATACCGTTCCGTTACCGTAGGCCCCGCCTGCCTCCGTTGTGCCGTACAGGTTGCCATCGGGAGCTTTGGTCAATCCCGCTCCGGGTCTGCTGCCATCGCCCGCGGTAGCGCCGAAGGAGTAGAGAACGGTCTCGGTTCCCGAGGTAGTTATTCTGAAGATCGTTCCTGCACCACTCTCCCCAGCGAGATTGGCACCTCCCCCAGAAGTCGTGCCGTAGAGAACGCCATCATCGCCAGCCACGAGTCCCGCTCGGGGTGCCGCGCCATCTCCCAACCCAGACGGAACGCTTCCTTTGAAGCTGTAGACGATGGCGTGATCGACCGACGCGGCAGCGACGAAGGATGAATAGGCGAGAACCAGCAAAGAGCCGATCGGCCCTGCAATAGTAGAAACAAATCTCGCTTGCACGCGTCGCTTCCCCCGCGTAGTCTGCGCCCGTCTGAAACCTGATCATTCGGTCAGGTGGGGGCATACCTAGAACGTGGGCACCAACTATATCGCCGTCGCAGGCGACGCACCCTCTTGCGGCTGGTGACCCCAATACAACCGCAAATGCAACTGAGTAAGACTGGAGTTACCGCAATGGCCAACAAGCCGTCGCGCAGACGACTGCGCGCATTTATTATCTTGTCGACGTTCTTTCTGGGCGCCTCATTTCTTGGCTTTCCACAGCCGTCGTCTGCCATTCCCCTCTTTCAGGCGGAGACGGTGACCACGGGCGCGGTGCCGGAGGAATTCCGATCCGTATGCTCCGTAAACATGGAAGCGACCCTCGCCAACGCGAACCGTACTCCGGATCGCCCAAGCAACTCGGATTCAAGCATCATTGAATACAAGTTGACGTTGAAGTGCGACGTGACCAATCCGTTCGTCGGCGGAATAGGGTTTGAGACGATTCACTTCCTCGCGCTTTGCAAGTACGACGACATTGATGGACAGGTGCTTGGAGCGAGCGGCAGCACGAACTGCGTCACCGTTGATTCCGGGTCGATTTCCTGGGATGGTTCGGTTCCCAACGCGTTCGGTTTTGGGGTCGCAACCGCGGTGGGCTACTTCAATACGGGTCCCCTTGACCTCGATGCGACATATAGCGTGGCAGCTTATGTGACCTTGGGCGATCCGGGTTACACCACCAGCACCACGGCCGTCTCGACTATCACCGTTCCGGGCAGCCGCATCTACATAAACGCCACGCAGACGCGGGACGCGTCGCACTGTAATGGCCTGTATTCGAACGTTTTCAGGTGCGCGATCCTGTCGAAGCCGTTCACGCTCGCCAACCTATACGGAAGACACTTTCTCGTCTCACAGGACAAGTACTACAGGGCTTGCAAAGTCAGTTCCGTGGGCGGGCGCGTTGGAGGCCAAGGATATCCCTACTGGTTTCGGGATTGGGTGGATGGATACTGCGCTTCTGATCCGGCGGGCCCCTGGTACAGCGTGAAGTTAACATTCGAATTTTGGGCAAAGGATGAAGAGCAATGTGTCTCCAACGAATTTAGCTATACCCATGTTCTTCACGGGTACATACGAATAAGTGGTGGCCCCAAGATTCCGGCGAAGTTATTGGCGGAGGTCACGCCATTGGGCGAATTCGCTCCGCTGGTGCACGTCAGCGTTGTTGATGACGTTGCAGCCCGACATTCAACAACACCGGACTTGGTGGGTAATGAGACGTCCACCGGTGTGCTCTACGACCAGTCACCATATCCAACTGGCAACGCTTATGCTGTTCTGGAAACAACGCTGAGCTACGACACTGTTGTGGCAGCGGTGCTGCCAAACTTCTCGTCGGACCTCTGGGTTAGAGACGTGCGGGCGTTTCGTACTCCGTACATTTCTTTCATTGGGCCCTGCAACGCGATGGCTGTGGACTTCAAATTCTCGGGCTCGATACAGGAGGCAGATAGCTCTACATCGGAATATTTGGTTCCGGGGGTAGAGACTCACTTGGGTCTGGCCCCGGTGCTGGACGCAGTCGATACGACCGCGGACGATGGGGGCCAGGTTGTTGACGAGATGACCGCTCTTAATGCAATGGCTTCCCTTTCAGCGCTTTTCAATTTTGCCGCAGCCGCGCAGGTTCCGGATACGCCCTTCACACCGCCTTTTCCCTATACGATCGCAGTTAAGTACCGGGATCTTTTGGGTGCTATCAGGGAAATTCCCGCGATACCGGCCATGTTTGGAGTGCCACAGCTCGTGACGTTGGTAGGTGCTCCTGCCGGAAGCAATCAGTTCGTTGTAACGCTGGGTTCGAAAAACAATCCGGCGAGCGTCGCCGGATTAGCGTTCAACAACCGCGGTTTTTACCTCCATATCAAGCGCGTCGACACCACGCTCGTTCTGGATTTAGTGCAGTCGCTGGCTAACGTTGCCGGACCCGTCGCCCAATTGCTTAACAACCTGATCCCGACTGCGTCCTCCTGCACGACGACGCCTATCGATATTTCGGCCAATATCGACCTGCAGAGCGTGTATGCCCACGCTGGCATCGAGGAACCGGAGGGGATCATTCCGATTTCTTTCGTCTCGGCCGGCTACCAAGCTCTCACGAATGGTGGCCCAAGCGCGGATTCTCCGAAGGAGTTCGCAATTTATTTCGACAAGACAGAAGGCTCCGGAAATCAGCGCGTAGCTGCGCACGTCCGATCCATCCCCTGTGGGACGCCCAAACCGCTCTCTTTGGTTGCTGGCTTTAAAGACGGCAGTGGCGCGGGCACGGATATCAGTCTAGAAGCTGCGATGCCTTCAGCTCTTGCTAGTGTGGATTTAGCGTACGTCAAAGATGGAAGCGGCAAGGCGATATTCGATTATCGAGCTTCGGGCTCAATGAGCAGCATCAGTATGTGGGGTCAGATTGATGGTTGGGCAACGCAGGTCACGCTAACGAGCGTCCCTGAAAACATGGAGCTCTGTCAGCATTCCGCCGGTGATCTCTGCACCGTGGAATGGCGCAGGGGCCGTGGTTCGGAGATGTCTATTAGTCTCGGTGCTTGGAACAGCACTGGAGCTCTGACACCACTGTCGGTGCAATATTACAAAGCAAACCCGGCCGATCCTAATGACGTTACCTCCGCAAATCTGAGCCTGTCGAAGCTTGTGGCTGATTCCAAGGTCGGCCTAGACAACAAGTTTTTCGTTGATTACGGCGTCAATCAGTTGTTTGGTGGTGTCCCTGCAAACGTTTTTGGACCTGGCAAGGGGTACCCATACTTCGTCTATCTGAACACTGCTAGCCAAGTGGTCAGGGGAACGTACAGCAGCAGAGGCAGACAGATTTCTGCCAATCAAGGGTTCCAGACGGGAGGTATCGAATGGCTCCTAAGGAAGAGATGGTACGGACTGAGGAGCTACCGCCACGGAGGGATTGACTGCGGAGATCTTTCGTTCGAATTTGGGAGCGGCGGTTTCTACGACTCGATCGAAGCTTTTGTAAGGTGGGATCTTTGCAAGTAGGCGCAACAGCGAGTGTCCCGTTGCACCGCTGACTGACGTCGGCAACGGGGCCGAGAATGTCGGTTCAAGCGAAAAGTGTTCTCGTTATCGGGCCATCCTGGGTCGGCGACATGGTGATGGCGCAAAGCCTGTTTCTGCGCCTCAGGGAGCGCGCGCCCGACCGCGCCATCGACGTGCTCGCGCCCGGCTGGTCGCTGCCGCTGATCGCGCGCATGCCGCAGGTGCGGCGCGGCATCGAGATGCCCCTCGGCCACGGCCAGCTGGGGCTCGGCGCGCGGCGCCGGCTCGGGCACGCGCTGCGCGCGAACGGCTACGCGCAGGCGATCGTCCTGCCGGGCTCGTGGAAATCCGCGCTGGTGCCGTGGTTCGCCAGGATCCCGCGGCGCACGGGGTACGCCGGCGAGCTGCGCTACGGCCTGCTCAACGACGTGCGCCGGCTCGACGAATACGTCTTGCGCAGCACGGTGCAGCGGTTCGTCGCGCTCGCCGAGGAAAGAAATGGGGACAGTCCCCATTCGGGGACAGTCCCCATTTCTTCGATCCCCACCCCGCGCCTCGACGCGGACCCGGCCAATGCGGCGACGCTGGTCGCGCGGCTGGGACTGCAGGCCGGCCGCGCGGTCGGCCTGATGCCCGGCGCCGAATACGGGCCGGCCAAGCGCTGGCCCGCGGAGTACTTCGGCGCGCTGGCGAAGAGCCTCGGCGAGGCCGGGGTGCAGAGCTGGATCTTCGGCTCGGCCAAGGAGCACGAGCTCGGCGAGCAGATCCGCCAGCTGGGCGGCGCGCACGCGGTCAATTTGTGCGGGAAGACCGCGCTGACCGACGTCGTCGACCTGGCGGCGCAGTGGCGGTCCGTGGTGACCAACGACTCGGGCCTGATGCACGTCGCCGCGGCGACCGGCGTCCCGGTGGTGGCGCTGTTCGGCTCGTCGTCGCCCGAGTTCACGCCGCCGCTCACCGACCGCGCGCGTGTCCATTACCTGCATCTGGAATGCA
>JBQTJG010000035.1:0-2132 GCA_052387355.1 Armatimonadota bacterium | reverse complement strand
CCGCCGTCGCCCATCCCGATATAGAACATGCCGTCGGGGCCGAACTTGTTGAGCCCGCCGTTGTGATTGGCAAACGGCTGAGGAATCTGGAGGATCACCGTCTCGGTGCTGTTGGCGACGTCAGGGTTGCCGGCCGAAACGTGATACTCGCCGATGACCGTCGTCAATCCGGGCCGGTTGGCAGTGTAGTTCACGAAGAAGCGCCCGTTGCTCGCGTAGCTCGGGTGAAAGGCGACACTCAGCAACCCCGTCTCGCCGCCGGAGACCACACGGCTGCGGATGTCGAGGAATGGCGTGGGCTGCACCATGCCGTTGCGGATGATGCGGATCAAGCCGGCCTGTTCCACCAGGAAGAGGCGGCCGGACCCGTCGCCCGCGTGCGTCACATGGAGCGGGCTCGTCAACCCGGTCGTCACCACCGGCGCCAGGGTCAGCACCGCGGGTCTGGTGACAGGTACGGTCGTGCGCTGCGCCGTTGCGGGGAACACGCTGACGAGCATCGTGGCGATCGTCACCGTCAGGACGGCAACCATGCCTCGGGGCCATCTGCGAGTTGTCTGTCCCATGCGTCGCTACTCCTTTGTGCCCCTCCGGCCTGGGCAGACCTCGCTCGTCTAGTATAACAATGCTCGATGCGTGGGAATAGCACGCCGTTTCCACCGGTTCCCTGCGACCAGGAGATATCGATGGATCTCGTGCTCGGTCTTGTCGGTTTGGTGATCATCCTTGCCGCGCTGCTCTCCCGGGCGATGGAGCGCGGCCCGTTCTCGAGCGTCATCTTCTTCGTGGGCATCGGCCTGGTGCTCGGCCGGTTCGGCGTCTTCCGGTTCCCTGTCGATGCGGAGCCAGTAGTCTTGATCGGCGTGGTCACACTCACGCTGACCCTCTTCACGGATGCGATCAAGATGCAGACCGAGCAGCTCAAGCAGGACTGGGCGGTCTCGTTCGCCGTGCTCGGGCCCGGGACGATTCTGACCGCGCTGGGAATCGCGGCCGCGGCGCGCTGGCTGCTCGGATTCGACGTGATTCCGGCGCTGCTGCTAGGGGCTGTGTTGGCTTCTACGGATCCCGTGCTGCTGCGCGACGTGCTGCGTGATACGCGCACTCCTCAAGCAGTCCGGCAGATGCTTTCCGTTGAGTCGGGGATGAACGACGCTGTCGCGCTGCCGGCCATCCTTCTTCTGATCGCACTGGCCGGGGGCCGGCTGGGGTCCGGCGGCGCGCTGATGGGGTTCGCGGTGCCGGTGTTCGTGGTCAGTCCGCTGGTCGGGATCGCAATCGCCTGGGTGGCGATCCGCGGCCTGTCCTGGGTGGATCGCCGCATCGGCGTTCGCCGCGACTATCAGTCCCTCTATTCGTTGGGCGTGGCGTTTGTGGCGTTCGCGGCGGCCGACGGGCTGGGTGGGAGCGGTCTGCTTGCGGCCTTTGCGGCCGGGTTGACGATCGCCGTCAGCGACCTCGATCTCTGCGAGTGCTTCCTCGAATACGGGGAGACCACGGCCGAGCTGATGATGCTGCTCACCTTCGTGCTCTTCGGCTCGTCGCTCGTGCAACCGGCGCTCGCCGCCGTGGACTGGCGCGTCGCGGCGTTTGCCGCCGTGGTGCTGCTCGTCTGCCGGCCCGTGGTGCTGATGCTGGTGTTGAGTCGGTTTCGCATCCCGCTCCGCGACAAACTGTTCGTGGCCTGGCACGGTCCGCGCGGCTTGAACTCGATCTTGCTCGCGTTGCTGGTGCTTCTCTCGGGGGCCGCCGGAGGAGAGCGGGTGTTCGCCGTGACCGGGATCGTCGTGCTGGTGTCCCTGATTATCCACGGGATCCTCGGTACACCGCTCGTCGCGTGGGCCGCACGAGCGCCCGCCGCCGAACTCCCCGCCGAAGACGCCCCGGACGTCCGCCGGACCACCGTCGCCGACCTGGCCGCCATGCTCGACCGCGGCGATCCGGTCCTGGTGGTGGACGTGCGGAAACCGGGCGATCTCGATCGCGATCCGCGCCGCATTCCCACGGCTGTCCATTATCCGCCGCCTGAGGCGGCGGCTCAGATCGTTGCGCGGGGTCAGACGGAGCCCATCGTCCTCTACTGCGCCTGACTGCACGAAGCTACGAGCGCCCGTGTGGCGCGCGAACTGATC
>JBQTJG010000034.1:0-4916 GCA_052387355.1 Armatimonadota bacterium | reverse complement strand
CATCGCAGGGCAACCCGTGTGAGGGCAAGGGTAGTGGCATGATGGTCGACGCGAAGTCTGCCGGCGATAAGAAGTACACGGCAGCGATGACCTGGATGGAGCTGTCCGGCGACGTCGCCACGCTCGGCATGAAGGCCAAGACCGCGGACAAGGCGAAGGCGGCTGCATGGGCCACGCAGATCGTGCTCGAGCACACCGGAGCACAGCTGAAGTAGCTACGGCCCCGGGCGACCGGGTACCTAGAATCGAGGGGCGGGGCGCAAAGCCCCGCCCCTTTATCGTTCCCTTGCGGATCCGTTGCAGAGAGTTTATCAGGATCTTACCGCCTGCCCGTTACGCTGGATGCGAAGACATCACCTGGGAGGTGTGGCACGATGGGCATGCGCAGGCGATTCTTCGCGGCGGCGGGGCTGGCCGCGGTTCTGGGACTGGCGGTGACGGTTGGGTTCGCCGCCGATATGGGCATGATGGCGGCCTCGCAGATGAAAGCGGCGACCGTGGATTCAGGCGGCGAACGATAACGCCGCGCTCGGTCTGAAGGCGACGGCGTTGGCCCGGGCCCAGGCTGCCGGATACGCGGCGCAGTCGCTGCTGACCCGCGCCGAGAAGTCGATGATGATGAAGTAGGACTATCGGATCAGAGGGGCAGTCAGAGACTCGCGGGATCGATGACCCTGAGGCCTGCGAAATACCTCCGGTAGAACCCCCGGTCGCGGGTCAACAAAGCGTCGGCTTGCAGTTTGGCGTGGGCGCCGATGAGAACGTCCGCGACGACTCTACGTCTTGCGGCCGCTGAGGTCCTGCGCGTCTCTCGCCAGAGCCTGCCCGCCGCCATGGCGGTCTCCACACTGAGCGGGTCGAACTGGACGCCCAGAAGGTCCAGGGTCTCCGCGCATGCCTCATCGGAAGGGAAGTGTGCGCGGACCTCGGCCCACACTACGTCACACGCTACGAGGGCCCCGGAGTCGTACGACGTGCGCAGGGCCTCGCGGGATCTTTTACCGAACACAGGATCTCCACCGAGGACGTCGAGGAGCACTGACGTATCAAGTGCAGTCTTCACGAAGGCTTCGGTCTCGGCCCGCGCATCTCGTCCAGCAGGGCGTCTACAGATCGACGCAGCTTGAGTGTCCCGAACACCCGGTCCACTGGATGACGTCCCGGGCCGCCCTTGCGCATCATCACCCCGCCGTCGCGGATCTCAAACCTGACGACCGTGCCGGGATGGAGACCCACGCGGTCGCGAACCGCGGCCGGGACCGTGATCTGCCCTTTGGATGAGATCTTGCTCTTCATGAGTAAAGCGTATCATGCTTTACTTTTGAATTCAAGCCGCCCGGTTCTTCAGCAAGTGCCGCAGCATCATGTGCAGGATGCCGCCGTGGCGGTAGTACTCGACCTCGATCGGCGCGTCGATCCGCACCAGGGCCTCAAAGATGACGTTGGTCCAATCTGCGCGCATCGCCCGGACCCTCACCCGCTGCTGGGGCCGCAGATCGTCGCCAAGTCCCTCGACAGCATATAGCTCGAATCCCGTGAGCCCCAGCGTCTCTAGGGTCTGGCCGTCCACAAACTGCAGAGGCAGCACGCCCATCCCCACGAGGTTGCTGCGATGGATGCGCTCGTAGCTCTCGGCGATGACTGCGCGGACCCCGAGCATGAACGGTCCCTTGGCCGCCCCGTCGCGCGAGCTGCCGCTGCCATACTCCTTGCCCGCGATCACGATCAGCGGCACCCCTTCCTGTCTGTAGCGCATGGCCGCGTCATAAATGAACATCGTCTCGCCGCTGGGTAGGTGGACGGTTTTCGGTCCCTCGGTGCCCGGCAGCATAAGGTTCTTGATCCTGATGTTGCCGAACGTCCCCCGCATCATGACCTCATGGTTGCCCCGGCGCGCGCCATAGGTGTTGAAATCCGCCGGCTTCACGCCGCGCTCGATCAGGTAGCGCCCGGCCGGACTGCCCGTGGCGATCGCGCCGGCCGGCGAGATGTGGTCGGTAGTGATGGAGTCACCGAGCACCACCAGTGCGCGTGCACCGGCGATGCTCCGGATCGGCGCGGGAACCGGCGGCAGGTCGACAAAGAACGGCGGCTCCTGAATGTACGTCGAGACCGGATCCCACTCGTACACCTGGCCTGCCGGTGTGGGCATGCTCTTCCATGCGTCGTTGCCCTCGAAGACCTCCCCGTATTGCTTGCGGAACTGCTCCTGCCGCAGCGACGCGTGAATGACCTCGCGGATCTCGTCCTGAGTCGGCCAGATGTCGCGCAGATAGACCGGCGCGCCGCGACGGTCGCTGCCCAGCGGTTCGGTGGTGAGATCGACGTCGACGCGGCCGGCCAGCGCGTACGCGACGACCAGCGGCGGCGAGGCCAGGTAGTTGGCCTTCACTTGAGGATGGATCCGGCCCTCGAAGTTGCGGTTGCCGCTCAGGACCGCCGCCGCGACCAGGTCGCCCTCGCGGACCGCGCTGGCGATATGATCCGGCAGCGGGCCGCTGTTGCCGATGCACGTCGTGCAGCCGTAGCCAACCACATGGAATCCGAGCTGCTCCAGCGAGGTGAGCAGGCCGGAGTCGCGCAGGTAGTCCGTCACCACCCGCGAGCCGGGCGCCATGCTGGTTTTTACATGCTTGGGAACCTGGAGCCCGCGCTCGGCCGCCTTCCTAGCGAGCAGGCCGGCGCCGATCATCACCGATGGATTCGAGGTATTCGTACACGAGGTGATCGCGGCGATGACCACGGCGCCGTGCCCGATTTCCCCGCTTGTCCCGTTGAATCGCACGGGAACGACGTGTCTCGCCTGATCCTCAGTCAGGCCGAAACCGCGCTCTACGACGGGCGCGACCAGCGCGTCTTTGAACGCCTGTTTTGCGGCGGTAAGCGCAACGCGGTCGTGTGGGCGCTTTGGCCCGGCCAGGCTCGGCTCGACGCTGCCCAGGTCCAATTCGAGGACCTCAGTGAACTCGGGCGCCGGCGTCGCATCGGTGCGGAAAAGCCCCTGCTCCTTGCAGTAGGCTTCGACCAGCCCTACATGCTCGTCCGACCGCCCCGTAGTGCGCAGGTAGGCCACCGTCTCCGCGTCCACCGGAAAGAATCCGATTGTAGCGCCGTACTCCGGCGCCATGTTCCCGATCGTCGCGCGGTCGGGCAGCGGGAGCGCGCTCAGTCCGGCGCCGAAGAACTCGACGAACTTGCCGACCACGCCCCTCTTCCGCAGGATCTCGGTCACCCTTAGGACCAGATCGGTGGCCGTGACGCCGTCCCGGAGCCTGCCAGTCAGCCTGAAGCCCACGACTTCAGGCAGCAGGATATAGCACGGTTGCCCCAGCATGTTGGCTTCGGCTTCGATGCCGCCGACGCCCCATCCCAATACGCCGAGTCCGTTGACCATCGGCGTGTGGGAATCCATACCTACGAGCGAGTCGGGGAAGGCCGCCGTGCGGCCATTCGTCGTGGCCGTGCCAACGACCGTCGCGAGATACTCCAAGTTCACCTGATGGCAGATACCCGTATCGGGCGGCACGACCTGAAAGTTTCGGAAGGCCTTCTGCGCCCAGCGCAGGAAGCCGTAGCGCTCACGGTTCCGCTCGAAGTCGCGTTGGGCGTTAGTGGCGATTGCGCCGATCGAGCCGAACGCGTCGACCTGAACGGAGTGGTCGATGACCAAATCCACCCGGTTGAGGGGGTTGATCTTGCCCGGATCGCCTCCGAGGCGCTGCATCGCCGAGCGCATCGCGGCCAGGTCGGCCACGGCCGGAACGCCTGTCAGGTCCTGCATGAGGACGCGCACCGGCAGGAAGGGAATCTCGCGCGCGGCCGGTTTCGGCGTCCAGCCGGCAATCGCGCGCACGTCGTCCTCGGTGACCCTAAAGTTGTCGCACTGACGCAGCGCCTGCTCGAGCAGGATGCGGATCGACACGGGCAGCCGACCCACGCGTCCCAGGCCTGCGCGCTCGAGCCGGTCGAGCCGGTAGATCTCGACCGGTCCCGACGGGGTCTGGAGGGTGTCACGGGCGCCGAACTGGTTGTGCGCGTCAGGCATCGTTTGTCTCCTGGAAGGACGTCCGGGATACTGAGTCCCTCTCCATTATACTAAGCAGGAGTGATGGCTGACAGGACAGTGAGCGCTCGTGAATCCTCAGATCATCGCGCGTTCGGCGTCGGCTGCGGTGCTGATGGGCCGATCCGGTAGAGACCACCGAGCAGGTCGACCACGTAGACTTCCCCGGCCTGGTCCTCGCCAAAGGAGCTGATCGAGAGACTGGTCTGCAGCAGGAGCTCCCGGACCCACGTGCCGCCGCTTCGAGCCTCGCGCAATGACCAGATTCGTCCGGAGCAGAAGTCTCCGAAGAGATATCGCCCCCGGAGCTGCGGAAGCTGGTTGCCCCTGTACACGTAGCCACCGGTGACCGAACAGCCTTCGCTGTGGCTATACTCGGCGATGGGCAAGATCAGCCCGGCGGTGGAGCATCCCGAGGGTGGGTTGAAGCAGTGCGCGCCCTCCATGATCCGCCAGCCGTAGTTTCCGCCGCGTGCGATGATGTTGACCTCTTCCCAGTTGCCCTGGCCCACGTCGCCGAGGAACAGCCGACCGGTGGACCGATCAAAGGACCACCGCCAGGGATTGCGCAGGCCATAGGCCCAGATCTCGCCCCGCGCGTCGGCTTGGCCGACGAACGGGTTGTCCGGCGGGATCGAATACGGGAGTGTGGTGACGTTGATCCGCAGGAGCTTGCCCAGCAGGGTGTCGAGACGCTGCCCGTTGTTCTGCGGGTCGCCTGAGCTGCCGCCGTCGCCCATCCCGATATAGAACATGCCGTCGGGGCCGAACTTGTTGAGCCCGCCGTTGTGATTGGCAAACGGCTGAGGAATCTGGAGGATCACCGTCTCGGTGCTGTTGGCGACGTCAGGGT
>JBQTJG010000033.1:0-1548 GCA_052387355.1 Armatimonadota bacterium | reverse complement strand
CGAGGCGGGCGGATGAGGGTCAGCGTCGGCTGTACCTTGAACGCCGGCACGCCGAGCGCTTCGTCGCCGTCGCGAGCGTCGAAGCGGACCACGAACTGCCCCGTGGCTGTGAAGCGGCTCACGGATCTTTCCGCCCCGGCCCAGAGCGAGCGGCTCGCCGGATCGAAGCCGAGCTTCTCGGGCTTGCGGATGTTAAGCGCGTCCAGATCGACCCTGTGGCCAAGCGCCCCGCTGCGGGAGAACGCCAGAAGCGAGTCCTTTTGCGCCACCCAGACGTTGCCGGTCACCTGGTCGAGCGCTAAACCGGTGATGTGATGCTGCAGACGAATCCGCAGCGGCGGTTCCGCGGCCGGATCGGAAAGCTTGAGCTGTGCGAGATCGTTGTCGTCCGCGAGCCAGATCAGTCCGCCGATATTGTCCAGGGCGAAGTAGCGGGCATCTCCTGCCAAGTGCCGCCCGAGGGTGTAGGCTGCCAGAAGGGTTCCTTTGGCGTCGAAGCGCCAGAGTTCGCGCTTGCCAAGGACCCACAAGGTCTGGTCGAGCGCGACTCGCAGCCGCCGGATTTCCGCCGGAGCAGGAAAGCTGCCAAGAAGCTCTCCCGATGCCGAGAGGTGAAAGATCCTGCGATCGTCGGTAACCCAGAGGCTGCCGTCGTAGGGGTCCAGATGCAGCCGCTCGACTTCATCGAGCCTCGGATCCAGCGTGCGCACGCGGATTTCGCGCTCGAGGTTGCCTTGGGCGTCGAAGCGCAGTATGCGGCGATCGTGCTTATCGAGAGTCCATACGCCGCAGTCCTCGGCGTTCATCACCAGGCGATGCGGTTGGCGCAGAGGAATTACGCGGGTGACTTGATTCGAGCTTGCTTGGACCTGCCGGATCGAGTCGTCGTGCGAATACCACACGCACGAATCGCCAAGGGCGGAATGCGCCCAGGCCGCAATTACCGCGGCAAGAATCCCCCTCAACCCCCGCCCCCCTAAGGCTGTTGACTGCCGAGCGATTCTCGGCGGGTTGAAAATGCGATGTCAACAGGCGACTTTTCGCCGATTGAGCTCGCGGCACGCGATTAACCCGCTGCGGCCAAAGACGAAACCCTGAACCAGCCGGACTTCGGGATAAAAGCGCGGCCGCGGTGCTAAAACGCACTACAGTTGCCTTAAACCCAGGAGCACAGCCCAAGCTCGAACGGATGGGTGAGGAGCTCGTGCCGTGGATAGACGCGGATGCGGTAGTCGAGCCGGCCCGATAGACCGGGCTTGAAGTCCACCGCGTAGCGCTCTTCGCCATTGCCTATTTCCCCGGCGGCGGAGAGCTCATGCGTGTGCTGCATCGGCGAGCCCTCGCGCAGGCCGCGCGAGAGAATGAGCTCGACGCAGACGTCGCCCGGCGCGAGGCCGTTCAGCTTGACCGCCACCTCGACCGGCAGCGATTCGCCGAACTGGATGCGGCTCTTCGGGTTGTCGAGGCGCCGCGCGGCAACGCCGCTCCACGCGGCGCGCACTTTACCCTTCCAGGCCGCTACCGCCTTGGCCGCCTCGAACCCGCTTT
>JBQTJG010000032.1:0-5798 GCA_052387355.1 Armatimonadota bacterium | reverse complement strand
CGCGCCACGTTCCCGTCGACGTAGATCACGAGTTGGATGACCCGTTGGTAGAACGGCTGCGCGCGGAGGTCGCGGTGGGACTGGCCTCACCAGGACCCGGGGTCGTGATCGCGCCCGATCCGCTGCTCGTCGGCACGGTCCACATGTGCGCCGCCGACGTTCGCGGCAACCTGGTGTCGATGACGCACAGTCACGGAGGGAGTTTCGGCAGCCTGCTGTCGGTGCCGGGAACCGGGATCCTGCTCAGCCACGGCATGTCGCGGTTCGATCCGCGGCCCGGCCGGGCCAACTCGATCGCGCCACGCAAGCGACCCATGCACAATATGTCGCCCATGCTTATGCTCAAGAACGGCCGCCCGCTGCTGGCTATTGGTGCCGCCGGCGGCCGGACGATCCAGAACAATCTCTGCCATGCGATCGTCCGCGTGGTCGACCTGGGCGCGAGCCTCGAGACAGCGATCACTGCGCCTCGGTTCCACATCGAAACGGCCGAGCCGGTGCACGTCGAGGACGACGCGGGCACGCTGGCCGCCGGGCTGGTGGATCGCGGCCATCGGGTGAATCGGCGCGCGCCGTTCGGCGCCATGCAGGCGATTCAGCTCGTCCCGCACACCGGAGAGATGACCGGAGTCGCCGACCCACGACGGGCCGGCACGACGCTGTGGACTTGAGGGGTACCGCACAGAGTCGCGCCACCTCGGTAGGACTCGTGGGCCCGTCACGCAGGCAGCACCGCAAGCCCCGGCAGCCTGGGCATCTCCAGGCGCAGCGTCATCTCCATTGAACCGCAGGCCTGGCCGATCCGTAGATCGCCGGTGGCGGAGATGATCATGAAGGCTTCGACGGCGCTCATACGCAGGCAGGTTTCCATCAGGGACATCATGTCGTCCGTCGCCATGCGCCGAGCGACTGCGAAGTCCATGTCCCATCCCGTGGTGACCACGCGATCCGCAGTCTCCATCCGCGGCCCGGCCAGGCGGCGCTGACGCACGAGAGAGACCGCGAGTGTCACCTCGGCGGGGATCTCCACCCCGCCGCCGCTCAGTTCCCCATCCCCCATGGCCGCATGCACGTCGCCGACGTAGAACAGCGCGCCTGGGACGAGCACGGGGAGAAACAGGCGGCAGCCTACAGCCAGCACGTTGTGGTCCATGTTGCCGCCGAAGCGGCCCACCGCGCCCGAACTCGGTTCGGATGGATCGGCCACGCCGACGCATCCGATCATGGGCCGCGCGCGATAGTGAATACCGTTGCGCCACTGGACGTACCCGTCTCGGACGTCCACGATGCCTATGAGGCGATCTCCAATACGGCCGGTAGGAACAACCCGGCCGGAGTCATCCGCGCTCATGTAGCCGGGCGGCGAGGCCGTCACATCATGAACGTCAACGACGAGGACGTCGCCCGGTTGCGCCCCCTCCACCAGGATCGGTCCGGTCAGCGCATTGGTGCGACCGCCCGGCGGCGGCGGGAAGCCGTGCAGCGTGCCCGGAGGACCGACCGTAATGGCGCCGGAACGCGGGTCGCGCGTTTCGATTCGCAGGACGGCTCCGGGTGACACCCGGGCTCGTGGAGACGGCTGCGGTGAGTAGGCGAATTCTCCGATCGAGCGGTCTACTCTGACAACTGTGTTCATACTTTCGCCAACTCCACATACAGGATACAGGTTCTCGCTACAGAAGCCGGCAACTGCGTGATATACGACATGCGCCTCTCATCGACCGAAATCCTGCGGCGTCTGGGAGCGGGAGTATCGATCGCGTCTATCTGCGCCGATGCTGCGCTGACGCGCGCCGCATTCGACGAGTGGTGGACGGCGGAGCTGGCATCCCGGGTGTCGCCGACGTCGGGAACGCTGCCGGGTCCATGGCCTGGCTCAGTCGAGATCCTGCGTGACCGCTGGGGCATCCCGCACATCGTCTCCCGTACCGACGAGGCGCTGTTCTTCGGGTTCGGCTTCGCGATGGCGCAGGACCGGCTCTGGCAGATGGACTACCTGCGCCGCCGGGCCCTCGGCCGGCTGGCCGAGATCCTCGGGCCTGAAGGCTTGAGCCTGGACATCGTCGCGCGCACGGTGGGGATCCCCAGGATCGCCCGGGCACACTTGGAACAGCTCCCCACGGAGACCCTGACGCTGCTCGAGCGCGTCTCTGCTGGCGTCAACGCGTGCATGGAGCAACGCCGCGGCCGCCTGCCCATTGAGTTCGCGCTGCTCGATTACGGTCCTGAACCCTGGGCCCCGCTCGACTCCATCGCGATCCTGGGTGAATTCCGCTGGTACCTGACCGGCCGCCTCTTCGTCATCGCCATTCCCGAACTTGCGAAGCGGACGCTTTGGAACGACGCGCTGTATCACGCATTCCTGACACCTGAGGCGGGGTCTGAAAGTATCATGCCCCCGGGCTCGTATTCACCTTCGCCGCCGCGGGAACCGGTGGCCGGTGGGTCGGGCGCGCCGGATGACGGCGGCAGCAACAATTGGGCCGTCGCGGGGAGTCACAGCGTCACCGGGCGTCCCCTGCTGGCGAGCGACCCGCACATCGCGTTCGGCACCACCTCGTGCTGGCATCAGGTCCACCTGTGCGGCGAATCATTCAACGCAGCCGGCATGGCCTACGTTGGTGTGCCCGCAATGATCATGGGCCGCAATGAGCGCGTGGCCTGGGGCATCACGAACAACATCTGCTCCCAGCGCGATCTGTATCAAGAGCGCACCGATCCTCAGCATCCGGACTGCTTCCTCTATGACGATCGGTGGGAGCCGGCGCGGGACATCGTCGAGGAGATCGCGGTCAGAGGCGGACCCTCGGTGCGAAAGGTCATCCGCCTTTCGCGCAACGGCCCGATCGTCGACGAGCTGCTCCCCGAACCGACGCAGGATACGGGGCCGGTAGCGCTGCGCTGGATGGGCGCGGAGTTCTGCGACGAAACCACGTGCGCGCTCCGGGCCAGCCGCGCCCGCACTGGCGCCGAGTTCAGGGAGGCGCTGCGGGACTGGCGGTCGCCGACGTGGAGCTTCGCGTACGCCGACGTCGACGGGCACATCGGCTATCAGTCCGTCGGCCGGATTCCAATTCGCGAGAACTGGAACCGCGGCTACCGGCCGGGGTGGGACCCCGACCATCTGTGGACGGCCTACATCCCCTACGACAAGATGCCGGCCGAGGTCGACCCGCCGTCGGGCTGGGTTCGATCGGCCAATAACCGTCCCGCGCCGCCGGACTTCCCATATCCGCTCTCAAACACCTCAAGCAGCGGCCACCGGGCGCTGCGAATCCGGCAGATGCTTGAAGAACGGGAGCGGTTCGCCCTCGAGGACTTCGCCCGAATGCAGTTGGACACGCTCTCGCTGCGCGCGGTCGAAGCCATCCCGCCGCTGCTGACGCTGCTCGACGGCGCCATCGACGACCGGCTCCACCATGCCGCGGGCATTCTCCGAACCTGGAATCGCCGGATGAACCCGGATGAAGTGGGCGCGGCGCTCTTCGAAGTGTTCTTCAACCGATGGTGCCAGGAGGTCGCCGCGGAGCACTTCCCGCAGAACGCGGTCGCGCTCATCGCCGGCGCCGCCGGCGGACTGGCCCTCGCCCTGCTCTCCGAAGACCCTCACGGATGGTTCGTGCGCCGGCAACGGTCGGACGCCGTGATCGAGGCATGGCGCCGGACCATTGACGATCTTGAATCGCGCCTCGGCCCGGACATGACCCGCTGGACGTGGGGACGGGTGCACACAATGACGCTCCGCCACGTCCTGTCAGGCCGCGGTGATCTGGCTCAGTTGCTCGACCGCGGCGGCGATCCTGTCCGCGGCAGCGGTGTCACGGTGTGCAACACGGGCTACGATCCCAACTACATGGCGTCCATAGGCGCGAATTACCGGTTGATCGTCGATCTGGCATCGACCCCTCCAAGCCTGTGGTCCGTGGATGCCGCGGGAGTATCGGGCGATCAGGGGAGTGCGCACTACTGCGACCAGCTTCCGGAGTGGCTCGCCGGACGCCATCACGATATCGTGCTCGATCGGGAACGCATCGAACGCGAATCCGTCAGCCGGTTCGTGTTCGAATCAACAAGAGGTTAACCAACACGCACGAAGCGTAGGCCGGTTTCGATTCACGCGACCGTTGCGTCGGCCTGTCCGCACCTACCCGAAGAACATGCCGTTCCGTTCGCGTCCTATCAGCGAGTACACGTTCTTCGACGCGCTCGCGGGATCGGACTTCAGCGTGACTCCGTCGAGCGCGGCCTCCCACTGGATCGTCGACGTGTTCTCAACAATGACGGCGCTGAACTTGTGCTGGGCGCTCCGAATCCGCTTGCGGCGCCCAGGCCCCCTCCAGCGGACATCATAGGAAACCGTTGCCGGGATCGACGGACCGTTGTGCAGCGCGTTGACGATATCCTGCTGGTCCGGCATCGGTATCCGCGCCACGCGCATCGACGCGGTCCCTGCCGCAGGGTTCGCCTGCACGCTCTCCGGTGCGATCGGCGAGGTCCAGAACAGCCCGTTGGGCGCAATGCCAGGATTGAAATCGTGCTGCTGATGCTTCGGGTCAACCTGACCCTCGTAGACGTCGATTCAGACGAAACCGAAGGTACCGGTTGCGGTTTGTCCGTCTGCGCCGACATACTTGCCCTTCATGAAGCGCATGTCCGTCTCGTACACCAGGCGCACCGGCGCGCCGCCCCTACCGCGCGTCTTCGTACACATACCCCGCACGACACTCAGCGCAATCACGCCGTCGAAGTCGGTAATGGTCGAAGGTTCGTTCCCCGGCTGGGGCAGGAACACGTGAAACGTGCCCTTTGCAAAGGGTACTGAAATCCCGCCGGGGATCGGCTTTGGGCCTCTCATCGGCGCCGCGTGGGCTGGCAGCGGCAGATGGAATCTGGACAACATCATTGCGCCTGAGGCTCCCACCGCGAACCTGAGCAGATAGCGGCGGGACATGGGGTGCTGCCAGAAAGGTTCACTCCCGTGCGCCGGAATTCGCATCGCTCTCCCCTCTTGGAACGCGACTCGCAGAGGGGTTCGGAGTGTTGTTAGGGGTTCCTGCCGTGGACGAACACGGTCGCCAGGGGAATCACCAGACCCGGGAGGATATCCTCTCCATCCAGTGTGTCGTGCTCACGCAGGAGACGGCCTGAGCTGTCAGCCCGGTAGACCGTCACCGTCCTGGCCTGCGGGGCGACGAGCCAAACCAAGCGCGCGCCCGCGTCAAGGTAGTCACGGACTTTCTGCTGAACGTCGAAGGTGGCATCAGATGGGGAGAGCACCTCCACGGCGAGGTCTGGCGCACCTACCATGAACCCTTCGTGAGAGCCGCCTCCGGGCAGCCGACTCTCGGAAAGGAAGGCGACGTCCGGAGCCCGCACTCGCTCAGGATCACCCGGAACGCTCAGCACGAAGCCCACGTCACCCACGGCAACCCTGCCGCCTCCGGCCCTTTTAACGTGCTCGATCAGGAGCGAGAAGATCATCCCGGCGATCTCCCCATGTTCCCATCCGTGCGGCGGCATCTCGATGACCCGGCCATTGACCAATTCTCGGCGGACATCGCCTCCGCCGAGTCGAAGGAGGTCCTGGGCAGTGAGCCGGGCATCGGTCGCCATGACGCAGCCTCTCGTCTTCGGGTACTCCTCAGTGTAGCAAATCGAAGGTTCAGCCCCGTACGTCAACCGCACCCGGTCCGATAGAGATAGTGGAGCGGGATGACGAAGGTGATAACTGAGAGGGTGCTATACTGCGCTCATGAGCCCAGAAATCCTGGCTCGGGTCTCTGTTGAAGAGTTCTGGC
>JBQTJG010000031.1:0-6817 GCA_052387355.1 Armatimonadota bacterium | reverse complement strand
GACGGTACCCGTCTCTCGGCGAACCTGTTCAGACCGGCCACCCAGGCGCGGGTGCCAGCCGTCGTCGAGTACACTCCCTACCGCAAGGACGACCTGAGAGGCGCAGCGCGCGACTTCGGCCACTTCTACTTCGCCGAACGCGGCATTGCGTCGGTACAGCTCGATGTGCGCGGCACCGGCGACTCCGATGGATTCGTCGTCGACGAGTACCAGTTCCCTCAAGAGCAGCACGACGGCTACGACGCGCTCCAGTGGCTGGCCCGGCAAGACTGGTGCAACGGCAAGACCGGCATGTGGGGCACGTCGTACGCCGGGTTCACGGCGCTGCAGGTCGCGCAAATCCAGCCGCCGTCGCTTGGCGCGATCGCGCCGATCTATGCGACCGACGACCGCTACTCCGACGACATGCACTTTCGTGGCGGCGCCGTCGACGGGTGGAGCGTGATCGGCTCGTACGCGCTCGGCATGGTGACCCGCAACGCACTGCCGCCCTACCCGGAACTGGCCGGCCAGGACTGGCAGGCGGTCTGGAAACTCCGGCTGGAGAAGAACACGCCCTGGTTGATCCGCTGGCTCGAAGAGCAGTTCGACGGCGACTACTGGCGGTCGACGCTGGGGCGGATGTATGACCGCGTCCGCGTCCCGACCCTCATCATCGGTGGATGGGCCGACTTCTACGTCAACGCCTCGCTGCGGTGGTTCGAGCATCTGGCCGTGCCAAAGAAGCTGATCATGGGACCGTGGCCGCATACACCCCCGGACGCGGCCACCCCAGGCCCGCGGATCGACTTCCTGCACGAGATCACCAGGTGGTTTACGCAATGGCTCATAGGTGAATCAACCGGCATCCTCGACGAGCCCCCGGTGACCGTCTACGTCCAGCACTACCGCCGGCCCGACGCGCCGACCGACCTGGCTCCCGGCGTGTGGAGGCACGAAGAGGCGCTCCCACCCGCGCGCGCCGCAGAACGGCAGTGGTTTCTTGGGGCGAAGTCCGATCTGGTCAACAGCCCACCCGTCGCAGATTTCGTCGCCGAGCGCCCGTACGCGCCTTTCGTGGGCTTCGTTGATCTGGGCTTTGCGGGCGGCGGCACCGGGTGGGGCGAGCAGGGCGCGAACGAGGCATTCTCCATCGTCTTCACCTCAAAACCGCTGGCAGCGGACACCGAGATCCTGGGACTCCCGAAGGTGACGCTGTTCGTGTTGGCGACGGCCGAGGTGCAGTTCTTCGCCGTGCGGCTGTGCGACGTCGCGCCCGACGGTGCCTCAACGCTTGTCTGCAAGGGCCTGCTCAACGCGACGCGCCAGAATGGGATAGATCGGGCAGAACCGCTTGTGCCGGGAGAGGTCTATCGTCTGTCGATCGAACTCGATGCGACGTCGTGGGTCTTTCCCAAAGGCGATCGGATTCGCGTGGCGATCTCAGGCGCCGACTTCCCCGAGGTCTGGCCTTCTCCCCTCCCCGCGATGCTCCGGGTGCACTGCGGATCGTCGAATCCGAGCAGCATCACGCTCCCTGTCGTGCCGCCGGGCGCGCGCACCTCCCCGAGCCCGGCGCTACTGCCGCCGCCGGCGCGGCGGTCACAGTTCGTGCACACTAGCGAGAAGCCGGCGACCTCGATCACCTACGACATCGCCCGGCGCACGATGACCGCCCGCCGCGAGCTCAAGGAGACTGTACGGCATCCCGACGGCGTGACCGCGGTCACGAGTGAGCATCGCACGGAGATGAAGGTCTCGGCGCTCGACCCCGCGGACGCCATGGCGACCGGATGGGACCGCAAGACGATTCGCCGGCCGGGTCTCGAGGTGGAGAGCATCGCGAGGGCGCAGTTGGCGAGCACGGCGACGGAGTTTCATCTTGACCTCACGCTCGAGGTGCTGGTCGATGGCTCCGGGTACTGGGCTGACCGCTGGACTCGCACCATCCCCCGGCGGCACCTCTAGCGGGCGTGCCTACTGTGAGACGCGCTCCTTGAAGATCAGCAGAAGGCAATTCCCGGTGGGGGTTGCGCTGACGAACTCCCAGCCGGCCCTCGATTGTTCGGTCAGGGCGTTCTGAACACCGGCCTGCATGCCGCCCTGTCCAAGGATCCCTCCCACGAAGCAACTCACGACGGTTCTGTATTCGGGGGGCTTCGAAGACTGAGACAGCAATTGCGTGGGCGGCGCAAGGAACACGATGATCAGAGCCAACGCAAGAACTGCGATCGCATACCGCATGGTTCGACCTCCGGGCCTCTTGGTAAGAGTGGGGTTCGGCCGGCGCGACTCCCGTCCCTACCTTGCCCCCATACCTTCAGGTCCGAACGCGAATCCGCGGATCCAGAAACGGATAGATCAGGTCCAGCGCCAGATTGACAGTGCCCACCATGATCGCCCCCACGAGCACCGTCCCCATCGCCAGGGGGATATCGAATCGCAGCACCGCCTCGACCATCTGCGCGCCGATACCCGGCCATCCAAAGACGGCCTCGATCACCACCAGGCCGCTGGCGAAGTTGGCCAGGTCCAACCCCCACATCGTGACCACGGGGATCAGCGCGTTGCGCAGCGCATGCTTGACGATGACGAATCGTTCCGGCAGGCCTTTGCTCCGCGCTGTGCGCACGTAGTCGCGTGTCATGATGTCAAGCAGTGTCGAGCGGATTACCCGCGCGTACCAGCCGGCGTACGCGATCCCCACGGCGAGCGCGGGAAGAATCACATGCTGGAGGCCGCCATAGCCGCCGAGCGGCAGCCAGCCAAGGCGCGCGCCAACAAGGTAGAGCAGAAACAGACCGATCCAGAAATGCGGCAGGCCCAGCGTGACCAAAGTACCCACCATCGCCACGCGGTCGAAGGCAGTGCCTTGACGGACCGCGGACAGAATCCCAACCGGCAGCCCGATCGCCGCCTCGGCGATGATGCAGGCGAGCGCGAGCACGACCGACGGGCCGAGGTGAGAGGCGAGTAGCTCGGCGACCGGCCGGCCGTAGACGTAGGAGCGTCCCAGGTCGCCATGCAGCAGCCGCCAGAGATACCGGCCGTATTGCACGTACAACGGCTGGTCGAGCCCGAGCACCTTCCGCACGTTCTCGGCAACCTCAGGCGTGGCCTGGGGTCCAGCGATCGCCGCGCCGGGATCGGCCGGTACGGCAAACATGAGGACGAACGTGACCGTGGCGACGACCCAGAGCAGCAGCAGAATGCCGGCCAGCCTTACGGGAAGGTTGCGAAGCGTCATGCCGCGCCCCTCCGGCGAGCGCCGCCCGCGGGGTCGAGCGCGTCGCGCAGTCCATCGCCGAGCAGGTTGAAACTCACGACCGCCGCGGCGATGATCGCGCCGGGGAAGAGGAAAATCCAGGGCGCACTGCGATACGCGCGGGCGCCTTCGTAGATGATCGACCCCCACGACGCGGTCGGCGGCTGCACGCCCAGTCCCAGGAAGCTGAGCGACGCTTCAGACAGAATCGTCGCAGGCACCCGAAGCGTGAAGTAGACGATGATCAGCGGGACGAGTTGCGGCAACACGTGCGCCACCAGGATGCGGAAGTGGCTTGCGCCGATCGCATGGGCGGCGTCAATGAATTCCCGCTGCGTGACCGACAGGACCTCGCCGTAGATCACCCGGGCGGGATATGCCCACGCAAAGACGGATAGGACGAAGACGACGACCCAGATACCGCGGGGCAGCACGCTGACCAGAGCCAGCATCAGCAGCAGGCTGGGGAAGCTCAGCACGGCGTTGATCACCCACAGGAGCGCCGTGCGCGTCCCGCCGCCGAAATATCCCGCCGTCAGGCCGATAGCCAGCGCAACGCCGAGCGCGATCACTGTCGAGATCACGCCGACCGCGAGTGAAACTCTGGTGCCCCAGATGACCCGGCTCAACAGGTCGCGTCCCAGCAGATCCGTGCCTAGGGCGAATGACGGACCCGGTCCCGCCGGAGCGCCAACGCGTGAGAGACCCTGCGGGTGCTGATAGTTCGGATTGTAGGGCGCCACCAGAGGCGCGAGCAGCGCCAGCACGATGAAGAGCAGCACCCCGAGGCCGCCGGCCAGCGCGAACCGGTCACGAGCCAGCGTGCGCCAGGCGCGTCCACTGGCGGAAAGGTATGGAGATTCGATTGACGTGGCCACGCGGACGCTTCCCGTCCAACCATCAGGATCGTGATCCCACGATACCGAACGGCGGCTTTCCCTGTCCAGATGGAGCGGCAGCGGGGACGTGGGTCCCCGAGGGTCTTCCTCAACGAGAGACGCATGCCTCCACCTGAGCCAATCTGGGCACAATCCGATAAGAGAACGAGAGGAGGCGCCTGCATGTTTGAATGGCTGTGCGGCCTGTGGACGTCGTTTAGCGGCTGGCCACGCGCTCACCAGGCTGGGACGGTGGCCGTCATTGCCGCCGCCGTAGTGCTGCTGCTCGGAGGGACGATCCACGAGGCACAGGAAGCCATGCTCAGCGTAGCGACGACGACGGTCCTCATCGCGGCGATCAACAAAGAACCATAGCTGACCCCTGACCCCCGCGGGACTTGCCAGTCATTCCAGAGTTCCGTACTCTAAATACACATGCATCCAGCTCGCCGTCTGAGGGACCGCCTGCGGTCCGCAGAGTTGCTGGCGGCGCCCGGGGTATTCGACGGGCTGTCGGCACGCATCGCGGCGGTAGCCGGATTCGACGCCCTCTACGCCAGCGGAGGGGCGATCGCTCGCAGCACAGGCGTCCCGGATCTCGGCCTGCTGAGCTTCACTGAGGTCTTGAGCCGGCTGCGCGAGATCGTCGATGCCACGGATGTCCCGGTGATCGCCGATGCCGACACCGGCTACGGCAACGCGCTGAATGTCTATCGGACGGTCCGGGAGTTCGAGCGCCTGGGTGTCGCGGCGCTCCACCTCGAAGACCAGGTCAGTCCCAAGAAGTGCGGGCACTACGCCGGGAAAGAGCTGATCTCTGAAGACGAGATGGTCGGAAAACTGCAGGCGGCGCGGGACGCCCGGCGCGATCCCGACATGGTGCTGATCGCCCGGACAGACGCGCGCGCCGTCGAAGGGCTTGACGGCGCCATCAGGCGCGGCAACAGATACGCTCAGGCCGGGGCCGATCTCATCTTCGTGGAGGCGCCAGAATCGGAGGACGAGTTACGGACGATCGCCCGCGAGGTGAAAGCCCCACTGCTGGTCAACATGTTTCAAGGTGGGCGCACGCCGCTGGTCTCACCCCAGACCCTTGCCGCGATGGGCTATCGTGTGATGGTCGTGCCCTCAGACCTGCAGCGGGCTGCGATTCGCGCGATGCAGGAGGCCGCAGCCGCGATTCGAGAGACCGGGACCGCGGCTGGGATGGGTGCACGCCTGGCGGGATTCAGCGAACGCGACGCTCTCGTCGACCTCGCGACGTGGCAGGTGCGGGAGCAGCACTACGCCACGCCGAAGAAAGATCAATGATGACGCGCGCGCTGCGATTCGCCCGGTACGCTGACAGACTCACCTTCGATCAACTTCCCGAGAAAGTCGTCGACGAGGCGAAGCGCCGCATCATCGACGCGCTGGCATGCGGCCTTGCGGCGGCGCGCGAATCGGCGCCTGACGCGGCCCGCCGGGCGATGCGGCATCTCGCGCCCGGGGGCGCCGCAACGATCATCGGCACCGGAGAACGCACGTCCCCGGACCTGGCCGCGTTCGTCAACGGCTACCTGATCCGATACCTCGACTACAACGATACCTACCTGTCGAAGGAAGCCCTCCACCCATCAGACAACCTGGCGGGGCTGCTCGCTGTGGCCGAGGACCAGGGTCGCAGCGGCAAGGATCTCCTGGCGGCGCTGGTCGCCGCATATGAGATCGTCTGCCGTATGGCCGACGCAAGCAGCATCCGCGACCGGGGATGGGACCACGCCACGTACGGAAATATCGCCGTCGCCGCCACCGCCGCGCGTCTCCTCGGATGCCCTCCGGAAGGAATAGAGCACGCGATCAACATCGCTGCGGCGACAGGCATTAACCTCCGCCAGACGCGCGTGGGCGAGCTGTCGATGTGGAAAGGGGCGGCGTACGGCGGCGCCGGGCGCAATGGCGTGTTCGCCGCCTATCTCGCTCGTGAGGGGTTCACCGGACCTGCGCCGGTCTTTGAAGGACTCCGGGGCTTCATCGCGCAGGTATCCGGTCCACTTGCCATCCCGCGCATGGCAGGCGAAGTCCCCGAGGAAGGGATCGAGACCAGCCAGGAACGATGGGAAGGCGAAGGGGGACAACCTCTCGAGGTAGACGCAGGACAATTCAAGCTACTGGACACAGCTATCAAGTTCTGGCCGGCTGAGTACCACTCTCAGGCGGCGATCGCCGTCGCGCTCGACCTCCGCGCTCAGGGACTGCGGCCCGACGCGATCGAGAGCGTGACCATCCGGACCTTTCGGGTGGCCGTCGAGATCATCGGCGGCGAGCCCGAGAAGTGGTCGCCGGCGACGCGCGAGACCGCCGACCACAGCATGCCCTACCTGGTCGCGGCGGCGCTCCTGGATGGAGAAATCACCGAGCGGCAATTCACACCGGACCGGATTGCGCGCGGCGACATCCACGCCCTCATGGCGCGGACGCGCGTGGTTGAAGAAGCAGACCTGACCGCGACCTATCCAAGTGGGATCCCGACAATCGTGGAAGTGCGCGATGCGAGCGGACGCGTGCATGCTTCTCGGATGGATTTTCCGCCCGGACACGGTCGGAACCCGCTGACCGATGTCCAGATTGACGAAAAGTTTCACCGGCTGGCCGAACCGGTTTTGGGATCAAACGCGGTGCGCGCGTTGCGGGCGCTGAGGACGCTCGAAACCTG
>JBQTJG010000030.1:0-3131 GCA_052387355.1 Armatimonadota bacterium | reverse complement strand
AGATAGATCAGGAGAGCGTGTGATGACTATCGCGCTGAGACGATTTCGAGGGCGGAGTCGAACATGTCGCCCGCGAGCGTGCGCAAACCGCGATCGAATGTGGCCAACACACCTTTGCGGCGGCCCGCCAGTGCCAAGAGATAGGCATCAGTGAGTTGCCGGTGGCCGTGCAACCCAGGCTCCATTCCTCTCACGGCAGCGGGAACTTGGAGGCTTTCCGTCCAGAACTCGTGAGCCGGTTGCTTCAGGTTGTCGGCGAGCAGCGCTACCGCCTCGGCCGGGGTGAGAGCGTCGCGTGAGAAGGCGGGGTTGGAGACAATCCGGACGAAGCCGAGCTGTGTGAGGGGACATGTCGCCCAACGGGCATTCGCACGAGCGCTAAACCATCGATGCGCGGCCTCGTGGTGCTCGTGCGCCGGCCAAAGCAGTGCCGTCAAGATGTTGAGGTCGAGGAGCGCCGTTTTCACGGGAGCTCCGCGCGAAGGCGGTCGACAAGTGCCTTCGTGACTTTAGGCGATCGCCGATTCAGGCGCACTACACGAAGCCCATTCCGATCCTCTGTCACAAGAGGGCGCTCGACTGCCTGCCTGACCAGCTCGCTGATGGCCTGACCGAGCGTGAGCCGGTGACGGGCGGCATGCGTCTTCGCGACCCTTATCGCATCCTCTTCAAGCTTCAGCGTTGTTCTTGGCATGTAAACATCATAGCACGCAGATGATGCTCCTGCCTAGGGCATCGCATCACTAACAGAAATTGGTGCGAGACGTGCGAAGGATGCGCCTCGGTACCGTTCAGGTTAGGTCGGTACGTGTCTTCCGAATCCCCACGTAGGACGTCCCGAGCTCGACGCGCGTCATGGGTCCCTCAGCAGACCTTCAGCTTCCCAACCCGTGCGTGCAGCCCACGAGCATCGAGGCCACGACCCTTCTGGGCCCGTAGGCTACTTCGGGAATTTGGAATCCCCCTCTGAGCCGGTGGCGTATATCTGAACCGGTGACGTATACTCGTCCGTACCGAATCCTGTCACCCGACCTTCGTCTTCTTGCGTACTCGCGTTCCAATGGGGAGGTGGAAGATTGGAGCTCGGGGGTGCTGAGACGGTCCCCGGCACCATGAACCTCGTTTCAGCAGTCTTCACTGGACCATCCCAACTCGCTTGTTCTGGACGGTCATCTTCAGAAAGTAGCGAAGGCGCCTCTCAAACTCGTCGGGGCGCTTCCGCTTGATAATGGCCGGCAGAAACTGCACTCTCATCTTTGCGGACACGTCGCGCCCCGGCCGCCGCCGGTGGTGCTTGATGGAGCGGTGCGGGAACCGGTCCAAAGTGCAAGCGTTTCGTATCCGAGAACAGAAGGAGGAAACATCATGAGCCAGCATGGACGAGTGGAGCATTTGAACCCGCCGGGTCTTCATCGGAACCCGGCGTTTACCAACGTCGTGGCGGTCAGCGGACCGGCGAAGACGGTGTATGTTGGGGGTCAGAACGCGGTAAGCGCGTCAGGGGAGATCGTCGGGAAGGGCGACATCGGCGCACAGGCCGGGCAGATCTTTCGGAATCTCGAGATCGCGCTGGCTGCCGCGGGCGCAACGCTCGAGCACATGATTAAGTGGAATATCAATGTGGTGCACGGGCAGCCCCTACAGCCGGCCTTCGAGGTCTTCCAGCGCGTATGGGGGCGCCGACCTAACCCGCCCCTCATCACGCTCGCGATGGTTTCGGCGTTGGCGCAGCCCGACTTCTTCGTGGAGTTGGACGCTGTGGCCGTCATCCCGCGGTAACGGCTCACGCCGCCTCGCTCACATCGGCGGGCTCCAGCCAGTTGCGCTGCTGGACTTCCGCGTCGTCAGGGCGCGGTTCGCCGCGTACAAGGCGCGGCGTTACGTCCCGCCAGAAGAACAGGTGGTGCACAATTTGCCAGAGAGAGTGACTCTCTTTGCGTATACTGATCTCGTGAAGTCCGCCGCATCTTGAAAAAGTGACGCGAGTGCTCAGTGAGCTATTTCAGCCCGGGTCTCTTTCGCTTCCTCAACGAGTTGAAAGCCCACAACAGGAAAGCCTGGTTTGAAGACAATCGGGAGCGCTACGAGCGGGACGTCAAGGTCCCGATGCTATCTGCATCTCGAGCCGGGGAAGTCGTTTGGTGGAGGAGGTCTCTGGCATCCTGGCCCTGCGTAAGGTCCGGCAACGGATCGTGCAGCGCCCGGCGGAATGGCGGCCCTGTACGTCAGAGCGGCATCGCGGTCGAGGGTGAAGCCCTCAAGCGGGTTCCCGCCGGCCACGACCCAGAGCACCCCTTCGCGGAAGACCTCAAGTTGAAGGACCTCTATACCACGACACGCTTCACGGACCGCCAGGTCTGCTCCCCGGACTTCATGAGCGGGTTTCTCGCGGCCTGCCGGGCGGCGTCGCCGCCGGTGGCGTTTTTGACCAGAAGCGTGGGTCTTCCCTGGTAGCCTGCCGGAATCGACCGCGCGCGCATCGTGGCGTGCAGCGGGCCACGACGCATGCCTGGGATCAGGTTCAGCCCTTTGGTAGATGGACAGGCCAGACGGGTGAGGCTACGCTAGGGTCAATTCCCAGTGCTTTCCCCAATCCGGCGGCAGGGTTTGTGCGAACAGTGGGGCGATAGGGAAAGGCATCCCAGCGTACGGAGTGATGCCCGGCTGGCAGGCTCGGCCGGAAGTGTTCCTTCGATGTTTGCCCGAAACCTTGCCGAGGAAAAAACTCATCGCTCCCGCGGTCAGGCCCAAGCTGGCCGGCGTGTCGTGCTGCGCCGCCGGCGGAATAGCCTAATGATGACAAGAGAGGAGGTGAGCGCGGTCCCCTATCATGAATGCGTCATGAAGGATGCACTAGTGCCGCACTGACAGTTGACTATTGCCGGAGGTGAGCATGTGAGACGCAAGCCGTTCCTAATCGTCATCTCGCTCGTTCTTGCCCTCGCCGTTTTGGTGAGTCCGGGCCTGCTGGTGGCCTCGGATCACGATGACGGAGAGACTGACTTGAAGGGCCGCGCCCTCAACTTGACCGATCTCTACGTGTTCCGGGAGATCGATCAGCTTTCCGCCCAGATGCGCCCTGCCGGCGGCGTACCCGCGGGGGATCTCGTGTTCGTGATGAACACGAATCC
>JBQTJG010000029.1:0-3369 GCA_052387355.1 Armatimonadota bacterium | reverse complement strand
TCGCCTGATCGAGCTGCGCCCGTTGGTCGTCGACCATCCGGTCGTAGCCCGAATGGCGATAGACACCCGAGTTCAGCCCGCCGGGTACCGCGTTGTCGGAATGCAGGTTGTCGTACAGCAGCAGGTCTGGATCGATGTTGTCGTCGCCGCCTCCGGTGAGCGTGCCGGAGAGGTGACCGAAATCCTGGCGCAGCGTACGGTCGAGCCAGGTGAGCGGCTCCAGCGGCTGGACCTGCACTTTGAAACCGACGGCCTCGAGATCGGCGGAGATCTGCTTCCAGATCTCGACGTGGTTGGCCAGGTTGAGCCCGATCCCGGTCAGGGTTTCCACCGGGGGACCCATCCTCGACTGGACGTGTAGGATCGGTGCTGTCGCCGCCTTCACCAGGGGAGCGTGCACCTGCTCAAGAAGAGCGCCGGCACCCAGCGCGAACGCCCCTTTGAGCACTGAGCGGCGATCGAGCCGTCTGCTCAACCACGAGCGCGAACTGGTCTGCACTGCGCGTGGCTTTTCGTCTCCCTCGGTCATTATCTGCATCCCTCCCCCGGACTGATATAGTGATCATACCAATATTCGCAGCCACGGAATACTGGGGGCCCCGGCTAACTCCTGCCATACTTGTCCGCTTTCTGCCTAACACTGGCGCTCGGGCTATCGCGTGATGCGGTCGTGGAGCGGCGGATCGTCGCCCGCCGCAAGATCGGTATCGAGTAGGGTCCCGCAGTTGGGGCAGCACACCTCGATGAGAACAAACTCGCCCCTGCCCGTCCGTAGAGGGCCAGATCGAGAGGTCGGGAAGCGCCGCACCACCGCATGCTCCTTCCAATCAGTCCCGGGAGGCGCGACATTGTTACCGCACCATGTGCACTGGGTGGCGCCGTCGGAAGTACGCTGCAGGTACTCGCTGATACGCATTCCGGTGGAGAGAACATCTTTGCGGGCGTTTGACTCTTCATCGATCTGATGCCCCGCGCGCGCCTTTCGAATCTCTTTGCGGCGTCGAGCAGTGGCGGTGCGGTTCACCCCGCGGCGCTCGTTGCCGCGCCCGGCGCTGAGGACGACACCATAGATCGCGCGCGCCGCCTTGCGGCTGACCAGTCCCAGGGTGACATCCTCCAGCACCGCCTGCGGATCACGATCGATGGGATCACCATAGCCGCCGCCGCCCATGAAGCGGACGTACTGGATGTCACCGGTGGCCAGATCGATGGTACCCCACTGACGATCATCTCGCTTCGCGCCCTTGGTCGTGTCGAGGCCGTAGGGAAGATCCGCTACGTTGCCATTGCGGAAGGTAGAATAGCCGACGTTGCAGCCGGGGTAGCCGCCGAAGATCCCCAGGCTCATGGGCGCCCGGGTGCCCTTGCCGAAGAGCACGACGCCCATCGGGTGTGTCCCGGTGCCGCGCGGCGTGAAGGCGTACTCGTGGCAGACGCCGCCGCGATATTTTCCCGGGCCGCCGGAATCGGGCACGACACGGCGGTACAGATAGAGCAGCGGCGTATTCAGCTCCTGCGTCTCGGCGTTGGCCCAGCGCGATACGACGTTCGGGATCTCTCCGCCGACGTCGACACCGTCCTTGAAGGCCCGCGCGCCGGCGGCGCCGCCGAACGTGTCGGTGAGCGGCGCGACAAAGAACTCGCCTGACGCGGTGAGCCCATGCGTCTCGAGATGCGCATGGCTGCCGTGCCACACGGCGGTCGCGCGGTGTTTGTACTTTTCGCTCGCGCCCATCATCTTGGAGAGCACCAGGGTCGAGAGGTTGTTCACGATCTGAATGGCGCCCACCGTGGCGATGGAGATCGGCGCGGGGCGTCGGCAGTTCACGACGGTGCCTTCCGGCGCGATGAGCCGGATCGGCCGCGTGACGCCGTCGTTCCACGTCACGTCCCAGGCCAGCAAGGGGAAGATGGGCGCGAAGATGCCGCCCCATGTGGCCCAGTAGGAGCAGTTGATCCCCAGGTCGGCCTGAGGACTGGAGCCGGTGAAGTCGTAGGTGAGCGTATCGCCGTCCTTGATGGCGGCCAGCTCGATCTCATAGGTGGCGCCGGGCATGTCGATGTACTCCCGCGCGCGCCAGGTGCCGTCGGGCAGTTCCCGCAGGCGCTCCCTAACCAGATACTCCGACTGACGAATCAGCTCTTCTGAGACGGACTCGACGACCTCAACCCCATAGTCTCGAAAGAGCTTGTGCATGCGCTCCTTGGCGACGTGGTTGGCCGCCATCTGGGATTTCATGTCCAGCGTGGTCATGCCGGGGTCGCGTACCACATTGAGGAAGGTTTCGACAACATCCTTGCGCATCGCGCCGCGCTCAACGATCTTCAGGCCTTTGGTCTGGAAGCCCTCGTGGAAACTCTCACGGGCGTTGGGTGAGAAGCCGCCGGGATCGATGGCGCCGATGTCGGTGACGTGGACGAAGTTCGCGACAAATCCCGTGATCCGGCCATTGTGGTGGATCGGCGAGATCAGATACACGTCCGGGGGATGCAGCGCGGCTGTATACGAGTCGTTGAAGAAATAGACATCGTCCTCGTAGATGCCCGGGTCCTGCGAGAAGTTGGCGATGATGTGTTTGACCGCCTGCGAGGCGCTGGTCAGGTGGTGCAGGAATCCGACCCCGCCAACCATCAGGCCGCCGTCCGCCTTGTACAGCGAGACCATCAGGTCGTGCCCCTCATTGGTGATCGGCGACCCCGACACGTTCTCGAGCGCGATGATGGCCTCGTCGATGACCTGGTAGAGCTTGTGTCGGATGATTTGGAAGGTGACGGGATCAACCGCGACAGCCATGGCTCCTCCTCGCTTACGGTAAGTGCTCTGCGACCCGAGCGGGCTCGCCTATCCCAAGGTCTGCCCCGATCTCCTCGAACTGCTCAAGAGCTGCGCGCAGGTCTTCGACGATTTCCTCAGCCAGGACCTCGGGCGGTGGCAGGCTGGCGGAGTCTTCCACACTCTCGTCCCTAAGCCAGAAGATATCCAGGTTAGCCTTGTCGCGTTTGATCAACTCGTCGTAGGTAAAGGGACGAAAGCGCTCGGACTCCTTCCGGTCGTGGCGATTCTCTGGACTGTAGCAGGCTACGAAGTCATCCAGATCAGTCCTGGTCAAGGGATTGGTCTTCAGGGTGAAGTGCTTGTTTGTCCGCAGGTCGTAGATCCACAGGGTCTTGGTCCAGGGAGTCTGACTGGCCGGCTTTCGATCGAAAAAGAGGACGTTGGCCTTGACGCCCTGGGCGTAGAAGATGCCGGTGGGAAGGCGAAGCAGCGTGTGCGCATCGCACTCTTGGAGCAGCCGGCGGCGGACGGTGTCGCCGGCTCCGCCCTCGAAGAGGATGTTGTCCGGGACGACGATGGCCGCGCGGCCGTGC
>JBQTJG010000028.1:0-5039 GCA_052387355.1 Armatimonadota bacterium | reverse complement strand
TCTCCCAGGCCGCGGCCCTCGACGGGTGAATCTGTCGCGCGCTTGCCGCGGGCCGGTGCAGCGCTGCGAGATGAGGCCGCGCCGCGAGCCGGCGCGGGGGTCATGCTCCGTACCCGTTCACGGAGGGCCGCCAGCGCCTGGGCAGGGTCTAATCGGACGCGCGCGGGCGCATCGGTGTCTGCAGCCCGACCAAGCAGTTTCTGCGCCCGCGCCAGCGCCGGGAGAGATTTCGGAACACCGTCGAACGGCCCGCGTTCGGGCGTCTCGCGGCGCTTGATTTCGTGCCACTGCGCCAGGACCTCGCCCGCCGTGTCTAGCCGCACGTTCCCGAACACGTGAGGGTGCCGGTCGATGAGCTTCCGCACCAGTCCGTCGATGACGTCGCCGGCGTCAAAACCGCCGGCCTCTCGCGCCATCTGCGCGTGAAACACCACTTGAAGTAGGAGGTCGCCCAGCTCGCCGCGCAGCGTTGCCTGATCTCCCCGAGAGATCGCCTCCAGCACCTCGTGGGCCTCTTCAAGGAGATACGGAGCGAGCGTGGCGTGCGTCTGCTCGCGGTCCCACGGGCAACCCCCTGGATCCCGTAGACGGGCCATCACCGCGACGAGATCTTCAAAATCGAACTGCATGACGGCGTCCCGAGCGGACGTGCCCAAGACGGGCGCGCACCCCTGCTGCGCGACCACCCGGGTGGCGCATCTCTATTGGCGTTCGAAGCGCTCGATCTTGGCGACCTTACGCTGCGCTTCGATCCAGGCCTCGAAGGCCTTTTCCCGCTTCGCGCCGAGCAACTGCTCGCGGATCTGATCCTTGACCTTATCGTAGTCGGCCTTCTCCGCTTCCTTGACTTCATGGACCCGGATGATATGAAGGCCGTATTGAGTCTTGACCACCCCACTCGTCTCTCCGGGCTTCAGCGCCCAGGCCGTTTCCTCGAACTCCTTGACCAAGGTCCCCTTGCTCACGAAGCCCAGATCACCCCCGCGTTCGACGCTTCCCGGATCATCGGAGTACTGCTTTGCCAGATCCTCGAACTTGCCGCCATCGGCCAGCTTTGCCTGGACGATTCTGGCCTTCGCTTGAGCCACAGCCTCCTGGCCCTTCTCGGCCACCCGGAAGAGGATGTGACTGACCTTGATCTGCGCGGGTTTGTTGTACTGGGCGCGGTTGCTGTCGAAACGCTTGCGCATCTCTTCCTCGCTGACCGTGCCCGTCGCCACCGCTTCAGCCACCCGGCGCTGGGTCAGGTTGATCCTGATGACATCGCGCAGCGAGGCGAGCGTGAAGCCGTTGCGCGCCATCGCGGTGTTGAACTCGGTCTCGGAGGGGAACCGTTGCCTGATGCCCGCCAATTGCTCGTCCACCTCTTTATCACGGGCGACGAGGTTCCGCTTCCGGGCTTCCTGCATGACGATCCGCGTGCCGATGAGTTGATCAATCACGGCCTTCGTGATGTCGGCCCGCTGCTTCTCGAACTCAGGGCTCTTGGGATCAATACCGAACTGGGCCGCCGTGCGAGTGACTTCCGTATCGACCTGAGACCAGTAGATCGGATCGCCGTTCACCGTCGCGGCGACGGCGGTGCCGCGTTTGGCGCTGCCTGTCAGGGCCCACGCGCCTGCGCCGATCGCCACGAGGACCACGACGATCCCCGCGGCCAGGAGCGCTTTTCGCATCTTCATTTAACCATTCCCTCCCCTTTTTGGAACGCGTCCAGCATACCGCAGCCCGCCTGGCGCGGCTACCCCGCGCCGCTCGGCTAGCCCGCGCGGCTCGGCGACTCCTTGATGTCAGGTCCGGTGGTGGCGTGCGCTGAGAGGCTGCCCACCAGCGCCAGCGTCTCGCCCAGGGCGGTGGCCTGATCGGCGAAGCTCTCGCCAGAGGCCCGCACCATCAATCCGGCCGCGGTCACCTGCGCGCGCCCGCCTAGCAGGCGGCGGAGCTGCCGCTGCGTCCTGTCATCGAACGTCGTCCCCTCGCCGAACCGAACCACGAAGTGGCCGTTCTGACGGGTAATCGACATCACGCCTGCGTTCCGCGCCACAGTCCTCAACCGCACCACGTCGAGCAGCGCGCGGGCTTCAGGCGGCGGGGGACCGAACTGCTCAGTCAGATCGACCGCGATGGCCTCGACCTCCTCCACGGTGCGCGCCGCAGCCAAGCGGCGGTAGCCCGACATCCGTTCGTGCTCATCCGGGATATACGCCGCCGGCAGCAATGCGTTCACGCCGAGCTCCATGGCCGGATCGCGCTGTTCTTCGATGATCTCGCCCCGCGCCTCGCGGATGGCCTCGTCCAGCAGCCGGCAGTAGAGATCGAACCCCACCGCGGCGACGTGGCCGTGCTGCTCCGGTCCAAGGATGTTGCCGGTGCCACGAATCTCCAGATCGCGCATCGCCAGCGCCATTCCTGATCCCAGCTCCACGAATTCCGCCATCGCCCGGAGACGTTCCTCGGCTTCCGGAGTGAGTTTGGCCACCGGAGGAAAGAGGAGGTAGCAGTACGCCTGCCGATCTGCCCGGCCCACCCGACCTCGGAGTTGATAGAGCTGCGCCAGTCCCATCAGATGCGCGTCCTCAATGAGGATGGTGTTGACCTGGGGAATATCCAGTCCGATCTCCACGATCGTCGTGCACACGAGCACGTCGATGCGGCCGCCGAGGAAATCCAGCATGACCGACTCCAGGCGGTCCTCCAGCATCTGCCCGTGCGCCACGCCAACGCGCACCTCGGGGACCAGGTGACGGATACGCCGTGCGGCGCGCTCGATGGATTCGACCCGGTTGTGCACGACGTAGACCTGCCCGCCCCGCGCGTGTTCCCTCAGGATGACCGCCCGAGTCAGATCATCATCCGCCGGCCGGATCTCAGTATGGATCGGCAGCCGGGCCTCAGGCGGCGTCTCCATGACCGTCAAATCGCGCAGCCCCGCCAGCGACATGTGGAGCGTCCGCGGGATGGGTGTTGCGGTCAGCGTGAGGACGTCGACGGTCTTGCGCAGGGCCTTGAGGTGCTCCTTGTGCGCGACACCGAACCGCTGCTCCTCGTCGATGACGACCAGTCCGAGGTCACGGAACTTCACATCCTTGCCCAGGATCCTGTGCGTGCCGATCAGGACGTCAACCTGACCCGCCGCCGCGCTGGCCAGCACCGCCTTCTGTTCTGGCGTCGAGCGAAACCGGCTGAGCAGCTCGACGGTCACCGGGAATCGCGCGAACCGTTCGCTGAAGACGTTGAAGTGCTGCTGGGCCAGCACTGTCGTCGGGACGACAACCGCCACCTGCTTACCGTCCATCACCGCCTTGAACGCCGCGCGCAGCGCCACCTCGGTCTTCCCGTAGCCCACGTCGCCCGCGACGAGCCGATCCATCGGTTTGGGGGACTCCATGTCGCGCTTGACTTCCTCGATCGCGAGACGCTGGTGCGGCGTCTCCTGGTAGGGAAACGACGCCTCCATCTCGCGCTGCCACGGCGTGTCCGGGGCGAATGCATAGCCCGGGCTCGATGCACGCGCCGCATAAAGCGAGAGCAGGGCCGCCGCCATCTCGCGCGCCACTTCCTTGACCCTGCGCTTCTCGCGATCCCAATCGGCCCCGCCCAGACGATGGATCTTCGGTTGCTCGCCCTCGGCGCCGATGTAGCGCTGGACCAGCGCGATTTGCTCGGTGGGGACATACAGGCGGTCTTCCTGCGCGTACTCGAGATGGAGATACTCCCGCTCTTCGCCGTTCATGGTGAGGCGCACGAGCCCCCGGTAGCGGCCAATCCCGTGATGGAGGTGGACGACCAAATCGCCCGGGGTGAGATCGGCCCACGACGAGAGTCGCTCGCCCTCACGGAGGAACCGCATGCGCGGCCGGCGTCGCCGCCAGCCGACCACTTCGGCGTCGGTGACGACGGCCAGACCCGCCGCATCGAGTCGAAATCCCCGCACGAGGGAAACCGGGACCGCAATGATCCGGCCTGGCGTGGGGGGCGCATCGAGACGCTCTGCGAGAGCAATCTCAACGCCGGCATCCCTGAGAATGCCGGCAAGACGCGCTGCCTGAGACGACGCCACAACGACCCGCAGACCCTCAGAGGCCAGGTTGGTCAGCATTTGCGCCAGCAGGTGCGTCTGCCCGCCATGGGCCTCGATGCCCGCCGTTGGCGATCGGAACTCTTGCCACTGTCCTTCAGGGGGTCTCGCCGCAGCGATCGCCAGATGGCGCGCTTCCCGCGCGGAGTCCACGACGCGCGACCACGACAGCCGCGCAGGGCCGCCTGTTCGCTCAGCCCGATCGGCCAGTCCGCGCGCCGCGGTTTCGGCTTCCGCCGCTTCGATCAGCGCGAGCAGTCCCGCCGGCCGAAGATAGGCCGTGATCGGCACACCATCGTCATTCCGCGCACCATCGCGCGGCTGCAGACCCGCGGGCCGGATCGTGGCGTGCGGCAGCATCTCGAGGCTGCGCTGCGATAGCGGATCGAGACCGCGGATCGTGTCGAGTTCATCGCCCCAGAGCTCGAGCCGGATCGGATTCGGTGCGTCAGGGGGGAACAGGTCTACAATCCCGCCGCGCACGGCGAATTCGCCCGGATTGGCGACTAGGCCGACGCGTTCGTACCCGCCCTTCGTCAAATCGTTGACAAGCTGATCTCGCGGTACGGTCTGGCCGGGTTGGACGAGGCGGGTGGCCGCCAGCAGATCCTGTGGGGTGATCAGGGGCACGAGACAGGCGGACACAGGCGCGACAATCATCACCGGTCTGGTCCCGGACAGGGCGTCGAGCACACGCAGCCGCTCGGGTATCGTTGAGGCTTCGGAATAGTGCTGGATCTCTACTCCCGTCCCGGATAGCGCGGACCTGAGATCGTCGGCCAGTCGGGAAGCCGACTCTTGGGTCGCCGCGATGACGAGGGCCGGCCCCGGGCCGATCTGGGGATCGGTTGCGATCGCGGCCAGGAGGCACGCGCCTGCAGTTTCGCCGGGCCCCAGAATGGACGGGGGCACCCGACCGGCGATCAAGGCCGCTCGAACCATCTTGTAGCCAGGCGCCTCA
>JBQTJG010000027.1:0-4255 GCA_052387355.1 Armatimonadota bacterium | reverse complement strand
CCGCGGCGCCATCCGCCTTCCTCAAGGAGCTGCTCGGCCTTTTGCGGGTTGAAGGGATACATCTTGCCCGTGTTCAGAAAGTAGGGATTCGGCGTCGACAGCAGCGACCCGCGGTGTGGGAACCACTGTGAGAAGTAGGCGATCCGCGCCGCCTCGTCGACATCCATCATGTGCTCGAGCGCCTTCCGCATCGCGATGTCGTCGGTCGGCGGCCGCCGGCCGTTGACGACGAGCATGACCCCGGTCCCTGGGAGCACCGAGTTCACGATAGTCCAGCGCTTGTCGATCCGCAGCTGCGCGGCGTTCTGAGGCGGCACCCGACCGATGCCGTCGAGCTGCCCGGCCTCGAGCGCCGCCACTCGGGAGCCGTCTTCTGGAATCATGCGGTACGTGACCTGGTCCAGGTAGGCCGCCCCGGTGTGCTTTGCCCAGGGCGGGCCCCAGTTGTACTTGGGGTTGCGGATGAGCACGATCCGGTCGCGGCGATTCCACTCTTTGAACATGAACGGCCCGGTGCCTACGGGATTGCGCACATAGTCGGCGCCAAACTTCTGCATCGCGGCGGGCGATTGGATCCCCAGGGTGACGTCGGTCAGGTTCGGCAGGAACCCAGGATGCGGCCGCTTGAAGGTCACGCGCACAGTGTTCGCGTCAACGACCTCGGTCCGATCGTACTCACCCAAGAGCCCGATCGCGCTCGTGCTCTTCGTATCCGGGGCCACGATGCGGTCGAAGTTGAACTTGACCGCCTGCGCGTTGAATGGGGTGCCGTCGTGAAACTCCACGCCCTTGCGCAGCTTGATCGTGTACACTCGGCCGTCGCCGGAGACCTGCCAGCTCTCGGCCAGCCACGGCTGGATCTTGCCGGACCGATCCATCGCCAGGAGCTGATCGTAGATGTTGGCCGTCACCCAGCGATCGTAGCGTGACGAACCGACGTTGACGTCGAGCATATCGGGCTCGCGGTTCGTCGCGTAGGTGATCGACCCGCCCGACGTCGCCGCCGACGGTCCTCCCACGGCCAGTCCGGGGACCATCATCAGAGCCAACCCTACAGCCAGCAGCGTCGCCAGTCTGCGCGAAGCCATCGTGCCGATGCGTGCGGTCATCGTTATCCCTCCTCCACTACTGCACTGGCAACACTTCGGCGGATGTGCAGGAATCCTGCAAGTATACCGAACTCTGAGCAAGGCTGGATAAGAAACATGGGAACGATCCTGCGCACTGCTCGCGTCTTCGATGGCGGCGTCCGGGGCGTCCGAAGGGACGCGACGGTCGTCATCGACGGCGAGCGTATCGAGAGCATCGGGACTGGGAACGCCCGCCCCGCCCGTGACGGTGACACCGTCGTCGACCTTTCGGGCAAGACGCTGATTCCCGGTCTCTTCAACTGCCACGCGCATCTCGGATGGGACGGCTATGGTGACTTGGAGGCGCTGTCGGTGGCCGCGGCGCGCGAGCCTGTGCAGGCCGGCATTCGGGTGGCGCGCAACCTACGCGCGTGCCTGGAAGCCGGTGTGACAACGATCCGTGATCTCGGAGTCCACCACACCGCGCTGGCGGCCAAAGCGATGCTGCGCGCGGGACGTGTCGCAGGCCCGCGCGTCTACGCCGCCGGCGCGGCGATCTGCTGCACCGGCGGGCACACCTGGTGGTGCGCGAGGGAAGCCGATGGCCCGGATGAGGTACGGCGCGCGGCGCGCGAGCAGATCAAGGCCGGCGCTGACTGGATCAAGGTCATGGCGGGCGGTCGCGTGGCGCGGGCGTACACCGACGCGGAACTGCAGGCGGCCGCCGAGGAAGCGCACACGCACGGGTTGAAGGTCACCGCCGACGCTACGTTCTCAGCGGGTGCGAAGGCCTGCGCGCTCGCAGGGTACGACGGTATCGAGCACGGCGGCGACTACTCGCCCGAGGTCGAGCAACTGATCGTCGAGCGCGGCATCTGGGTCACCCCGACGTTCTCCCCGCTCACGATGCAGGCGCGACAGGGGCTCGACTGGGGGATGCGGCCGGAGGATGTGGAGCGGCGGCGCACCACCCTGGCCAACCCCGTTCGGCTGCTTGGGGTGGCGCGCCTGCGTAAGGCGGGCGCCAACCTCGCCTTCGGCACGGACGCGGGGAGTCCCGTCGTGCCACACGACAACGTGGTCTCCGAGATGGAAGCCCTGATCGAGTTCGGCGTCTTCCAGACCGTCGAAGAGGTCCTGACGGTCGCCACCCGGCGCAGCGCCGAGATGATGGGGCTCGCCGATCGCCTTGGGACGATCGAGGCCGGCAAACTCGCGGACCTGGTCGTCGTGAACGGCAATCCCTTCGAGGATCTCCAAGACTTGCGGCGCGTGGACAAGGTGTTCCTGGGTGGCCGGCTCATGGTCGACCAGGGCGCGGTGGTGAGCGGACTGTAGTCCTGGCACACAGAGTCGAGATCACAGGAGGATCGATCATGGCGCAACGGCGGAACTGGGTGGGAATTCAGATCGGGCTGGTGAGCGTCGTAGATGAAGGCGCGGCGCCCGTCCTGGACTTCCTCCAGGAGAAGGCGCACGTCAACGCGCTGTTGCCTTCCACGCTGTCGTGGAGCCGCGGCAACGCCGGCCGGGGACTGGATTGGTACCCCGACCATGGGAAGGCCGAGCCCGATCATCTCCAGGGCGGCGCGATGACGCGCATCCACCCGCAGTACTACGCCGCCTCCACCATCAAAGAGTTCGCTGCACCCGATCCGCTCTACCAGGGCGTGGACTTCCTCGAGCTCATCCTGCCGGAAACACGGAAGCGCGGGATCAAGGTCTATCCGTACTACTGCGAGACCGCCGGGGCCGAGATCAAACCGCTGTGGGTCCACAACTTCATCCACCTGCTTGAGATCGACGCCTGGGGCCGCAAGGCCGCGCGTCCGTGCCTGGTAAACCCTGACTATCGCGCGTGGGTGCTGTCCTATTACGAAGATCTCATCCGCTCATATCCTGTCGACGGCATCTGCTGGGGCATCGAGCGGCGCAGCCCGCTCTGGAACATGGCCGAGGGTGACGCCCCGACATGCTTTTGCCCGCACTGCCGCCGGCTGGCGCACGAACGGGGCATCGACGCTGAGCGGGCCCGCGAGGGGTATCTCGCGTTCGATGACTACTTCCGTCGAGCGCGCGCCCGGCAGCTCGACGACGGGCACTTCGTCGAGTTCTTCAGGGTGCTCCAGGAGCATCCGGAGGTTTTGAAGTGGGAGAAGCTCTGGGTGGACAACCACAAGAGCCTCTACCGCGAGATCTACGGCACGGTGAAGTGGCTCGATCCGCAAAAGGAAGTCGGTATCCACATCTGGCAGTTGATCAATACCTTCCACCCGTTTCTGCGCGCTCAATACGATCTGCGCGACCTCGCCCACTGCGCCGACTGGGTGAAGCCGGTGCTCTACAACGACGTGGCCGGGTACCGGTTTAACCGCATCGTGACATCATATACCAAGACATTCCTGGGAGACCTCGAGCCGGCCGAGGCGACGCCGTTCCTGTACAAGATCCTGCAGCTCGACGAGGCTCCGTGGGCGGACCTGCCGAAAGCCGGGTTCAGTCCGGCATACGTCCGCAAAGAAACGCGGCGGACGGTTGAGCGCACCGGCAAGCCGGTCTATCCGGGCCTGGGTATCGGCGTCCAGGGCGTGGGCAATGACAGCAAGGCGATCACGCCGGAGAGCGTGCGGGCCGCGGTGCGCGCGGCCTACGAGGGTGGGGCGTCAGGGGTCTGCATCAGCCGGAACTACAGCGAGGCTTCGCTGGCCACGCTTGCGGCGGTCGGCGATGCGCTCAAGGAACTCGGCATCGGCGAGACGATTCCTGATGGGATCGCGCAGGTGGTACCGGCCGCCGCGCGGCGAGAGAGCGATACCGGCGGCAGCGACCGGGTCTTCTAAGCGATCGTCTTCACCATGCACCACTCGTCCGTCTCGTCCGAACCGTCATTGCCGCTCCGGTGACGACAGAGGGACGCCAGTATCCTGAGGAGGCGATCAGCATGCCGAAGAACGGGCAAGTGACGGTAGAAGAGCTGCTGAACCGGATCGGCCAGATGCACGAAAAGGCTACGGTCAAGACTGTCTTCGGCGAGCCCATGCACGTAGAGGGTCGGACAATCGTCCCGGTGGCCAGAGTGCGCTACATGTTTGGTCTCGGCATGGGCCGGGGAACGGCTGAGAGCACGGAGGGGGCTGGTTCTGGCGGTGGCGAGGGCGGCGGTGGCGGTGGTGGCGTCACGGTCA
>JBQTJG010000026.1:0-2305 GCA_052387355.1 Armatimonadota bacterium | reverse complement strand
ATCAAGCCGGGGGGATGGCCCGTGGCCAGGAGCCCGATTCAGGAATCCGATCGCTCAGTTCGGACAAGATCGACCTCATCCTGTCCGACTTCGGCCTCTTCCTGGGCAAGAAAAGCGAGCGCCTGGTGGTCCGCAAGGGTGGCGAGACGCTGCAAGAAGTTCCTCTCTTCAAGATTCAGCAGGTCATCGTGGCCAGTTCGGGCGTGTCGCTGTCCGCGGGCGTGGTGAAGGAGTGCGCCGATCGGGGGATTCCCCTCTACTTCCTGTCGTCGTCGGGGCGGCCGTATGCGACGGTGCTCTCGTCCGGGCTGATCGGTACGGTCGCCACCCGGCGCGAGCAGCTCCTAGCGTACACCGATGAGCGCGGCATCCACCTGGCCAAGACGTTTGCGCGAGGGAAGATCCGCAACCAGGCCACTTTCCTACGATATCAAGGGAAATACCGCAAGACCCGGCAGACCGAGGTGTACCGCAAACTCGACGACACCGCCCGGCAGCTCCTGGAGTTCGACCGTGCGGTGGATGAAGCTGAAGGTGATGGACTCGACGCCATCCGCCCGGTGCTGCTGAACCTCGAGGCGCGCGCGGCCATCCTCTATTGGGACTGCCTTCGAACGACCCTGCCCGAGGGCATCGACTTCGAGACACGCGAGAAGCGGGGCGCCGACGATCTGGTCAACTCGTGTCTGAACTACGGTTACGGCGTCCTGTACACGCAGATCGAGTCGGCCCTTGTCCTGGCCGGTCTGGATCCGTATGCCGGGTTCCTCCACACCGACCGGTCGGGACGGCCCTCGCTGGTAATGGATCTCATCGAGGAGTTCCGCCAGCCGGTCGCCGATCGGATTGTCTTCGGTCTCCTGAACCTGAAGACCAAACTGGAGGTCGAAGACGGCCGCCTGTCCGATGAGACCCGCCGCACGGTCGCCACAAAGGTGCTGGAGCGCCTGGACGGCCTGGAACGCTATGAGGGGAAGAAGCATCGTCTTCGCACGATTATTCAGCGACAGGCCCGCGCGATCGCGTCGTTTGTCCGGCGCGAGAACCGATATGATCCATTCGTCGCATCATGGTGACACTGGTCATCTACGACATCCCCGATGACCGGGTCCGCCAGCGCGCCGCCACGGCGTGCCTGGATGCCGGGCTGGCGCGCATCCAGTACAGCGCGTTCATCGGCAGTGTGAACACCAACCGGCGGCGAGAGCTGTACCTGAGACTCCGCCGTGTGCTGGGCCAGCATCCCGGGAACATCCGCCTGTATCCGATAGGCCAGAAGGAACTGCCGCTCAAACTCGAGATCGACAATCCCGATCCGGACCGGCCGTGGGGGCCGAGGGGGACCGGCAATGGCCGCGCCGACGAGCAGGCTTGAGCTCACGGTGAGCGACATCAAGCAGTTCCTCTATTGTGCGCGGATTCCGTTTCACCGCTACGTGACCAGGGCACCGGCAGTCCCGACGGCCAAGATGACATTCGGGAAAGAGGCGCATGCCCGGACCGACCGGCTGGAGCGCCGCCGTACGCTCGCCGAGTTCGAGCTGCTGGAGGGGGAGCGCGAGTTCCATGTGCCGCTCAGGTCAGACCGGCTGGGCCTGACCGGCACGCTCGACATGCTCATCCGCGCGCCGAGGGAGGTCATCCCTGTAGAGTTCAAGGACTCGGTCGATCCGCCCGGACTCAATCACAAGTACCAACTGGTGGCTTACGCGTTGCTTGTCGAGGAACACTTTGACTGCATTGTGCGTCGGGGCTACATCCATCTCATTCCTGCCAAGGAGGTCATCGAGTACGCCATCACCCCCAACATGCGCCGCCACGTCCTCAGGACGTTGGCCGAAATGAGGCGCGTGCTGGCCTCGGAGCGCCTGCCGGCGCCGCCAGCGAACCTGGGTAAGTGTACCGACTGCGAATACCGTCGGTTTTGCAACGACATTTGGTGAGTCACGGGATGTACTGGCCGACCGACGCCGACAGGAAACGGTTGATCAAGGAACTGCTCCCCGAGTCCCGCGCCATGCGCGTCGAGGAACATCTGCGCGGCTGGCACTGGTACGAGCCACCCCTGAAACCGCCATTTGACGTGACTCTGGCGAACTATGAGGTGGTCAACCGCTATTGTCCCCCCAACCGGGACCTTTACCTCCGTCGCGTCCAGCACGTCTCCGTGCGCCCAAACGACGCGATGATGGAGGGTGCGGCGCTCCACGCAGTGGTGGCCATATTCATTCAATCGGCCAGACGACTGCTCTACGTGCACGGAGTGGCGGACTGGGGCCAGGCGGTGGAAGAACTTAGGGTGCAA
>JBQTJG010000025.1:0-1511 GCA_052387355.1 Armatimonadota bacterium | reverse complement strand
CGCGCGGCGTGCGGTCGGCGGTCGAGCTGGGGGTCGCTCGGCCCGGCGATCAGGTGGTGGTCACCGCCGGCGTGCCGATCGGCCGGCCCGGAACCACCAACTTTCTCAAAGTGGTGAAAGTGGATTGAGGGGGGAACAGCATGGCCGTGGCGGTTGATCTTGACGAGAGGTTTCCGCGGAGGTTCATGCCGGCCGACGCCGACATGGGCGACCTGGTCCAGATCGAACCGCTCTTCCAGCGCCTGCTCGACGACCGGCCCGAGTCGGCTGACGCGCTGGCGCGGTGGCTTGAGGCGGCGAGCGAGCTGATCGCTGCTCTTGACGAAGAGCGGACCCGGCGGTATGTCGCGATGACGTGCCAGACCGATGACCCGGCGCGCGAGCAGGCCTATTTGTCCTTTGTCGAGCAGATCGCGCCCAGGATCAAGCCGCTCGCCCATGCCCTCGAGGAAGCCTACCTCCGCTCGCCTCACCGCGCAGGTCTGTCCTCACGATACGCCGTCCTCGACCGGTTAATCGAGAACCGTGTGACCCTCTTTCGGCCCGAAAACGTGCCGCTCGAGACCGACGAGGCGAAACTGAAGCAGCAGTACCAGAAGATTACCGGTGCGATGACCATCGTCTTTCGCGGCCAGGAACACACGGTGCCGCAGATGGCCCGCTATCTTGAGGAGACCGATCGGTCGATCCGGCGGGACGCCTGGGAGCTCGTGGCCCGGCGCCGGCTCCAGGACCGTGAGCGTCTGGATGACATCTTCGACGAGCTGCTGGCATTGCGCGAGCAGATCGCGCGCAACGCAGGGTTTGCCGACTACCGGGCGTTCGCCTTCCGGTTGCGAGAGCGCTTCGACTACACCCCACAGGACTGTCTGAGGTTTCATGAGGCCGTTGAGCAGGCGGTGCTCCCGTTGGTGCGCCGGCTGCATGCCGAACGAAAGCGGGCGCTTGGCGTCGAGACGCTGCGCCCCTGGGATCTCGATGTCGATCCCCTGGGACGGCCGCCCCTGCGGCCATTCGAGACCGCGGATCAGTTGGCGAGAGGCGTCGAGGAGATCTTCGCCCGCGTGGATCCTGACTTCGGGCGGCAGTTCCACTTCATGCGCGACCGCTTGCTGCTGGATCTCGAGAGCCGCAAGGGCAAGGCGCCCGGAGGCTACCAGAGCACCATGCAAGAACAGCGTGTGCCGTTCATCTTCATGAACGCCGTCGGAATGGATGCGGACCTACGGACGCTGCTTCATGAGGGCGGGCACGCGTTTCACATGTTTGCGGCGCGCCGCGATCCCATTGTCGACTATCGAGAGTCTCCGACGGAGTTTTGTGAGGTCGCGTCGATGGGAATGGAGCTGCTTGCCAGTCCTCACCTGAACATATTCTACCGCGCGCCGGCAGATGCGCAGCGCTCATACCGCGATTTGCTCGAACGCATTGTGCTGATCTTCCCCTGGGTGGCGACGATCGACGCGTTCCAGCACTGGCTGTACACGCACCCAGGGCACACTCGCGATGTG
>JBQTJG010000024.1:0-3847 GCA_052387355.1 Armatimonadota bacterium | reverse complement strand
CGGGGACGCCGAGCAGCAAGAAACCGCCCCAGTGCTGCATGATTCCGCCTCGCCCGCGCTCGATCCAGACACATCGCAACACGAGGTTCCCGTGGTCGCTGCGCGCGCGTAGCGCTCCCGCACCGCGATCCGAATAGCCTGCTCGTCCATCGTCAATCCTCCTCACCACTCGGGTGTTGATCGAACCCATTTCTCCCAGCGAACTCCAGCACCATCACCGCCGAAGACTCGCACGTCTCGCTTCGGAACTGCTGTGAGCCAAGCAGCGCTGGACGCACCGCTGCCCGCTCGATTCGCGCGAAGCCGAAACGTGCGAAGTATTCTTGAGCCGTGTCGGTGAGCAAATAGAGTGCCTCGTGCCCTCGGGCGCGGGATCGGTCGATGAGCGTCCTCACTAGGGTTCCTGCCAGTCCTCGGTTACGCCGGTCGGCGGCGACCGTGACGGACCTGAGCAGTCCCACCATGCCGTGATCTTCCAGGCCCGCCACCGCGACCACGCGGCCGTCTTCCCATGCGATCAGGAAGCCGGCGATGCCCTCGGCCACGCCTTCAATGGAAAGACCGGCGGCCTCCAACAGTGCGTGGACCTCATTGAGATCGGCAGGACGCGCGTCTGTGATCATCAGGGCAGACGTTTCGATGGATGTCGATGAATATGGAATCATAGGAGCCGCACCAGGTCTTGGGCAGCCTGCTTCAGGACCTCTCGCCGCAGACCATAGTACGCCCAGTGCCCCTGCCGGACGACATCCACCAGATCCGCCTCCCGCAGAATCCGGAGGTGATGTGAGATGGTCGGCTGCCCGACCGGAAATGCCTCGGAGATATCGCACACACAGAGACGATCGTGCTTTGACAATAGGCTGACGATCCCCAGGCGCACGGGGTCGCCAAGCGCCGCGAGCAGCGCACCGGTGCTTTCGACCGCGGCATGGTCTACAGCGTCCGCATGGTCTCTCTGGCCGCACTGCGAGCATATACTCTTGGTTGGCGCTGTCTGGGTCATGGCGATGTCAATTGATCATCATCAATATAACACAGATACATCATACCGTGTCAAGCGGGGGTCGCACGGGCGTAGGGGGTCACTACGAGACTCCTCCTGCTCACCGCATCAAAGGGCACATTGAACGGGGCGCTGGCCGCCCACGCGCGCGCTTGCTGCTCGCGTGGGCAGGCGTTGTTCCGGACCAGGGGGTGGATGAGCTGGAAGTGGATACCACCAGGTGAGTCAAGGCTCCATATGCACAAGACTCCTATGCGTCGTTGAAGGCCTTCTGAAGATCCGCGATGACGATCTTCTTCATCTTGAGCATGGCGTTGGTGGCGGCTAAGGCTTTCTTCCTGTCTGGGGCAGCCAGCAACTGGCCCATTTGCTTCGGGATGATTTGCCAGGAGAGCCCGAACTTGTCCTTGAGCCAGCCGCATTGCTCGGACTCTGGAACCGCGGACAGCTTCTTCCAGAAATAGTCGACCTCAGCTTGGCCTTCGCACTCCACATAGAACGAGATAGCTTCATTGAACTTGAAGACCGGACCGCCATCCAAGGCCATGAATCTCTGGCCGTTGAGTTCGAAGATGGCGGTGAGGACCTTACCGACCATGCTGTCGGCTCCGGGGACTTCCATACCGCGCTCGTACCGAGTGATGCTGATGATCTTGGAATCGCCGCGACTATGCGGCGAGCCGTTGAAGACGGAGATGTAGAAGCCGACCGCCTCCTCGGTCTCCTTGTCGAACCAGAGCGATGGGATGAGCTTCTGTGTGTTCGCCATATGCCTGAACCCCTTTCAAGTGGCCGGACCATCGAACTGCGATGTGCTGCCTGGGGATGCATGAGGACGTAGGGAAATCGTCGCAGGAGCGCCCGCCGGTTTGCGCCGTAACGCTCCGGGTACATGAGCGGGTCGGCAGAGATGTCCGCGACAACCTCGTCCACGGCGGTCCGGAATTCGGTGCCCAGACCTTCCCGGCGGGAATCATACCAGTCTTTCGATCGCTGCCAGGTCGAGCTCTACGGCCCGACGCAGGAGAACAGGTATGCTCAACGACGACGCTGCTCGAGCCGGGCCTTGACCTCCGACCAGGGGCTCTGATCACTGGGGCTAGCCTCCAGGTCGGCAGGTCGAGCGTCGAGAAGGTTCCGCTCTTCCTCGGTGACAGGAACGTCTTCTTGCGACAGGGTGTCCCACAGCACCCCAATCAATTCCAGGCGATCCTGGGGGCTCAGCCTGAGAGCTTCTGCTAGCAGATCGGCGCTCATGCTTCAAGTATAGCAGCCACCGCTGGCCAGGGTGCAACACGGGGTTGGGAGGCCCCATGAATTTCATCAGACGCGTCATCGTCTTTCTGTTAGTGCTAATCGTATTCCGAGACCGACCAGGAAGTGTGGTTGAGTCCGTTGTGCGCATTTCTGTATTGCTCCGCTTTCTCTGGACACGAGATAGAGTGATACTTGAAGTGTCGCAGAGGAGGATGGGGATGCCCAAGAAGTCGGAGTTGAATGGTGAGCAGCGTGCGCAGCTGGTGCTGCGGTTGTTGAGCAAGGAAGAACCGGTGGCGCAGCTCGCGCGGCGGGCCGGGATCTCGGAGCAGACGTTGTACCGGTGGCGGGAGGAGTTCATCACCGCCGGCACCCACGCTTTGAACGGGCGCGCGGTGGAGGGCGCGCAGGCCAAGGCGCTCGCGCGGCTGTCGGGGGACCTCGCCGAGCGCGACCAGATGATCGGCGAGCTGACCGTGGCCAACCGCGTCTTCAAGAAACTCTCGGGCGGCTGGAGCTGAGCGCCGAGCTACGCGAGATGGTCAGGCAGGCGTGGTCGGGGAGTCCTGGCGTGCGGCGGCATCGGGTGCTGGCCGCGTTGGGCATCGCCCGCTCGGTGTGGTATGCCACGCCCGCGCGGGAGCCGCGGAAGCCGGGGCGCCGCCCCACGGGGGTGCCCGAGGGGCTGGTCACCGAGGTCAAAGCCCTGGCGCACCGCTATCCGTGGTGGGGGTATAAGCGCATCGCGGTGGTGGCACGGCGCGCGGGGCTGGCGCTCAGCAACAAGCACGTGTACCAGGTGTTCAAGGCCGAGGGGTTGCTGCAGAAACGGCGGGTGCGGGAGGCGGCGCTGTATCAGGCGATGCGCTTGAGTGAGCTGCTGCCGCAGGCCGCCAACGAATTGTGGCAGACCGATGTCACCTACCTGCACATCCCCGGGCATGGCTGGTGGTACGCGGTGACCGTGATCGACTACTACTCGCGCTACCTGCTCACCTGTCACTTCACGCCAGGCTACACAGCCCGCGATGTGGTGCGGGCGCTCGATGCGGCGCGGGCCGAGGCCGAGCGGGTGCACGGGCCGCTCCGCACGACCCCGTTCCTGGTCACGGACAACGGCTCGAGTTTCCTGGCCCGGTATTTCCGGCAGCACATCGACGGCCGCTATGCGCACGTGCGCATCCAGTACCGCACGCCGACACAGTTGGGCTTGTTGGAACGGTTCCATCAGACACTCAAGACCGAGGAGGTGTACTGGAAGCTATATGCCAGCCCCAGCGAGGCGCGGGCGTCGCTTGAGGAGTTTCGACAGCGGTACAATGAGGTGCGGCCGCACTGGGCGTTGGTGCCGCCCGGCGGGGGCGATCCGCTAACGCCTGCGGACGTCTACGTGCATGGCCGCGCGGTCGAATTGCCGAAGTGGCAGGGGTGGGCCAAAGTGGCGCAGGAGAAGCTGCGCCAACTGACGGCGGGGGCGCACTGGCCGACCAGGACGGTGCTCACCTCCGAACAGGTTGCCTGATGCCGGTGAGTGCTCTCACAAAATCAGGTCGGACGTGTCCAGTCGATTTCGGAGCCAAGACA
>JBQTJG010000023.1:0-3642 GCA_052387355.1 Armatimonadota bacterium | reverse complement strand
GATGCCGGGGGACAACATCACGATGGGGGTGAAGCTGATCACGCCGGTGGCGTTGGAAGAGGGGCTGCGGTTTGCGATCCGGGAAGGCGGCCGGACGGTCGGCGCCGGCGTCGTCGTCAAGGTGGAGACGTAGGCCATGCCGCGAGACATCGTGACGCTTGCCTGCTCCGAGTGCAAGCGGCGGAACTACACGACAACCAAGAACAAAAAGAACGATCCTGACCGGCTCGAGATGGCGAAATTCTGCAAGTGGTGCCGGAAGCACACCTCACACCGCGAGACACGATAGTTGTTCTTCATCCTGCGCCGGCTCTGGGAGTCGCTCCTGGCGTTGGCGCTGGCGAGCGTGATCGTGTTTGCTGGCGCGCGGAGTCTGCCCGGCGACCCGGCGATCGCGCTGTCGGGTGAGGGGAACGACCCGGCCGTCAACGCGCATATCCGCCGAAAGTACGGCCTGGATCAGCCGCTTCCCGTGCAATACGTCCATTGGTCGTCGCTGGCGATTCGCGGCGATCTCGGGCGCTCGATCCGCACGGGCCTGGGCGTCACCGACACGATCGTCCAGCGGCTGCCCATCACGTTCGAGCTTGCGGCGCTCAGCATCCTGATCACCGTTCTGCTCGGCATTCCCACAGGGGTTCTGTCGGCCGTGCGCCGGACGGGGCTACTGGACTACCTGGTCAACGGAATCGGCCTGTTCGGGCTCTCGGTCCCGCCCTTCTGGGTCGGGCTGGTCCTGATCCTGGTGTTCGCCTCGACCCTGCACCTCCTGCCGGCATCCGGATACGTGCCCTTCACCGCCGATCCCGTCGAAAACCTGCGACGGATGATCCTGCCGGCCTTTGTGTTGGGAAGCGGATTTGCGGCGTGGGTGATGCGGCAGACGCGGTCGGCCATGCTCGACGCGCTGCGGTCCGACTATGTGCGGACGGCCCGCGCCAAGGGCCTCGGGGAGTACCTGGTCGTCACCGGCCATGCCCTGCGGAACAGCCTGATCACGGTCGTCACGGTCCTGGGCCTGGAGGCGGGCGCGCTGATTTCTGGATCAGTCATCACCGAGCAGATCTTTCTCATTCCCGGCTTCGGCAAGCTCATCGTCGACGCCGACGTCACGCGCGACTTTCCGATTATCCAGGGCGTGGCGCTGGTCAGCGCCGCGGGCTATATCCTCGTGAATCTCCTGGTGGACGTCGTGTACTCCAGGCTTGACCCGAGAATCCGGCTTGCGTAGGCCGAGGTGGCCGCGGAGACAACGATGCTCTGGCACCGGTCGGGCCGTGGGGCGCTGCGCAGGTTCCTCCAGCGCGGGCCGGCGGTCGTAGGGTTCGTTTGCGCCCTGGCTGTGATCACCGCCGCGCTCTTCGCCCCGTCCATCGCGCCATATGACCCTGGGACGAACGACTTTGAGGCGGTGCTTGCGCCGCCGCTGACCCGCGGCCACCTCTTGGGCACGGACGAGCTGGGACGGGACGTGCTCTCACGGGTCATCTGGGGCGCCCGGGCCTCGATGCAGGCCGGCGTATTCGCCACCTTGCTGGGCTTTCTCTTCGCCGTTCCCTTCGGTCTCACGGCCGGATACTACCGGGGGAGGTGGGAATCCCTGACCATGCGCCTCGCCGACACGCTGCTGGCGTTTCCATTCCTCATTATCGCCGTGGGACTCGCCGCCATCTTCGGGCCCTCGCTGGCGAACGCGACACTCGCTATCGGAGTCGTCCAGATCCCCAAGATCGTGCGCGTGACGCGTGGTGAGGCGTTGAGTCTTCGAGAGGAGAGTTTCGTGGAGGCGGCGACGGCTCTGGGCGGGCGCGACTCATCCATCCTCCTCAGGCACGTGCTGCCCAACATGGCCAACACGCTGATTGTGCAGGCGACCGTCATCCTGCCTATTGCGATCCTGGCGGAATCGAGCCTGTCGTTTCTGGGGCTTGGGGTACAGCCGCCGACGCCGTCGTGGGGCGTGATGCTCACGGCGGCGCAGCCCTACATGACACAGATGCCGTCGCTGGCGATCATCCCCGGATTGGCGATCTTCGTCGCCACTCTCTCGTTCAATCTGCTGGGCGACGGGTTGCGCGACGCTCTTGATCCCAAGGGGATTCGATCATGACGCCGCAGGCGTTCGTGCTGGGCCGGCTCAGCGCCGACATCTACCCGCTGCAGATCGAGACGCCGCTCGAGCAGGTCAGGACCTTCGAGCGTTTCGTCGGCGGCTTCGCCGGCAACGTCGCCACCGGCTTGGCCCGGCTCGAGGTCCGGGTGGCCATCCTCTCGGGGGTCGGCGACGACGGGCATGGGCGCTTCATCAAGCGATTCCTGTCTGGCGAGGGTGTTGATGTCACCTGGCTGGTCACACACCCGACGCTGCGGACGGCCCTCGCCTTTTGTGAAGTCTGGCCGCCGGATCGGTTTCCCATTACCTTCTATCGCACGCCGACGTGCCCTGACTGGGAGCTGCAACCCCAGGACCTGCCGCTCGATGTGCTCGCGGACGCGCCGCTGCTCTATGTGACCGGCACCGGTCTGGCGCGCGAACCGAGCCGCTCGGCGACATTCGCGACGCTCGAGCGACGGGGCGGCAGCGATCGCGGTCGCGGCGGCGGCGATCCTCTGCTGCCGGCGACGATCCTGGATCTCGATTGGCGCGAGGCCCTGTGGGATGACGCGGCTCAGTATGGCGTGCAGATCCGCCAGGCGATGCGGTTGAGCGACATCGTGATCGGCGGCGCCAGCGAGTTTGCGGCGGCAGGGCTGCAGCCGGCCGAGGCGCTCGAGAGCGGCCCCCGCCTCGCGGTCGTGAAGCGGGGGGCGCAAGGGGCCGCGATGGTCGATGCCTCAGGAACGCGGGACGCGCCTGGGCTTCCGGTTCCCGTCGTCAACGGCCTGGGCGCCGGGGACGCCTTCGCGGCGGCGTTCGGGGCGGCGCTGCTCACGGGACTCGATCCGGTTGCGGCGGTCACCCGGGCCAACGCGGCAGGTGCGATTGTCGCGTCGCGCCTCTCCTGTAGCACCGCCATGCCGCGGCCCTGGGAGATCGACGCCCTGCTGGCTGGCGCGGGCATCACTGACGGTGTGGTGCAGACCGAGCGTCGGTCAGAATGAACGCTCCCGCCTGATTGCCTCCTCGTAGTCCCTCCGCACCCGGCGCACCGCGTCCATTTCCGACACCTCGGCGACCGGCACATCCCACCACGACTCATAGCCGGGGACGCGGTGGTCGAGGTCGGTTTCCACGACGATCACCGTCGTGTGTTTCTCTCTCCGACTTTCTTCCAGCGCCTGCCGCAGGTCGTCGTGGGTGGTCGCGCGGAGCGCTCGCGCGCCCAGGCTCGCGGCGTTCGCCACGAAGTCAATGGGCAGGACGTCGCCGTCCAGTTGCCCGGTCGTGGTGCGGCGATAGCGGTACTCCGTCCCGAACCCTGCAGATCCCAGCGACAGCGACAGGCCCTTGATGCTGCTGAACCCGTGGTTGTCCAGCAGCACAATTGTCAGCTTGTAGCCTTCTTGCATCGCGGTGACGATCTCGGATGACATCATCAAATACGAGGCATCCCCGACCATGACGTAGACGTCGTTCTCGGGCCCGGCCATCTTCACGCCCAGCCCTCCGGCGATCTCGTAGCCCATGCACGAGTAGCCGTA
>JBQTJG010000022.1:0-3842 GCA_052387355.1 Armatimonadota bacterium | reverse complement strand
GTCGGCGGTTCACGGCCGCCGCGAGGATGGAATCGCCGGCAACGCGAACAAGGAGGCAGGTCGAACTCATGCGGAAGGGAGAAACGCGCATGCCAGAATCGCTCCCCGACGTCCGATACGCTGACCTGCGTCAATGGCTTGACATCATGGAGGGTCTCGGCGAAGTACGGCCGGTGTCCGGCGCCCATTGGGACCTGGAGCTGGGAACGATCGTGGACCGCTACCAGCGACGGATGGGGCTTCCGGCGCTGCTGTTCGACGACGTCGCCGGTTACCCCTCAGGGTATCGGGTGCTGGCCAACACGCTCACCTCTGATCGCCGCATCGCCGTGTCGCTCGGCTTGCCGGTGGATGCGGGACCCCGCGCGATCATCGACACCTGGCGGAGATTCGCCAGGGGCTACCCGACGATGGCGCGCCGCGTGGTGACTGATGGTCCCATCAACGAGAATGTCCAGATAGGCGATGAGGTCGATCTGCTGAAGTTCCCGTCGCCCAGATGGCATCCGCTCGACGGTGGACGGTACATCGGCACCGGGTGCGTGGTGATTCAGCGCGATCCGGACTCGGACTGGGTGAACGGCGCCGTCTACCGGGTGGTGGTCCACGACGCGCACCACGCCGGTCTCTACATGTCGCCCGGCAAGCACGGCCGATTGATCCTGGACAAGTACTGGAAGCGCGGCCAACCGTGTCCGGTGGCGGTGTCGGTCGGTCCGGACCCGATCCTCTTCATGGTCGGTGGCCTGGAGATCCCTTACGGGGTAAGCGAGCTCGATGTGGCCGGTGGATTGCGCGGATCGCCACTCGAGGTCCTCGAGAGCGACGTGACCGGCCTGCCCATCCCCATGGGATCGGAGATTGTGCTCGAGGGCGAGGTCTATCCTGGTGAGATGCGTCCTGAAGGTCCGTTCGGCGAGTGGCTCGGGTACTATGCCGGCGGCACGCGCCCTGCGCCGGTGATTCGCGTGAAGGCTGTGCGTCATCGCAACGCGCCGATCCTTCTCGGCAACCTTCCGGCCAAACCGCCCAACGACGACACGTACTACCGGGGGCTCCTGCGCGCGGCCGTGGTGTGGGAGCAGGTGTCCGCTGCCGGCATTCCGGGAATCACCGGCGTCTGGCTGCACGAAGCCGGCGGCGGCCGTATGTTCATGATCGTCGCCATCAAGCAGATGTACGCGGGGCATGCCCGGCAGGCTGGCGTGATCGCGGCGACCTGCCATGCCGGGGGCTACGCCAACCGGTACGTGGTCGTGGTTGACGACGATGTCGATCCAGCCAACATCAATGACGTCATCTGGGCGATGTGCAGCCGGGTGGATCCGCGCGACGACGTCCAGACCCTCGCGGGATGTTGGAGCACGCCCCTCGATCCCATGAGCTATCCGCCCGATGCACGCAATCTCAACGCGCGCATGGTCATCAACGCCTGCCGGCCCTGGGGCCAGGAGTTCCCAGAGATCTGCCAGGCGCCGCCGGAGTACCAGCGGGACATCGTCGCCCGCTGGCGCGAGCGCTTACCGGAGATCGCGGACTAAGGTCATTCCTCCGCTCTCTGCCTCAGCGCCTCTAAGTGCCGCCAGGCCCTGTTCGACCCGCCCGATCCCTGCTCCTACAGCCGCGGTAACGACTACCTCAAAGATGGCGTCCTCCGAACAGCCGGCGCGGCGAAGGGCCGTGATGTCCTGGTCGGCGACGTCGTCAGCATGCATGACCACTTTATCCACGAATGACGAGAACGCGGATGGCACTGCGCCGGCTGCCTCGGCTTCGGATCGAACTGACTGCCTGCCCCTTGAGAAGATCGCGCTCCGCACTTCAACGGGCACGACGCCCGCCGTCGTCAGCACGGCAGTGGTCAGGTCATGCCACTCGCCAGCGAACCGGTCCGCCGCGGTACGGCGCGAGGAGGTTCCCACGCTTCCAGGCACCTCGCGGAGCCAGGCCGGAGGGACGTGCGCCTTCTGCCGGACCTTGGCCCTGAAGCCAAGCGCATCGGCAATGCGATTCATGATGCTCAACAGCGCACACACGTGAATCAGATCGCTGATCGCCTCGCCGCTCAATCCCACAGCCCTCAACGCTGCCGCGTCACCGACTCCCACGATGGACGGCATCGAGGTGAGCTTCTCGAGGAACCCGAGTGCTGTGAGGAGTCTCTCATTCACCGGGGCATCCGGCCAATCGTGCAGCACCTGCTGTACCAGTGCATGGCCGAAGACGCTCGACGCAACTGCGCCGTGGGTAGTGGTTCAGTACGAGCACTGGTTCCGACTGGAGACAAACGCGGCGAAGAGCTGGCGCTCGGCCAGACTCCAGTCGGACCGTCCTCGCAACACGGCACGGACACATCGCCAGAAGGGTCGGCCGAACAGATCCGGCCTGTAGAACCGCAGCCTCGCAGTGTCTGGGGGGCTGTACCCGAACCAGACACGGGCGAGCCACCACTTTGCTGCGATCCGAAGAGGCTGACCCATTGCCACCCCAGGCAATCGCATCGGCCGACCCTCCCTGCACCAGCCTCCGGTAGATGGACGCACAGCCCAATGGATGAGCGCGCGACGCGGTCAGGCTACACACGTAGTTCGACCGAATGAGACTATCCACCTACCAGAGCGTGTCCCCGCACGTCCTCCAGCAGGTCCCGACCCCCCGAGCCTCGTACGCCCATGTACACTCGGACCCTCATCAGCCGGACATGACGGCGAGGCCGTGGACGCAGACGTCGAGCCGGCGGGAGAAAGTCCGGAAGCCGAGCAGTTCGCCACTCTCCCAGTCGATCCGCAGCACGGCTGCCGGCGAGACGCCGACGAACAGTTCGCCGTCATGGTGGGCCAGGCCCCGAACCATCAGCGGCATGGAGGGCGCCTTCGCAACGCCAGGCAGCAGCTTGCGCAGGGCCGCCCGCGCCAGGCCCTGGCGCCGGCCAAGGCGCCAGTGACGGCCGACGACGGGAAAGCCGAGCAGGTCGAGGGCTCGCACTTCCCGGCCGTTGTGGAGATCGTAGCATCGGACCATCTTCCGGATGGTGTCGTTCACAAGCACTGTGCCATCCGGGAGAGGGACGAGGTTGTGGGCGTGGCGGAGATTGGCGTCCTCCATGAGGATCGTCCCCGCGTCGAGATCGACGATGCACCCCTGTGTGTTGAGGAGAGCGATGAGCCGTCCCTCCCACCCGACGACGGCGTTGAGGTGCAGGTGAGAGCCGAGGTCGGATGGCCTCAGGCCGAGAAAGATCTTACGGTTGTCGGCTGTCTTGTCCAGCGCCAGCGGCTCGAAGCCCAGCTCGGCCTGGAGGGCGGGGTGCTCCCGCGGCCAACGCGACTCCAGGAGCTTCGCTGACTTGAAGTCGTAGCGCAGCGCGGCGTCGATCGACGTCGATGCGACCCAGATGGTGCCGTCTCCCGGCGCCCACACTTCATGCAGCCCGGCCATGAGACCATGCGACATCGTTCGCACCTGGCGGAGGTCGCGCGTAAAGAAGACGAGCGTGTGGTAGTTTGCGGCGACCACGTGACCGTCGAAGACCGTGACACCCCGGCATCCACGGGCATTTCCACGCGGGTTCGGATCGTCCGCAAGCGAGGGATCGGTCGGGACGATGAGCACCTGGTGTTCCACCCGGCCGGAATCCCAATCGTACACGGCGAGTTCGCCGCCGCGCCCGACTGGTGCGTTTCGGACGACCGTGCCGAAGGCCAACTTCACAGGACTAGATGTACCCGAGCGCCCGGAGGCGCTCCATCACGGCGTTGGCTTCTTCGCTCGTGTACTCCGAACCAATCCTTCCCTCCATCCCGATGCCCGCCTCGAGCACCTTCACCGGGTGTGTGGCGTTG
>JBQTJG010000021.1:0-22520 GCA_052387355.1 Armatimonadota bacterium | reverse complement strand
CGAGCCGGAGCGCACCAGCTTCACCGCGGAGACATCCGCCTGGGCGAGCCGGTCCAACTCGGCATTGATGAGCAGGACCGGACACGAGAGTCTGGAGAGGCCGGGACCGGGATCATAACTGAAGACGGACGGGTAGGCCCAGTGGTAGCGAAGGTAGACCCTGAGCATCTCGATGGCGCCCATATGCAACAATTCGACCGGAGCATCTTTCCCCCAGCTTCGAACCCTGCTGTTCCACACTTGCGGTAAGTGACTCCCGTCAGGGTGAAGCTCAGGGGCGGTGATCAAAGATTGCAGCGTGCGTCGCTCTTCGTCGGTGAGGAGCGGGATGCCGGACAGCACGAGGTGACTCACCCTGGACTCTCCGGCCTGCAGCGTCACCTCGAGTGCGATCGCAGCGCCTGTGTGCACGCCGGCGAGGGCGAACCGACCTACACCGAGCGTGTCGATGGCCCGCAGAAGCCTGCGCGCATACTCGGTGACCTCGAGCGGGCCCTCCGGAGGGTCAGAGTTACCAAATCCAGGCGTATCAAAAGCGTATGCCTGGACCGTGCGCGCAAGTAGCGGCAACGCACGCTCAAAGACTCGACCCGAGAGCGGCGATTCGTGAAAGAGGACCAGGGTGGGACCCGTCTGGCCTTCCTGCCAGTAGTGGACCTGCCCCCATTCAGTCGTGACATACCCTTTCACCGACCGCTCCCCCGCAGCCCTAGGTTATGTCACCATCAATAAGTATACATTTGTGGCCGGGTTGGACCTCCGGACGCCTGCCGGCATCGAATGTCGCAATATTGTATGCATACTAGATATCGCGGAGAGGTGCTGTCAACAAGAGGGGATAACCGCGTCCTGCAATCCTATTCCGGTTGAATTTTCACTCCAATGTGCAACACGGCGATGCCTCCCGTGAGCAGCCGGTAACGCACGTCCCCGAAACCAGCCTTCCGGATGAGATCGGCCAGGCTCTCAGGACTGGCCCACTCGCGGATCGAGTCGTGCAGGTACTGATACGCATCCGGCCGGCCTGACAGCCATCCGCCCAGGCGGGGGATCACCGTCTGAGAATAGAGATCGTATATGGATCGCAGCAGCCGTGACCGAGGCTGGCTGAACTCGAGCACGATCAGACGACCGCCGTACCGCAGGACCCTGTGCGCTTCCCGCAGCGCCTGCTCAGGCTGCGCCACGTTCCTCAGGCCGAAGGCCATCGTGACGGCGTCGGTCGACCCGTCACCGATCGGCAGTGCCTCAGCATCGGCACAGACGAGACCGACCCCCGCGCGCGGACGCACAGGCGCGAGGCGCCTTTCAGCGATCGCGAGCATGCCCGGCGCAAAGTCCAGGCCAATGGCCCGGCCGCGCGGGCCGACGACGGACGCCGTTCGCAGCACCAGGTCACCGGTCCCGCAGCAGACGTCGAGCGCCGCGCCGCCCGGCTTTAGCGCCGCAGCCTCCACGGCCGCGCGCTTCCAGATTATGTGAATGCCGCCGCTCAACAGGTGATTGAGCAGGTCGTAGCGGTGGGAGATGCTGTGGAAGGCTTCGCGCACCCACCGTCGCCGGACCGATGGCGAACCGGAGGGAACGTCGTGACTCTCGGCGTCAGGCGCGATCATGCACGCTCGCGTCCGAGCGCATCGAGCGCACTCTCCCTGATGGCGCGCCGCACCAGCTTGCCTCCAGGCGATCGCGGCAGGTCCTCGACATACCAGACGCGTCGCGGAATCTTGTACCCGGCAAGGCGCGCGGCACAGAACGCCTTCACACCCTCATCGGTCAGGGTGGCGCCCGATCGCACCCTGACCGCGGCCGCTACTGTCTGTCCCCAGAGAGGATCGGGCAGGCCGACGACCCCTGCGTCTTCGATCGCAGGATGCTCGAGCAGGACCGCCTCGACCTCAGCAGGATAGACATTCTCGCCACCCGAGATAATCAGGTCATCCTGCCGGTCCACCACGAACAGGTAGCCATCGCCGTCGAGATAGCCGAGATCATCGGTATGCAGCCAGCCGCCGCGGAGCGCGCGTGTTGTGTCATCGGGCCGGCCGGCATACCCGAGCATCACCGTGGGTCCCCGGACCAGGATCTCGCCGATTTCGCCGGCAGCCCGCGGCGTGCCGATTTCACCAGCAGCCCCGGGCGCGGTGGGTGCCTGACTGCCACCATGGTCGATCCGCAACTCGATCGGAAACAGCGGCTTGCCGGCAGACCCGGGCTTACGTGCCAGTTCGTCAGGGGTGAGTGTGGCGACTTGAGACGCGGCTTCGGTCAACCCGTACGTCGGCGCCACCGGCACACCCAGCTCCAGACATCGCTCGATCACGGCGCGTGGGGCAGGTCCGCCGCCCAGCAGGATGCAGCGAAGGCTCGCCGGATAGGGCCGCCCGCCTCTCGCATCGAGCAACCGCTGCAGCATCGTGCCGACCACAGAAACCACTGTCGCGCCACCATGGTCGATCTCGCGGTTTACGGCATTAACGTCAAACGTCTCTTGTACGACCGCCGGAATCCCATAGATGACGCTCCGCCAGAGGATGGCCAGACCACCCACGTGATAGAGAGGCAGCGGCGCCAGCCAGCAGTCGTCGCGGTGCAATCCCAGATTTAGGGCGGAACCCATCGCACTCCACCAGTGATTGCCAAAGGAGAGCAGGACGCCTTTTGGCTTCCCCGAGGTCGCCGAGGTGTAGATGATTCCCTGGGGGGCCGACAGGTCGATGCGACCACGGAGTGAGACTTCCGCTTCAGGGGTAGCCGCCAGGCGGTCCAGCACGATGGCGCGCGCCGCGGGCGCATCCCGGGCCGTGCGCACGGCCACCTCTGCGAACGCGTTGTCAACGAGCAACAGACTCGCGCGCGCATCCTGTACCTGCCACGCCATCTCAACCGGGGCCAGCCGCACGTTCAATGGGACCATGACGGCGCCCAGCCGTGCGAGCGCGTGCGTGAGCACGACGAATGGCGTACCGTTGCGGAGCAGCAGCGCGACGCGCGCGCCCGGAGTGACACCGAGTGCCGCCAGCCTGCGAGCCGTCTGGTTGACCCGGCGGTCGAGTTCGCCGAAGGTCAGCCGTTCTGCATCCGCCACCAGAGCCAGCCGGTGCGGGAAGGCCGCGGCCCGATGCCCGAGCCAATCGGGCATGTCAGCGAGCGTCGAGGATCGGATCACCCGGGCCTCCGCGCGAGGCTGATGGCGAACAGGGCGCTGTAGATCAGCAGCAGCCGCGCCGTCCGCCTGAGCGCTCGGTTCAAGGAAGGAGCGTCGCTGCGTTCGCGGATCGTTCGGGCAAGCATCCACATCAACGGCGCCGTGAGCCAGGGTAGCCAGAACCAGTCGCCGATCAGGCCGGTGAGCCGCATGACCCCGGGAGTCGCCAGGGCGCCGGCCAAACAGAGCAGGTACTCCACGCGCGTCGACGCAGCGCCCAGCCTCACCGCCAGCGTCCGCTTGCCCGCCGCCCGATCGGTCTCGATATCGCGCAGATTGTTTACGATGAGGATGGCCGTGGTCAGCAGTCCCACAGGCACAGCCGCCGCCACGGCCTGCGGCCTGATGGATCCAGTCTGCACATAGTCACTCCCCACGACACCGATCAGGCCAAAGAACAGGAACACGAACAGATCGCCCAGACCTCGATAGCCCAGGCGAACCGGACCGGCAGTGTACGACAGGCTGGCGGCGATTGAGAGCACCCCCGCCAGTGCCAGGGGCCAGCCGCGCAGCATCACCAGGTAGACGCCTGCGAGCGTTGCGACGCCATAGCAGAGGTAGGCGCCGGCCAGCACCTCTCGTGCTGACAGCAGCCCGCTTTGGGTTACGCGCGCCGGACCGAGCCGATGCGACGTGTCTGCCCCGTGCAGAAAGTCGAAGGCGTCGTTGCTGAAGTTGGCGCCGATCTGAATGCAGATCGCACCGACCAACGCCGCAAGCGCCGGCCATGGCTCGTACGCACCGGAGCCGGCCGCCGCGGCAGTACCCACCAGGACAGGCGCGACGGCCGCCGTGAGCGTGGGGATGCGCGCCGCGAGCGCCCACAACCGCCAGCGCGGCCCGCCGCTCTCGATTGACGTCGGACCGCTCACAGCGTCCGCCTACGGGTACCTGGGAAACTTGCCGAAGTTCGGCTTGCGCTTCTGAATGAAGGCGTCGCGACCTTCCTTCGCCTCGTCACTCAAGTAGTACAGCAGCGTGGCGTCACCGCCAAGCTGCTGCAGCCCGGCGAGTCCATCGGTGTCTGCGTTGAACGCCGCCTTGAGCAGTCGGATTGCGAGCGGGCTCTTTTCGAGAATTTCTGTGGCCCAGCGGATTGCTTCTTCTTCGAGTTGATCGAGCGGGACCACCGTGTTGACCAGACCCATGGTCAGCGCCTCTTGAGCACTGTACTGGCGGCACAGGTACCAGATCTCGCGCGCCTTCTTGTGGCCCACGATCCTGGCCAGGTATGTCGACCCGTAGCCGGCATCGAAGCTTCCGACCTTCGGACCCGTCTGCCCGAAGACGGCATTGTCCGCGGCGATGGTCAGGTCGCAGACCGTAGCCAGCACGTTCCCGCCACCGATAGCGTACCCGGCGACGACAGCGATCACCGGCTTGGGCAGCGTACGAATCAGCCGCTGCAGATCAAGAACGTTGAGCCGCGGGATCTTGTCCTTCCCGACGTACCCACCATGGCCCCGCACGCGCTGATCGCCGCCCGAGCAAAAGGCCTCATGGCCAGCACCGGTCAGTAGGATCACCCCGATGCTCGCATCATCGCGCGCGTGCGCGAAGGCGTCGATCAGCTCCATGATGGTCTCGGGACGAAAGGCGTTACGGACCTCGGGCCGGTTGATAGTGATCCTGGCGATCCCTTCGGCGTGCTCGTAAAGGACGTCCGCGTAGTCTTGTACCTTCTCCCATGCGACGGGCATCAGATCCTCACCTCAATGCGCAGGCTGGCTGACTCGCGCCAGAAATTCCAGCACGAGGCAGTGGAAGGCCGCGGGCTGCTCCAGATGGATGGCGTGCCCGGCGCCCTGCACGATCTCAAGGCAGGCACCGGGAATATCCCGGCTCATCTCGTGTCCCAGCTCGGAATACTGCGGGTCGAGGGATCCGGCCAGGATCAGGGTCGGAACGCGGAGTCCGGGGAGAAAGTCATGCATTGGCGGCTGTACGCCCTGCCCGATTCCGCGGAGACTGCCGGCCAGACCGGCCGCGTGATTCTGCAGCCGCTGCGCGCGAAGGGCAGAGCGCACCTCTTCCGGCAGCGCGGTCTGGCTCCTAAACAGGGGCAACTGTTCCCACCGGTCGGCGAACGCTTCCACGCCGTCGCGCTCGATCGCATCCGCCAGCGCGGCATCCTGCGCGGACCGGTCGCGGCGGATCTCATGATCGCGCAGGCCAGGCGACGTGCTCTCCAGGATCAGCGCGGTGAAGCGCTCGGGCGCCGTGATGGCCAGCGCGAGCGCCACGCGCCCGCCCATCGAATACCCGAGGAGGCCGGTGCGGCGAATCTCCAAATGATCGAGCACGCCCAGCACATCTTCGATGTAGTGGGCGATCCCGTAGCGCTCCGGATATGTCGGGGCATCGGAGAGTCCGTGTCCGATGAGATCAATCGCCACGGTGAGATGTCGGGACGCGAACTCAAGCATGTGCGGCGCCCATCCTGCCGCGCTGCCCGTGAACCCATGCAGCAGCGCCAGTGGAGACCCTGCGCCGGCCACGTCATAGTGAATCTCGGCCTCGTCGATCACCAGCCGGGGCATCAGGGCACTCGTCCGGAACCGGCAAGTCGCGGCATCAAGGCGCCTTTCCCGGCGCGGCGAGTTCGGCGCCCAGCGCCACCTGCACCTCGGCCCACATCTCCTGGTGCAAGGCGACATTGCGCGTCCGGCCGGTTCGCACCTCAATGATCGACAACCCGTCCGAGGCGAGACCGTGCTGTACCTGTGTGCGGAAGGCGTCCCAGGTGCCGGCCCGACTGAAGGTCGCGCCGTACATCTCGGCCGCGTGCCGGAACTCCAACCCGTGAGGCGTGCCGAAGAGCGCTTCGAAGTGCTCGGGATAGGCCGCTTGTGGAAGGAACGAAAAGATGCCGCCGCCATCGTTGTTGATGAGCACGATCGTCGCGTGCAACCGGTGCAACTTCGCGGCCAGCAACCCGTTCATGTCGTGGTAGAACGCCAGGTCGCCCAGCACCGCGACCACTGGACCGGCATCCGCGGCGGCCGCGCCGAGCGCGCTCGACGTCAGGCCGTCGATGCCGCTGGCCCCCCGGTTGCCGAGAAACCGGATCGCCCTTGATGTCCCCGGGAAGAACGAGTCGAGATCGCGCACAGGCATGCTGTTGCCGATGTAGAGGATGGAACCGTCAGGGAGCAGTCCTGAAAGCTCGGAGAACACCTTCCCTTCGAATGGCTCCAGCACATTCTCCAGCCGGCGCCGGAAGGCGTTGCGAGCATCGAGGCCCAGTCGCCGCCACAATGACGCCCAGGCGGATTCCGCACCAGCATGCGCCACTCGAATACGCTCGCCCCTTGAATGGAGCGCCGCCAGCAGCGCCTCGCAGAACAATATGGGATCGGCCTGAATGAACTCTCCGGCCAGCCGGGTCGGATCGGTCCAGCCGCCGACGTCCACGACGATCTGACGGGCGCCCGGATGCAACTGCATGTATGTCATCAGCGGCCTCGACGCTGGAACGCCGCCGAAGCGCAGGATCACCTCCGGCGCGAGCCGCCTGGCAAGCTGATTCACCCTCAGCAGGGGATCGTAGCTGTCGATGACGAGGCGGCGGTCGTGCGGTCCGCATCGCACCTGGGAAAGCGGATCGGCAAGCACAGGATATTCGAGGGCCGTGGCGAGATCGACCATCGTTCGGGGCAGCCCGGGATCGTCAGATGGACCGCACACGATCAGGCCCCGCTGGAGTCGGGCGAGATCACCGGCCAGCCCATCCAGCAGGTCGGGTGACAGCGCACGCTGGGAGCGATAAGCCGCAGCGTACGGCCGGCCTCCCTCCCTGCCCTCCCATGCCGACGCGGCGCGGCCCTCGCCGTCGGGCATCTCGTCGATCGAAAGAACCGGCACGAGCGGCTCCCGCAGTGGGAAGTTCAGATGCACGGCGCCCGCGGGCGCCTCGCAGGCAACCGCCACGGCCTGTCCGGCGAGCGTGCGCACGTAGCGCAGCATGAGATCAGTCGCCTCGGGCAGCGCGACGTCCATGAACCACTTGGCGTGCGCGCCATAGAGGCGGTTCTGGTCGATCGTCTGGAGCGCGGCGCTCTCCCTCAATTCATGCGGGCGGTCCGCCGTCAGCACCACCAGCGGCACCCGGCCGTATCGCGCCTCAACGACGGCCGGCAGGAAGTTGGCCGCCGCGGTACCTGAGGTCGAGAGGACGGCGACGGGCGCACGCAGCGTCTTCGCCATCCCCAACGCGAAGAACGCGGTCGATCGCTCGTCGATCAGCGTCCAGACCTTTATCGTGGGGTGGCGGGCCGCGGTGATCGCAAGCGGCGTCGATCGCGATCCCGGGCACAGGCAGAGATGCCTGACTCCACAGCGAGCGAGATCATCCACAAAGGCGCCGATGTAGACGTACAGTGCGTTCTGTGGGGTCATCGCGGCTTTGACCAGATGCTCACAGGATTCAGACGCCCGGGTCGGCCCCGAGCGCCGCAAGCATCGGGCGAAGCTTCAGGCAGGACTCGGCGTATTCCAGGTCCGGATCGGAGTCCGCCATGATGCCGCATCCAGTGTAAAGCAGCGCTTCGTCGCGATGCAGCAGGGCAGACCGGATGGCGACCGCGAACTCCCCCTCGCCGCCTGGATCGACCCATCCGAGCGGTCCGGCGTACCAGCCGCGATCCAGCCCCTCATGCTGCTGAATCCAGCCGAGGGCGTCGTCGCGGGGAACCCCGCCCACCGCAGGCGTGGGATGCAGCCGGCCGACCAGATCCAGCACCGTCGCATGATCGTGTAGCTTCGCGGCGATCGGCGTGTACAGATGCTGAACGTTGGAGAGCTTGAGCAGCGATGGGGAGGGTGCGACCCTCACGGACGCGCACGTCTCCGAAAGCGCTTCACGCAGAACATCAACAACGACGGTGTGCTCGACCAGATCCTTCTGGCTGGCCAGCAGGCTCTCGCCAAACCGTTTATCCTCTTCCTCGGTCTTGCCTCGTGGGGCGGAACCTGCGAGCGCCATCGCGCTCACCCCACCGCGCGAGACTCGAATGAGACGCTCAGGCGTGGCGCCGACGAAACAGCGGTCGCCGCGCGAGATGGCGAAGAGCGTGCAGGACGGATATCCGGCGCGGAGCCGCCGGAGGGTCTGGACGGGATCAAAGGCGGCTCCGTGTACCCGCAGCCCGCGGGCTACGACGACCTTCTTGAGCGCCCCTCGCCGGACCGTGCCTGCAGCGGCTTCGACGATGGCCTTCCATTCACCGGCGGCCGGAAACTCGGTGAAGGCGATTTCCTGCCCTGTCGCTGCCGGATCGTCCGCGCTCCAACCCTCGACCGGTGGCGTCGATCGTGAGCGCCACACAGCGGCGAGCAGGTCGATGCACTCTCTCACGTCCGGGTTCGCTTCGTTTCCAGTACGTCCATCAGGCTGCACGACCACCACGGCGCTGATCCAGCTCGCCCCACCGAAACTGACGACCGACAGTCGCGGCAGGATCAGCGACGCCGCCGGAAAGCCGTCCCACTGCGGACTCGTGGACCGATAAGGAGCGAACGAGAACCCGCCCATGAGGATGGGGCCGGCCCCCGGAACATCCATCGGTTTGGCGTCCTGCATCAACGCCTGCCACGCCTGGCGGGCCCGCACAAACCGCTCCGGACCTTCGGCGGTGAACTCCCAGGCGCGGCCCAGGCCCACGAGACCGTACGCCTCATCTGGCCGAACCCAGAGCATGGACCCGGTCGAGAGGTCCGCCCGCCGCTGGAACAGATCGGCACGCTCCTGGAACAGAGCGATAGGATCAACGAGGGGAACTCGTGACGTGGTCCACGCAACGATGGGCCGGCCTAACGAACGCGCCTGCCGGGCCGCAGCGGTAACCGCCGCCATCAACTGATCGCCGATGACCGTCACTTCGGCGTCTCGATCAGCAAAGAGTACTGAGGTGCGCTCGAAGAGGTCCGGCCGCAGCGGCTTCATACCAGCTCCCCCGCGCCAATGCTGCGCAGCAAGAGCGCCCTCAGCGCCGGCAGGGCAGTGAGGAGATCGCCGTCGCGCGCGAGTTCCTGCGTAATCACTTCGTTGATCGCGCCGATCCACGCCATGGCGGCCGCCCGCGTGTCCTGCCGTGGGATCGCGCCGTCGACGATGGCACGGTCCAGGTGACGCTGGATCAACGCGGCAAACCGGCGATGGATACCCAACCGGCTCTGCTCGAACTCGGGCCCAAGCGCCGCAGCTTCAATGAGCAGAATCCGGGCAAGATCTCGCCGCTCGGAGGCTACTTCGAGGACGACACGAAGCGCCGCTTCGACCTTGGCGAGCGCTCCCTCCTCAGCCTCAATCGCCGCCTCGACGCCGGCCTCGACCATCTCCACGAGCCGGTCGAGGAGTGTCACGAAGATTGTTTGTTTGTTTGGGAAGTAATGGTAGAAGGCGCCCTTCGAGGTCTCCGATGCCCCAACGATGTCGTCGACCGTGGCGCCGTGGTATCCACGTTCGGCGAAAACATCCATGGCGGCCTGGAGCAGGCGGTCACGGGTGGGCATTTCCAATGTGCTGCGCCGGGCCAAAGGCTCCTCCTATTCACCCTTTCTGCCAAACTTTCAGTCCCAGTAGACCGACGCGTCGGTCTATCTGAGAGTACGTCTGGAGGGGCGAAATGTCAACTTGTGAGGCCTTTGAGGGCGCAGGAATTCGCCCCGGGCGCTTCTGTATTGCGGCAGGCATCCTCGCTCCAGATATCCAAGACCTTCCGGGACGATCACACACCTGTCGGGGGATCCTGGTGCCTGAAACGTCCGATCGCGAACGCAGCATCGCCGGCTACGGCGCCGTGGTACGTGGGTTCCATGTCTTCTTTGGCGTCGTGCTCATCGTCGTGGCGGTGCTGCACCTCTTCATTCTCGTGCCGTTCCTCGAGCTGCGCACGACTGCTCCCGCGCTTTCGGGCGCGCTGGCGAGGGCTGAGGGCGAGGTCGCCGCGACTGACGAGGCTCAGCAAGCCATCGCGGCGGCGACAGCCGCGCTCGTCCAGTTCCGGCGGGCGATGGAAGCCGCTCCGGTTGAGCTGCGCCGCACGATCGGCAACCTGGTGGCAAGGGTCACGACTGCTGGTGGAGGCGGCGATCCGTACAAGGGAACCGTACGGGTTCCAAAAGAGGGCGTCCCCGTCACATCGGGATCGGCTGACGAGGAGGCGATCCGTCTCGATGAAGCGATCCGCCGGCAGATCGGCAGACAAACCGAGACGCTTGGGCTGGCGCTCGACGCAGCGTTTGAACCATTGCGCTCACTACGCAATCCGCCTGCTGAGGTACAAGATGCGTTGCGCACCGCGCAGGAGAGCCTCGGGCGCAATGTGCTCGTCCTCAACGAAGTCCTCCAGGAAGCGTTTGGGGCCGATCCGAATTTCTGGCAGCGTCTGAACGGCCCGGGAGCAACATTCGCTCCGGCGTCGCCCCGCGCGGCTGAGTGGGCGCGAGGCACGGACGAGGCCCTGAGTATGCTCGAGCGACGGCTGGCCGCGGCGGCGGTGATCGTGAAGAGCCGCCTCCCGGTATTGCAGGAGCGGGTCAGGGCCCTTGGTTCGGTACAACGAGCCTCGCGTGACAGGCTTGCCGCCTTCGTAGCGCGACTCGCGTGGATGCCTCTGGGGCTCAATGAGTGGGCGCGCCTCTACCCGTTGGTGGCCGGAGCCCTGGCGCTGACTGTGCTCTTCCGCCTGCGGCGCGTCCTTCTCCTGCGGCGTCCGCTGGCAGGGATCGACCTGGACGCGATGGCGCCGTCATGGATCATCGGTCCACCAGCCGCACCGGGCCGGTGGTGGGCGCTGATCCTCGTGGCCCTGCCCTTCCTTGCGACTCTTCATGCTGCAGTCACCGTACTGGGAAATCCTGGACTCTTCGCCGACATACTCGGGGATCCCAATGTACCGGCGATGATCGGCTTCGGAGCAGCGTATGCGGCGCTCATCGGTGCAGGAATCTGGCAGCTTCTGGCGGTGACGCGCGCTACCTACTGAGCAGTCCTACCATCGCGGGATGAAGCGGCCCGTTCGATGCCAGGATCTGGCCGCCCAGCGTCCGCAGAGGCCGGCCGGCGAAGTCTGTGACGCGGCCGCCGGCTTCCTCAACGAGAAGAATCCCTGCGGCCACATCCCATGGATTGAGGCCAGGCTCCCAGAACGCATCAAGCCGTCCGGCAGCGATGTAGGCCAGGTGGATCGCCGCCGACCCCATGATTCGGACCTCAAGCGACCGCACCATGAACGGGGCAATTGTGGGGACGTGGCGGCTGCGCTGCGGCTCGCGCGGGAGTCCGGTCGACACCAGCGCGCTGCCGATCTCAACTGTCTGTGAGGCGGTGAGCCTGGTCCGGCCCCCGGCCCTGTCCACCAGAAAGGCCCCACACCCCCGCTCGGCGACAAAATACTCGCCTAGTGGTGGAACCGCCACTACGCCGCACTGCACGACGCCGCCTTCTTCCAGCGCGATGGAAACCGCAAACCAGGGAACGCCGTGCGCAAAGTTGGAAGTTCCATCCACAGGATCGATGAGCCATCGGGGCTTTGTGGCGGGACCTGGAGGCGAGCCGTCGCTGACGCCAGGCCCAGAGTCGGGCCCCGCGCCGGCTTCATCGGTGCCTTCCTCGCCAAGCAGCGCGTGATCGGGATATCGCGCGCGAATTCGTGCCGCGATGAGACGCTCGGCTTCGTAATCGGCGCGGGTCACGAGATCGGTTGGGGTCTTGAGTCTGATCTCCTTCGCCGTCCGCGACTCTGGCAATATGCGCATCACGACGTGGGTGGCTTCGCGCGCCACTGACAGCGCGAACTCGGTCGTCTGAGAGAACTCCATGAGGGCGCCTCGGTACGTCTCCGACTATTCGTAGTGGTACCTAGCCTGGAGAAAGTCTATCCGGTTCTCTCGAACGAGATACACGATGCGATGCTCCTGCGTCAACCGACGGGACCAGGCACCCGGTACCATGTACTTGAGGGGCTCAGGTTTGCCAATGCCTGCGAACGGGTCCCGCACGATCGCCTCGATCAAATCGAAGACGCGGAGTGCTACTTTCCGGTCTGTTTGTACCCAGTGGCGGAGATCTTCCAAGAACTCTAGATGAAAGACCGTTTCTCGGGGCCCAGCGCGTTGACTGCCCGGGACGCGCCTACCGCTCCCCTGCAAGTCCAAGCTCCCGGCGCAGCGCGGCGACGGCCTTGGTCCGTCCCTTACCCTGGAGTGCGCGCCTCAGGGCCCTCAGCAGGCGTTCTGCATTCCTAGGAGACCTCAACAGGTGCGCCGTCTCCATCAAGCTTGAGAGTTCGTCGGAAGCGATGAGGGCGACGGATGGCACACCCCGACGGGCGATAATAATCGTTTCTCGATCAAATACTGCACGGTCGCAGAGCCGCGCGAGATTCGCCCGTGCCTTCGTATATGTTGTCTGGATCGCCATCGCGAATGCCTCCCTGGTCCTGTACGCGATTACAGTACATGTCCTCTGGGGCGAAATCAAGCGCCGGATGAGTGATGCGAGCCTCGAATGCTACTCCCATCGGAACTTCCGCGAGGCCACGGCGAGAGCGGCGATCCCCCAAACGACCAGGTACGCGAGACCTGGCAGAAAGGCGGTCACGGGCTCGCCGCGCGCTCCCACCCCGCGCATCGCATCCACGAGCGGCGATAGCGGCAGGTATGCGACTATCGGTTGGACGGCCTCGGGCATGAGCTCGCGCGGCCAGAACGTCCCGGCCAGGAACATCATGGGAAAGTTCAAGACACTGGCAGTAACGTTGGCGGCTTCCGGGGTGCGCGACATCGTCGAGATGGTCAGCCCTACGCTGGTAAAGACGACGGATCCGACGATCGCCAGGCCGGCTAGCACCGCCAGGTTGCCGACGAGACGCGCTCCGAAGAACACTACCCCGACGAGCGTGATGAGCATGAGCTGCGCCAGGTTGACCGTGACGTAGCGTACGAGCAGTCCTGATAGGAATGCAGCGGGACTGACGGACGTGGCCAGGATGCGCTTGAGCACGAGCCGCTGGCGGTACGACGTCACGGTCCAGCTCACGCCCATCAATCCATTCTGCGCCAGGGTCAGAGCGAGAATCCCCGGCAAGAGGAAGTCGATGAAGCGCGTCGATTGGGTCGTCACGCTGTGCGTCTGCACTTCAAGCGCGGCAGGGGCGCCGCTCATTCTCAGGTTGGCCTCGGCCACGAAGCGCTCCAGCACCAGCAGGGCGGTGCGCGAATCCTGGGGACGCCCGGCATCGTAGTAGACGTCCAGCGACTGCCCGGACCTCGGCAACACCACGACCAGAACGCGACGCCCTGAGCGCAGGGCACGGAGCGCTCCGTCAAGCGTCGGCTCCTCGACCAGCCGGAACACCGGGACTCTGGCCAGACCCTCACGAATCGCCTGCGCGTCCGGCTGGCTTCCGGCACCGACGACGCCGGGCCGGCTCGCATCACCGACGACGCCGACTGTGAACATGATCGTGTCGACCCGCCCGAAGGCCAGGCCGATCAACACCATCAGCAGGATCGGAAACAGCATCCCCCAGAACACCGAGGATCGGTCTCTGAAGTACATGCGAAACCCCATGATGGCCGTCCAGATCAGGGCCTTCATTCGCGCAGCCTCCGTCCGGTGAGCTGGAGGAAAACATCCTCCAGGGTGGGCTGCTCCACCCGCAGGCTCCGGTAGCGCAACGTGCCGTCGCGGCTGAGATCCAGCAGCGCGTGCAGCGTCTCCTGCGGGTCGGCCGTGTGCATCACCATCTCGCTGTCGATGGCATCGATGCGACTCACCCCTGGCAAGGCCGCACTGTCCAGCCGCCCGTCCTCGAGGGCCAGCACGACAGTGGCCTCCCGCGCGTGGGCCTGGATCAGACCGCGTGGGCTGTCTTGGGCCACGATGCGTCCATGGTCCATGATGGCAACTCGATCGCAGAGACGCTGGGCCTCCTCCATGTAGTGCGTGGTCAAGATGACGGTCCGGCCTTCGGCGCGGATCTCCTCGATGATCTCCCACAGGTTGCGCCTGGCCTGCGGATCGAGACCGGTCGTCGGCTCGTCGAGGAAGACGATGCGCGGATCGTTGAGCAGCGCCAGTGCGATCGACAGCCGCTGGCGCTGGCCCGCGGACAGCGCGTCCACGCGGGCATGCTTCCGCTCGGTCAGGCCGAGCCGGTCGAGCAGCGGCCCGCGGGGCAGAGTCCGCGGATGATACGTGGAGAACAACTGCAGCGTCTCATCGGGGGTCAGACGCTCGAAGAACCCCGCCTCCTGGAGCTGGACACCGACGCGCGAGCGGACTTCCCGAGGTAAGGCCAGGACATCGATCCCGTCGATCAGGACGCGTCCGGCATCGGGCAGGCGCAGCCCTTCGATGATCTCCAGCGTCGTGGTCTTCCCCGCGCCGTTGGGACCCAGCATGCCGAAGATCTCTCCCTGGGTGACCTCAAAGGAGATGCCGTCGACGGCCGCCAGAGAGCCGTAGCGCTTCACCAGGTCCTGAACCGAAACGGCGAGATGCAGGCTGCGATCTCGAAGCACTCTACGCGACGGCGGGCGGCCTGATCGGCGGCCCGGGATGCGGGGGCGCGTACGGTGTGGGTGTAGGAGGACGACGGGCCCACAGGCTCAAGACGACCGCGCCCAGGCCGAATGCAATGGCCAGCACGCGCAGCAGCCACCCAACGTATGGCAGGTGGGTGACAAGGGCGATGATCGCCACGCCGATGGCGACCGCGGCGTATCGCGACTGGCGCGGCGCGAGGCGCTGTCCAAGCGCCAGCCCGGCCGACGCGTGGCTGAGGAACAGGGCAAGGGTGTGCGAGACCAGCAGCAACACAGCCACCGGAATGCCGATGATCATGAGCATGAGCGCAACGGCGGCCACCGGGACCGCCACGAGTAACAGGACGCCCAATCCCAGCGAGGCCCAGGGGCGCGATCGAAGGACGTCGGCCTGTGCCTGCACGTTCTGGGGGAGGAACGCCACGAGCACCAGCGCGATGACGAGCATCCAGAAGAAGTCGAAGACGCCGAAGGCGATGCGGAACCCCTGCATGGCTGCCCGGGACGGGACCGGTCGGACGGGATACGGTTCCTGTGAGACCCTGCCCCCGATGCGGGCGCCCGACGCGATCTGGATCGGCTGCTCGCTGCTGTAGGTCAGGTTACCTCGAATCACCGCGGATGGCAGGATGACGATCTCGCCCGCTCGGGCGAGCACGTTGCCGGTGACCGTGCCTGCGATCTCGACGCGCCCGCCGGCGAGACTGGCGTTGCGGTCGACCGTTCCACCGATCGTAAGATTGCCGCCCGCGGCGGTGAGATCTCGGGTGATGCGCGCCGCGCTGTCGACGAGCACGGCGCCACCCGCGACGACGGCGTCGGTGCCCACCGTGCCGCGCAGTTCGATGGTCCCGCTCACCGCCCGGATGCTGCTGCCAACCGGGCCGGAGACGACCAGCGTGCCGCCGGCCGCCAGCAGGCCGCCGTCGACCTGGCCGGCGACGTTCACGGTTCCGCCTGCGGCGACCACGTCTCCCCTCACCCGACCGTCCATAGTCACGAAGCCCGCTGCGACGTAGAGATCGTCATCGATCGTCTCGCCCTGACCGACCCGACCCGACGGGCCGGCGCGCGTCTCCATTGCTGCGGCCGGTGTGAGCACGAGGAGTGCTATGGCCGCGGCGATCAGGCACCGCACGGCTGCCTTGGACAATATCACCACCTCCCTGAGATCCCCATCCACGATAACATGGCCGGCCGGCCGCTGGGACTGTATTGCCAGAGGAGTCCGGGCGCTCCGGCCGAACCTCATGCGTATTCCCGGCTGAGGGCGATGAAGACCTCCTCCCGAAAAGCTTCGGTTCAAGCGCCGATCGCATACGCGGTTCGGCGAGCGACATTCAACGATGTTCCCGAGATTGTCACGATCTGGGGCGATCTGGCGTTCCACCACGCGCGACTCGATGACTCCTTTGCACCCTCAAGACGGTGGCAGGAAGAGTATCGTCACTTCGTTCACAACCTCCTGGGCCGCGATGACGCCCTCGCGGTGGTCGCTGTCGAGGGGGACAGGCTGGTAGGCTATGCCGTCGGGCGGATCTCGCTGCTGCCGGGGTTCTTCGAACGCCGACGGCGCGGCTATATCCACGACGTCGTTACACGAGAGGGGTTCAGGCAGCGGGGGATTGGCCGTCGCCTGGTCGAGGCGCTGCTGGGGTGGATGCGTGAGGGCGACGTTTCGAGGGTGGAACTGACTGTCGCCGTGATGAACGAGGACGCGATGGCGTTCTGGGCGCGCCTGGGCTTTGCCGCATACATGCATCACCTGAAACGGGAGCTGGAATGACCGAGGCTTTTGAGCCTCTCCGAACCCGGCTTCTGCTGTTGTGTGGGGGGCCCGTGGATTGGACGCAAACCGACGGAGAAGGACCGCCGCTGTCGTCGGACGGTCTTGCTGCCGCCGAACTGGCGGCCTCGACGCTGCCTCATTTCGACGCGATCGTTGCCAGTCCGCAGCGGGCCAGCCAGGAAGCCTCCGAGACGATCCGGACCCATCGGCCCGTGCCGGTACTGGTGCGCGACGGGCTTGAAGAGATCCGTACAGCCTCGTTGCTTACCGATGCCGAGGCATATGACGAATGGATGGACAGGCTCTTCGAGTCGTATGAGAATGCGGGCGACGGTGAGTCCCTCGCCGAAGGCGTAGATCGCATCACCGCGACGCTGCGTGCGATCGGTGATCGGTTCTACGGCCGTTCGATCCTCGTCGTGAGTCATCCGATCATTTTGCTGGCGTTGCGCTCCAGGCTCATCCACGAATCGATCACACGGGACCAGGTCGACGCGCTTCCTGACCTCTCGCTGGCCATCGTCGACTATCTGGAGGGCCGATACTATCTTGTCCAGGACTTTCCCGTCCGGAAGTGGATCGGATAGGCGGATTGATACCGTGCGGCCATCGACATTTTCCATCGTCGCGCAGGACACCTCAACCGGCGAGTTGGGCGTCGGGGTGGCCAGCAAGTTCCTGGCCGTCGGCGCGATGGTGCCGTGGGCGCGGGCGGGGGTCGGCGCCGTCGCTACACAGGCCTGGGGGAATCTCTCGTTCGGGCCCAACGGGCTCACGATACTCGAAGCCGGGCATTCCGCCGAGGAAACGGTCGCGCGTCTCATCGCAGGGGACGATGGACGCGAGCGCCGGCAGTTGGGCATCGTCGATGCATCGGGCCGCGCTGCGGCGTGGACGGGCCGCGAGTGCATGCCCTGGGCGGGACACCGGGCCGGAGCGGGCTATACGTGTCAGGGAAACATCCTCGCCGGTGAAGCCGTGGTGCGGTCGATGGCCGAAACCTTCGAGGGCGCCGGGGCGCCGCTCCCCGAGCGATTGCTGGCAGCCCTTGCGGCCGGTCAGGCGGCTGGTGGGGACAGCCGCGGCCAGCAGTCGGCGGCGCTCTATGTCGCGAAAGAGAAGGGGTCGTACGGCGGCTACCTCGATCGCTACGTGGATTTGAGAGTCGATGACCACGTCGCACCCATCGCTGAGCTCCGGAGGTTTTTGGAGCTGCACCGGCTCTACTTTGGAAAAACGGACGCGGCGAATCTGACGAGGATGGCCGGCAACGTCGTCAGAATGGTCCAGGAGATGCTGGCGAAGGCGGGATTCTACGCCGGCCCGATCGACGGCGGCTACGGACCAGAAACACGGGATGCGTTCCGCCGGTGGTGCGGCGTCGAAAACTTCGAGGAGCGCTGGCGCGAAGACGACTTCGTGGACCGCGAAATCCTCTCGTATATGCGAAAGCGCCATGGATCGTAACGGCTGGCCCGAGTTCACGGACGTTCTGGCGGCCAGGCAGGCGATCGCGCCCTACCTGCGGCCGACGCCGGTGGTCACCTCCCCGGCGCTCGATCGGGTGCTCGGGTGCCGGGCGTTCGTCAAATGCGAAAACGCCAACCCTACCCGCGCGTTTAAGGTGCGCGGCGGCATCAACCTGATCTCGCGTCTCAGCCCGGACGAGCGACGGCGGGGGGTCATCTCGGCCTCGACCGGCAATCACGGCCAGTCCATCGCTTATGCGGCGCGGCTCTTCGGTGTGCGCGCGCTCATCGCCATGCCCGAGCGGCCGAACCCGATAAAACGGCAGGCGATGGCGGACTTCGGAGCCGAAATCGTCGAGGTGGGCCGTGACTTCGACGACGCCCGGGAGTGGGTCGAGCGTACCGCGCCGGCCGAGGGCTACCGGTACATCCACTCCGGCAACGAGCCGTACCTGATCGCCGGGGTGGCGACCGCCAGCCTGGAACTCATCGAGACGGCGCCGAATCTCGATGTGATCATCGTGCCGGTCGGCGGCGGATCGGGGGCCTGCGGGCACACGATCGCGGCCAAGACGGTCAATGCGCGCCTCGAGGTCATCGGCGTCCAGGCCACGGGCGCGCCGGCGGTTGCGCACTCATGGAGGGACCGGCATCCTGTGACGTTAGAGACCATGACGACCAGGGCCGAGGGTCTGGCGACGCGCGCGCCGTTCTCGCTCACGCTCGCCATGATGTGGGACCGGCTCGACGACATGGTCCTGGTCAGCGACGAGGAAATGGAGGAAGGCGTCCGAATTCTCCTCGATACGACGCGGCAGGTCGCCGAACTCGCGGGCGCGGCATCCGTGGCCGCGGCGCTGCGTCTTCGGGACCGCATCGCAAACCGCAACGTCGGACTGATTCTCAGTGGAGGCAACATCACGATGGAGGCCCTGCGCGCGATCCTGGCGCCCGCGGAGGACGCGCGTGTGTCCGCATGATTCGACAGGTGAAGGGAGCGGTGATCGGTGACCAAGCGAGACCGTGTCTACGCCGCGATCGACGGCAAACCGGTGGACCGTCCGCCGGTTGCGCTCTGGCGGCACTTCCCGAAGGATGATCAGCGCGCTGAGGGGCTGGCTCAGGCGCACGTCGCGTTTCAGCAGGCCTTCGACTGGGATTTCCTCAAGGTCACGCCGGCCAGCGGCTACTACGGGGATGACTGGGGCCTGCGCGCCGGCTACAAACCCAACCGCGATGGCACGCGGCACTACACGGACCGGCCCATCAAGAAGGAGACGGATTGGCCGAAGCTCAAGCGGATCGATGTCACGACAGGCGCGTACGGCCGCGAGCTGAAGGCGCTGCGCCTGGTTCGCAAAGCGCTGCCCGACGATGTCATCCTGGCGACGATCTTCAGCCCGCTCACGATCGCCCGCACACTGGCCGGCGAGACCGCGCTGCTCCGCTATCTGCGGGACTCGATCGACGAGACGCACGAAGGCCTGGACATCATCACTGAGGTGACAACGCAGTTCGCCTCTGAATGCCTGGCGGCCGGCGCCGATGGGCTGTTCTTTGCCACGCAATGCGCGTCAACCGCGTACATGACTATTGAGGAATACGAGGAGTTCGCCCGGCCGTACGACCTGCGTGTGCTCGACGCGGCGCGGTCCGGCGAGATCGTACTGCTCCACGTTCACGGAGAGCGCATCATGTTCGAGCAACTCACCGACTATCCGGTCCAGATCATCAACTGGCACGATCGAAAAACCCCGCCGACGCTGAAAGAAGCGCGCGCGCAGTTCTCCGGGACGCTCGCCGGCGGCGTTGACGCTGTCGAGACGATCGGGAAAGCGTCCGCCGCGCAGATCACCGCCGAGGCCACGGATGCGATCGCGCAGGCCGGGAAGAATAAGTTCATTCTGTCCGCCGGATGCGTGATCCCGATCGACGCGCCGGAAGCGAACATCCGCGCGGTGAGGAAGGCGGTCGAGACCTAACCCTGCAACCCACATCACGGCGCCCCGCGAATCCTCCTTGTCTCGGTTGTCCCGGAATCGGGAATGATTCAAGTGCCTTCACCAGGTCCCTGCCATGGACGCCATCGCGCGTGGGCTCGTGCTGATCATCGCCGTTTTCTTGGTGGTCAGCATGATCGTGTTCGCGCTCATCAATCTCCCTGCAGGTGACCCTGCGCAGACCATCCTCGGCAATCAACCCTGGGTGGAAGAGGCCAAGGCGCTGAACCGCGGCCTGGATGACGATCGTCCTCTGGCTGTCCGGTACTTCATCTGGCTCGGCCGGGCTGTCCGGCGACTGATTCCAAGGCTCTGGTCTGACCACTTGACAAGCTGACAACCCACTCCCTAAGCTGAACTCACCATGACGTTTCAGAAGATTGCGACAAAGCGCAAGAGCCTCCACGTGGCCGAGCAAATCACGGAAGCCATCCACCTGAGCACCTATACGGTCGGGGATCGCCTCCCATCCGAGCGCGTGATTGCTGAGCAGATGGGCGTGAGCCGGCCATCAGTGCGAGAGGCATTGAGTGCATTGCAGATCGTCGGCGTCCTGGAAAGCCGGCCCGGCGATGGGACATATGTAGTGAAGGCGCCGGATCGGCGTGAAGCGGTCATTTCTTTGCTGGAGGACGAAGAGAGCCCGGTGGAGGCATTGGAGGCCCGGCGCGTTCTTGAACGAACCATCGTGACGATGGCCGCCGGGCGGACCACGCCATCTGCATTGGATGACCTGGCACGAGCACTCGACGCCCTGCGCGTAGCTGCCGAGGCGCGGGACTACGAAGCGTTCACGGCGGCGAACGGCCCGTTCCATCTAGCGATCGTACGCATCAGCGGGAACGACCTGTTGGAGCGCTCCGTGCGCCCCTTAATCGACGTGATGCAGCGTCAGCTCGCAAGAGAAATGCGCCGCAGGGAATATGCGCCTGATGGCGCGTTTTTTGATGCCGTGTATGGTGTGCACGCCGATGTCTGTGCGGCGCTGCACGCAGGCGACGCGGAGCGCGCCGAGGAGGCGATGGACCGTCATTTTGACATGATCGAAGCCTCGCTGCGCGCGTGATGGCTGGACTCATGGCTCCATCGGAACCACACGCGGAGGAGAAACTCGTCACTTCGTGAAGCACCGTGAAGCACAGCCCCATTGCGGGCCTGCGCAACGGGGCCGACAGTGGTCAATGCCACGGAGGTGATCGGTGTGAAGCGGACGTTTCTGGTTGTGGCAGTAATGGTGATCCTGGTCGCCGGCCTGGCCTCTGCCCAGACGGCGCGGCGCGGCGGCGTGCTGCGGGTGGGACTCGAATCCGACCCGCCCAACATGGATCCCCATCAATCGGTCGCCGCCGTAGATCGCCAGGTCTATCAGAACCTGTATGACAAGCTGGTGGACATCAACCAGGAGCTGGAGATCGTCCCAATGCTGGCCACATCGTGGACGATCAGTAACAGCGGCCGGACCTACACGTTCAGGCTCCGACCGAACGTGGTCTTTCACGACGGGACCCCGTTCAACGCCGAGGCAGTCGCGTACAACTTCCAGCGGATGCTCGATCCGGCGTTCGCGTCGCCGCGGCGCAGCGAGGTCATCCTCGTTCAGCGGGTAACAGCCGTCGACGCGCAGACCGTGCAGCTCGACCTCGAGAAGCCGTTCAGCCCGTTCCTGTCCGTGCTCAGCGACCGCGCTGGGATGATGGTATCGCCGCCGGCGGCTCGGCGGTTGGGCCGTGACTTCGCCCGCGAGCCCGTCGGCGCCGGTCCCTATCGCTTCGTCGAGAAGCGGCCGCAGGAGCGCGTCGTGCTGGAACGCTTCGACCGGCACTGGGACCGTACCGCCGGCAACGTGGACCGGATCATGTATCGGCCGATCTCCGATGAACAGGCGCTGCTGGCGAACCTGAAGGCCGGGGAACTGGACATCAACAACATGGTGCCGCCGACCGAGGTGGCCGCGCTGCGCAAAGATACCAACCTCCGGCTGTTGGAGCGCCAGAGTCTCGGCTACCAGGGCATGTGGATCAATGTCACCGCGCCGCCGTTCAACAATCGCGCGCTGCGCCAGGCCTTCAACGCCACCATCGACCGGAGTGCACTCGTGCGGGTCGTGTTCCCCGATGTCGCGACCCCAGGCAACGGTCCGTTCCCGCCGGGCCTACTGGGTTCGGATGCTGGACCGAACGCCCGGGTTCCGGAGCGCAACCTGGACCTGGCCCGGGCCAAACTGCGCGAGGGCGGGCAGCCCACCGGGTTCGCGTTCACGTTGAAGATCACGCCGGGCCGGGTAGAGCAGCAGATCGCCCAGGTCTTGCAGTCGATGGCCGCCGACGCCGGCATCCGCGTCAACATCGAGATCGTCGAGTTCGGCGCCATCCTGAGCCAGTTGGCCACCCGCCGGTATGATGCGGTGCGGATAGGCTGGAGCGGACGCCCGGACCCTGACGGCAACATCTATGGGTTCAACGTCACAGGTGGAGGGACCAACTTCAGCGGCTATTCGA
>JBQTJG010000020.1:0-10915 GCA_052387355.1 Armatimonadota bacterium | reverse complement strand
ACCTTCTCGGAGTTGCGCTCGCTTTGGCCCACGTACTCGGCGCGCAGGTTCCCGATCTCGACGATGGGGACGCCGAGTTCTTTCGCAATGGCGATCCCGATGTACGTCTTGCCGGTCCCCGGGGGCCCGATCAACCCGATCGCCATGGGCACGTTGGCCACGTCGCCCTTACGGAAGGCGTCGATCACCACGCGCAGCTCGTCTTTGGCCGCCAGCATCCCTGCGACGGCGTCGAGGCCGTGGCGCGGCTCCACGATCTTGATCAGCCCACCGTACTCATCCTCGAGCAGTTCGTTCTTGCGTCGCGCGACCTCGTCGAACGTCAGCCTGGCGTCCCCGCGCCGCGCCTGCTTGAGCAGCCCCTCGATCTTCACCAGCGACAGGCCGGCCGTCAGGCCAGCCAGGCGCTGCGGGCTCATCTCAGTTTGCATGGGAGACCGCTGCAGCGCGGCCTCGATGAAACGCAGGCGCTCGGGCTCGTCGGGAAACGGGATGCGGACGCTATCCAGTTGCGGGTTGCCCCGCCAGAGATCGGGGTGGACGGCGGACTGGTGCTCGCTGACCAGGATAATGAAGTTGTTGCGCGCGAGGAACGCCGGCTCGAACCCCCACCGCTGGAGGATCGCAATGTGGCGCCGGTCGTCCAGGGAGAGGCCCGCCGCCTCGCCCGCCGGCGCGATCTTCTCGGCGTGGTCGATGAAGAGAAAGACGTTGTTGCGGGTGTTCAGCAGCCGCCCCAGCACCGGCAGCACGATCCGGGGGTCGCGTAGTTCGCTCCGGACGGATTCCCACTCGTCCGGCCGGACCGCCGATCGCCCGGCGATCGACCCATGCACCGCGTGGGAAGTAAGAAACTCGCGCAGCATCTGCTCGTTGGGAAACGTCAGGCCATCCGCCAGGTTGTAGTAGACGACCAGCATCTGGGGCGCGCCGGCAAGCGCCCTGGTCAGGAACTCGCGCAGCCGGAGGTACTCGACGCCCATCGGATGAACGTCGTGGATGTTCGTGTGGAGCAGGAACTGGCTCGCGGCTCCGCTCTCGTACTTCGCCCGGATCTCATCCGTCCAGGGCGGCAGTGTCAAGGCTTCTTTCATCGGCGAGACATCCTGTGCGTCACGCATTCAGTGCTACGCCTCCCGCGCCCGCTGGATCTGCTCCAGCACCGGGCGGACCTGGTCCATGGCCTCTTCGGTGCTTTCCACCCCGGCCAGGATCTCTTTGAGCCCCTGCGGCTCCCGCCCTGCCGCGCTCCAGGACACGAGCTTGTCGGCGAGGTAGGCGACGCTGTGCTCGATTGTGGCGATCTGTGAGGTCACCACATCGAGATTCCTCCGCATCTGTTCATACTCGTGCACGCGCTTCTCCAACACTTCGAGGCGCTGCGCTTCGACACGCGTCAGCGCGGGATGGTCGTTGTCCCTCATGCGCCGCCTGACCTGCTGCATCTCCTGGGCAAGCGCCTGAGCATCGATCGACGACAGGTAGCCCTTGGCCGCCACCCGGACCGTCAGCAGGTCAAGCAGCTGATCAAGGATGTCTTCGACGCGATCGAGCTCGGCCTGGGCAATCAGGTGCGTCTCCTGGTCGAGTGAGCCGCGGGCGACCGCGAGCCGGCGCTGCGTCGCGCGGAATCGCTCCCGGTCGGTACGGGGGAGCGCGTTGAGGGTCCGATACCGCCAGGCTTCGCGTCGATGGCTGCGGCGCCGGGCGCGCTGAATCGCCAGATACCGCTCGAACCACCGGCTGCCCGGCGCGTTGATCAGGTACAGCGCCTCGGCCGCCCCACCGACGATCAGGGGAATAGGACTCAGCGTCAGCGCGGCAAGCGCGGCGATGCCCCCGAGACCGATGAGGTTGAAATCCTGGAGCAGGGCCTCGAGGATCTTGGGGCGGCCTCGCTGGGGGAGATCTCTCGAAGGGGTGGGACCTGCCACGTACTAGGGGACGATCACGGAGTCGGCCACGAAGTCCCGCTCGCGGGCTCGGACCAGCACCCAGGGTTTGTTGACGGCCTCCCCGTTCGCGTCGAAGGCAATCTTACCGGTTACCCCGATGTAGGCGGGACGAGAACGCCCGATGGATGCCAGGTAGACCTGAATCGCCTGCCGGGTGGTGCTTCCATCGCGGAGGGCGTTGAGGATCAACGAGGCGGCATCGTATGACGTGGCCATGTTGTGATTGGGCGGCGCGTGGATCGCGGCCTCGAACTGCCGGGCGAACCCCTCGGCCCTTGGGAGCAGGGGCGAGTTCCGCACGGTGTAGTGGTAGAAGGCTGTGGCGCGCACGCCGCGGGCGGCCTCCCCGCCGGAGGCGAACAGGCCCTGGCTGTACACTGCGTCGCCGCCGAGGATGGGTGCGGTGACGCCCATCTCCCGCAGCATCCGGGCGATCTTGCCGGCATCCGCGTACTCGCCGGCCACCAGGATCGCCTCGGCATCTCGAGGGTCCGCCGTGATGCGAATCTCGCCGTTGACAGTAAACGGATTCTTGATCACCCGCCCACCGAGGCGCTCGTACAACCGCTGGAAATTGTCGGCCAGGCCCCGCGAGTAGGCGTCTTCCTCATCGCCGAACACGAGCGTCGTGCGGTGGCCCTCCTTCCAGATGGCATTGGCCAGCGCCTTCGCCTGGTCGACGTCATGGCCCACCACTCTGAAGATGTAGTCTCCGAGGGTGGCGATTGCAGGGTTCGTTGACGTCGAGGTGATCTCAGGCACCCCTGATGCCTGGTAGAGCGGTCCCGCGGCGAGCGTGGCGCGACTGTTGTAGTGGCCAATCACGGCGAGCACGTCGGGATCGCTGGTGATCCGCTGAGCGACTCTCACCGCTTCCTCGGCGGACGCCTTGTCGTCGTGGAAGTGCACGACGATTCTCCGGCCCCTGACGCCGCCGGCCTGGTTGGCCTGCCGCTGAGCGTAATGCACGCCGAAGAGTATCTGCAGACCGTACTGCTGCTGGGGGCCGGAGAACGGCCCGGCAACGTCGATCTCCCACACGGGTTTACCGGGCAGCAACGCAAAGGCATTCTCGCGCAGCGTGACGGACTCGATGTCGAGTGGGTCGGCGGTGATCGCCCGGCCCAGGCTCGCGATGGCGCCGGCGTAGTCGCCCGACGCGTACTGCGCACGGCCACGTTCGCGGGCGCTCTGCCCGTCGGTCCGCGGTGTCGGGGCGGGCGTCGACTCGGCCCGGGGAGCCGGCGTCGGAGCCGCCGTGCGCTCTGCCCGAGGCGGCAGCCGCGGTACCCGGGGGAGACGTATGTCCCGCGTCGTCTGCGGGTTCGTATAGAACCAGTACCCCAGCAGCAATAAGACGACAAGGGTGAGAGTGAACTTGCCCAGCCTGGTCAGACCCATCGTCTACGCTGAGACTACGGCTGCGACTCTGGCTGCTTCGCCGGCTGCATCGTCTTCGTGACCGGCTCCTCCGGCAGCATCCCCAACTGGCGCTTGTACTCTCGAAGCTGCTCGTCGACGCCGATCTGCGCGGTGGCGCGCCGGATATCACGCAGCTTCGCATCCACGTCCTTGGTCGCGAGTTCGACGCGCGCCTGGGCCTGGGCCGCCCGATCCTTGATGCGATCGCGCGCCCGCTCCAGGACGTCGGACTGATCCCCGATCTCGAACGAGGCCATCAGTCCGCCGAGCTCTTCCTGCATGCGGGCCATCTCCTGCTGCGACATGAGAGCGCGCGCCTCCCGCACGCGCCGCTCGACCTCAAGCCGCGCGTCCGTGAGGATCTTGCGGGCCTGCTCGCTGGCCGCCCTGGCGCTCTCGTACTGCCCGCGGGTCTCGACAAGGCTCTGCTCGGCGGTCGCCTTGGCGGCGATCAGCATCTTCGCCTCGGCTTCGTATTCCGGGCCGAGTTTCACCGCCGCGATGATCTGCTTGTCCAGGTCGGCAATCTGGCTCTCGAGTTCCTCAAGCTGCGCGTTGAGCTTCAGTTCGGTGGCGATCACATTGGCTGCCGTCCCCCGGAGCGTGGGGATCTTGGCGCGCATGTCGTCAATGTACTGCTCGAGCATGACCTTCGGATCCTCGGCCAGACGAACAAACAGCCCAAGGAATGCGCGTACAATATTGCGGATCCTTCGCAACATGCATAGGCCCCCCTTCTCTTGCAGGAGTGCATTTCCCACCTGGTCCCCAGACCCCTGCTAGGCACGGGGTTGCGCGCCGATCGCCCCATTGTAGGTTTCGAGGCACCCCCTCGTGCGGTAAGACTGAAGTGAGGCCACTCATAAAGGGCTCATGTACACGCGCGACGTGGCTGCGGGGGTGTTTGTCATGAAACGAGCATTCGGCACTGTGCTCACTCTCGTGGTTGTGATGGGAATCATCACCATCGGCGTCGGAGCACAAGTCGGCTTCAGGTCCACGACACTCCATCAAGGGAAGACGACCGTTGTCGGGCAAACCTTGCCGGTCCATATCACCGCGTCGATCGAAGAAATCGCGCCGGGAGGCGAGATCGGCCGCCATCGGCGTCCGAATCCTACTTTCGTATACGTCATCGAGGGAACACTGACTGTGAACATCGATGGGCACAGCCCGAAGACCTTCGCGGCCGGCCAGTTCTATCTTGAGGCCATCAACCTCTGGAGCAACGCATTCAATCCCGGACCAGACCCCACGAAACTGCTCGTCGTCTACGCCAGCGAGGACGCGAGGCCTCCCAGCATCGTCCGGCCCTGACGCTCATCTCCGATCATCCCTGTGAAGGGTCTAACTTAAGAAGTCCGTCAAGGGCCCGGTCGATGAACGCGTCGGTGCTCCCAAGGTAGGCGGACACGTCTAGCGCGTGCTCGATCTGATCAGGTAATAGGACGGCGCGAATCCGTTCATCGGATGCGGCGACCTCCCGCAGTTCCGCGCCCACCTGCATGGCCCGGTCGCAGACCCGCTGGACGACCTGGTAGGCCTCGTCCTTACCGATGTGCGCGGCGAGGGCCATCGTCAGGGCCTCGGCCATGATCAGCCCATGCGTCCTATCCAAATTTGCGCGCATCCGGTCCGCGTCGACCTCCAGACCCCGAACCGCTCGATGGACCCATTCCACAGCACCCGAGGTCCGTCGGAAAAGCTGGGGAATGGCCTCCCACTCCGCCTGCCACCCCCCTGCTGCTCTCTCATGCTCCTGCATACCGGCGGACAAGAGTATGGGGACGAGCCCGATGGCGAGGCGGGCGCAGGCGCTCGCAGCCATCGCCTCAACCGGGTTCCGTTTCTGGGGCATCGTCGACGAGCGCCCCTCGCCGGCCTGCGCCGCGGTCGAGACTTCGCCGACTTCGGTCTGGCTGAGGAGGGCGATGTCGCTCGCCACCTTCGCCACGGTCGCCGCGACGGTGCCTAGAACGCCCGCGATCTCCCCCACCCTATCACGCTCGGTGTGCCAGGGGAGGTCGGGAACGGCAAGGTCAAGCTCACGGGCCAACAGTTCCATGACGCGCATACCCTCGCTCCCCAGGGAGGCCAGCGTTCCCGCGGCTCCCCCGAACTGAACGACCAGCGCCCGCTCCCGCAGCTCGTGCACCCGCTGAAGCAACCGTGTCGTCGCCCCCAGCCAGCGCGCGGCCTTGAGCCCGAATGTGATCGGCACGGCGTGCTGCAGCAGGGTGCGGCCGGCCATCGGCGTGTGACGGTGATGTTCGGCCAGGCCCGCGCATGTCCGCGCGATGTCGAGCAGCCGGCGGGTCAGGAGGTCGAGGCCGTCCCGCATCTGGAGGACCATCGCGGTGTCGATGGCGTCCTGGCTGGTGGCGCCCCAGTGCACAAACCTCCGGGCGTCGCCTTCCACGAGCCCGGTCAACATCCGGATGAGGGGAACGGCGAGGGTGCCGGCCCCCGGGGCGTCCTGATAAAGAGCCGGGACATCGAAGCGCTCGACCCTGCACCTGGAGGCGATGGCCTCGGCGGCAGTCTGCGGGATGAGCCCCGCCGCGGCCTCGGCACGGGCCAGCGCGGCCTCGAAGTCGAGCATCCGCTGGATCAGCGAGGGGCCGGAGAACACCGCCGCCATCTCCGGCGAGGTGAACATCGTCGTGCCGATGTCGATCACGTTGAGGCGGCGGCGGGCGCTGAGCGCGCCACGAGGTCGCGCAGCACGGCCAGCTCTCGTTCGTGCGGCGGCGGAGTCTCCTCAACGGACGCGGCGAACCGGACCAACCAACCAGTCCGGTCTACGATGTCCTCGCCTCTGACGCCCGGATGCACCGAGGTGACCACGAACTCCTTCGTCTCAGGGTCGGGGCGCATCAGGCAAAGGTCGGTCACCACGAGGCTGGGCCCGATGGTGTGGATGCCCAGGCGGCGCCTGTGGGTAGCTCCCGTGCCGTGACCGAACGAGGTGATGAAGTCAACTTGAGGGACGAACGAGCGGCTCGTCTGGGATAGGATCACAAACACCTCTCGGCACAGGCTCGCGATCTCGGGTGCTCCTCCGGCTCCGGGCAATCGCACCTTGGGTTTCTCGTACGGACCAATCACTGTGCTGTTGATGTTGCCGAAGCGGTCGATCTGCGCCGCGCCGAGGAAACCGATGGTGATGCGGCCGCCCTGGAGCCAGTACGCGAACATCTCGGGAACCGACACGGTCGTCAGCGCAGTTTCGCAGAGTTCAGGATCGCCGATCGAGAGCGGGAGAACATTGGGCTTGGTCGCGATCGTCCCCGACTCATAGATGAGCGTGATGTCGGGCGCGTGGGTCAGGCGGGCCAGGTTGCACGCGGCAGAAGGAAGCCCGATACCGACGAAGCACACGTCGTCGTTCTTCAGGGCCCTGGCGGCCGCGACGGTCATCATCTCAGACGGCGAGTAGCCCACCGCCTCGTCCTTCAGGCGCTCCCGGTGATGCGAACGTCGCGACCGGACTCGATCACGTGCGCGCGCATCCAGACCAGGAAGGCATCGCGATCGCGGGAGATCGCATCCCAGGCGGTGTAGAATCCATTATCACGGCCGTAGTAGCCGTGAGCGTAGGAGGGCCGGGCACCCCCGGGCGCCTCCACGATCGCGTCCATCGTCCACGAGGGGAGGACGACGGCGTTGGGGCTGGGCGGACGGAGGTCGTCGACGATCTCTTCCACGGTGACGACCGCCCGGGACGCCGCCAGGACCGCCTCCTTCTGGACTCCCACGATCCCCTCGATGAGGACGTTGCCACGCCGATCCGCCCGCTGGGCGTGGATGATGGCGACGTCCGGCCTGATCGCCGGGATCGCGGCGAGGCGCTCACCGGTAAACGGACATTCGATGAAGCGGACGTTGGGATTCACCTCCGCGAGGCCGGTGCCCACGTAGCCCTGGAGGATGGCGCAGGGGAGCCCGGCCGCTCCGGCGCTGTAGGCATGGGCCATGCCGGAGTGGCTGTGCTCCTCCAACTCTAGCGTGCGAGGCCAACCGTTCTCGACCGCATCGCGGAATCGGTGGAGCGAGCCCACGCCGGGATTGCCGCCCCAGGAGAAGACGAGCTTGCGCGCGCAGCCCATCCCGATCAACTGGTCGTAGATCAGGTCCGGCGTCATTCGCACCAGCGTGAGGTCACGCTTCCCCTGGCGAATGACCTCGCCGCCGGCGGCGAAGGGGATCAAGTGGGTGAACCCCTCCATCGCGACAGTATTGCCGTCGCGGACATACAGCCCAATCGCTTCCGAGAGCGACAGAAAACGGGCCACGCGACGTGCCGGCGCGGAGTCCTTCAACGCTCGAAGAAAACGGTCTCGTCTTCGCCCTGAAGGACGACGTCGAACCGGTAGACGGTCTGACCGTCCATCGACAGCCGTCTGGCCAGCAAGGTCGGCCGACGAACCTCCGGTATCCCACGCAGCACCGGGTCGGCGTGGTTTGCGTCTTCGTCCTCGAAGTACATGCGCGTGAAAAGGTGGTCCAGCAAGCCGCGCGCGGACACTGCGACGTTGATGTGGGGAGCCTGGAGGGCTTCTCCCTGAAATGGCACTGGGCCGGGTTTCACTGTCTCGAACCAGTAGTATCCCGCCTCGTCCGTGCCGGACCGACCGAAGCCGACGAAAGCGGAGTCCAGCGGAATGGGCCGCTGGTCCGCGGGGTGGTGATACCGGCCTCGAGCGTTCGCCTGCCAGATCTCGACCACGGCGTCCGGTACCGGAGCACGGTGCCCATCATAGACGTGCCCATCGATACGGATACGCTCTCCCCGAGCCTGCGGGCTCACGAGCACGTTGAGTCCGTCGCGCAGCAGGCCTCCTTCAAAGAAGGGGCCGACGGTCTGCGATGGGGTCAGCCCTGGCCGAGTCATCGCACGGCGCGGTCGGATTCCTCGAAGGGGGTCGCGTCAGACCCCCGGAGGACAACATCAAAACGGTACCCGAGGGCGAACTCGGGCCGGGTGACGTCGTGCGCATAACGGGCGATGAGGCGCTCCCGGGCCGCGTCCGTGGGCACCGAGTTGAAGATCGGGTCGAGCGCCTGGAGCGGGTCGCCGGGGAAGTACATCTGCGTCACCAGGCGGGAGACCCAGGAGACCCCGAAGAGCGAAAAGTGGATGTGCGACGGTCGCCACGCGTTCTCGTGGTTCGCCCAAGGGTACGCGCCCGGCCGGATCGTCACGAACCGGTAGCGACCGTCCGCGTCCGTGAGGCAGCGCCCGAACCCGAGGAAGTTCGGGTCCAGGGGCGCGTGATGCTGATCGACCCGATGACGGTAACGGCCCGCCGCGTTGGCCTGCCAGATCTCGATGAGCGTGTTGGAGATCGGCGCGCCGTCTTCGTCCAGCACGCGGCCCGTGACGATGATCCGCTCGCCGATGGCCTCGCCGCCGGTGGCCGTGTTCTGGGTGAGGTCTGCGTCCTCTGCGTTGAGCAGGCTGATCGCAGGGCCCGGACCTGTAGACTCCGAGAGCGTGTGTGGTAGCTCGACGAGTGGCTGGCGTGGGGATCGCCGCACCGTCGCCCGGTATGCCTCGTAGAGGTACGGTGGGAAGGCGGCGCGATCTCGTTGGGTCGCCCTGATCACGGTGCCGGCCCCCCCGGCGGTGGAGCCCCCGCTCCGTCCCCATCCTTGCGAAGGCCCAGTTCCGACTTGGCCACCGTGAACGCATGATTAGCCGCGGGCACACCGGCGTAGAGGGCAACGTGAAGCAAGACCTCGACGATCTCCTTCAGGTCGATGCCAAGATTCTGGCTGGCGCGCAGGTGGAGGGCGAGCTCCTCGCGCCCCAGGGCGGCCAGGATCGCGATGGTCACAAGGCTGCGGGTGCGCCGGTCCAGGCCGGGGCGGGCCCACACGGTCCCCCAGGCTACTTCGGTGATGAACCGCTGAAAGTCGGCGTCGAACTCGGTCTGCTGCGCTTCGGCCCGAGCGACGTGATCCGCCCCGAGCACTTCACCGCGGACCCTTCTCCCGACCTCGAACCGCGATTCCATCAGGGCATCTCGGTCTGCGTCATCGCGCCGCGTAGGGCCGGCGAGGGGTGTTCGGCTTCGTGACTCTTCCTATCCTGCCTGTACCCCTCGTTCAATCATCGCGTGGACCTGGCTCACCGGAAGAACGGGTTGACCTGGATGCTTGTCTGCCATATGTTGTGCGACCGCATCCGCTGTCATGACGCCTTTCAGTTTTTGCACCGCTTCCGGTCTGTTCGCGGCGTCCACGTTCATGACGTGGCCGCAGGTGCATGTCATCGAAAACTGACTCACGATCATCCCTCCCTCGCTGAATTGGCGATTCCATGCTCGGACAAGGCTTTCCATGTCTTCTATGTCTTCGCGAGCTTCTCCTTGAGTTCACCCTCAGGTGGCGGCGGACCGCGTCTGCGCCCGCCGCACCAGGTACGCCCACGCCTGGCGCATGAGCTCGGGTGGGTAGCAGTGCGCCCGCTTGGCCGTGGCTTCTTCGTCGCTCGACCACGTCTTGAGCTCGCCCGCCGCCATGGCCAGCAACTGCTTCCAGCACGCACGCTCCAGCAGGATCGCGCCCACCACGGCCGTCTCGACGGCCTCCGCCGCGGTCACGATGCCATGGTGGATCATCAGCGCCGCGTTGCGCCGGCTCAGTGTGGTAGCCAGCGCCTGGCCCAGCTCGCGGGTGAGGATAAGATCGCCGGTCTTCGTGAAGCGCGCGATGTCAGGGGGGACGAAGAACGTCCCTTCGTGAGAGATCGGCCTCAGCGGCTGCTCGAGCGAGGCGAAGGCAACGGCATGCGGCGCGTGGGTGTGGACGACACTCTGCACGTCTGGCCGCGCGCGCATGATCTCGGTGTGGATGGGGTACTCGGCGTGACGCCGGCCCTCGCCGCTGAGCACCTCTCCTTTCCACCCCACCAGGAGCACGCGCTCCGGCGTGATCTCTTCGAATCCCCAGGTAGAGGCCTTCATCCATACGCCCCGCCCCTCGGGGTCGCGCACAGAGACGTGGCCCCATACCAGATCGCCGTGGTCTTCCAAAGCCAGCACCTGCGATGCGATGGCCACCAGCCCGCGAAGATCGTCATCTCGCGATCGGCTCATCAGCCTTCACCGGCGGTCGATAGAAAGCGTCGTCCATCCGGCTGATGCCTCCTTCCTGGCGTAGCGTCGCTTCCCACTCCTTCCGGATGTACGGATCTTCATCCCAGTAAGGGATCGCGTTGCCGCCTTCTTCCATGTGCATCGCGTTCTTGTCGAGGACCTGCTCTCCCGGCCGGCCGGGTTCGCGGCCTGTCCCCCGACCAAACGGACCAAACCAGGCCATAAGGCGGAGCGGCTCTCCGCTGATCCCGAAGTGTTGGTGGAACCCCTGACCGCCCATAGGCGCGGCACTCACCATCCCCACGGGCTCATAGTCCTGGCGCACAATGCGCTCGACGTTCCCCGTTTCCCAGGGCCGTGGGCCGATGTCGCGAGGCCAGGCGTACGTGTAGCCTCTCCCTTTGATGCAGATCAAGACCGCTGCCGACTCGTGGG
>JBQTJG010000019.1:0-10469 GCA_052387355.1 Armatimonadota bacterium | reverse complement strand
TCTCGGCCTCTTCGTACTGCCGCCTCGTCGCCTTGACCCGCTCAGGGTCGCGGTAGAGTTCCGGGTCGCCGAGCCATGCGGCGGCGTCCCGGAGCTCGCGCTCCGTCGCCGTGATCTGGGCGGCGATTTCCTCAAAGGTGGGCGCAACCGGTTGGGCAGTTGGCGCCCGCTTCTTCGATGTCTTCGTCCCGCGGAGCTCCGGTCGCTGAGAGCTCTGCGCCGCGTCCTGCACGCGACGCTCGCGCAGCTCGTGGTACGTTCCCTTGAAGTCCGACACATCACGATCATCCACCGTGAGGATACGGGTCGCCAACCGCTCCAGCAGGTAGCGATCGTGCGTGGCAACGATCATCGTGCCGGGAAACTCTCGTAGCGCGGCTTCGAGCGCCTCGCGCGATGGGATGTCCAGGTGGTTCGTCGGCTCGTCGAGCAGCAGCAGATTGGGCTCGTCGAGCAGGAGCTTCGCCAGGCTGAGACGCTGGCGCTCGCCGCCGGAGAGCATCCCGATTGCCTTGAAGACATCCTCGCCGCTGAAGAGGAACCGGCCCAGGTAGGCGCGCACCTGTTCAGGCATCATCGGCCGGTCGGCCAGGATCTCATCGAGCACCGTGTGGTTCGTCGTCAACGCTTCGGTCGACTCCTGAGCGAAGTACCGGGGGTGGACATTGGCGCCCAACGTGACGATACCCGATGTGGGGGCCTCCAGGCCTGCGATGAGCCGCAGCAGCGTCGACTTGCCCGCGCCGTTCGGACCGAGCAGTCCGATCCGCTCGCCGCGGTAGATCTCCACCGTCACACCCGTGAGGACCTCGAAGCCGTCGAACCTCTTTGCCACGTTCTTCAGCCGGGCGACCAGTCGGCCGGACACGGGAGCCGACACGGCCTTCACGCGCATAGCCCGCCGCTCTCGCGGCGCTTCGATCGCCGCGGCCTCGACGCGCGCGAGCATCTTCTCGCGGCTGTGGGCCTGCGCGGCGCGCTGCCCCGCCTTGTAGCGGCGAATGAAGTCCTCAAGCTTGGCGATCTCTTCCTGCTGCCGCTCCCAGGCCTCCTGCTGCTGGCGGACCTTCTCAGTCTTCTGTTTCACATACGCGGTATAGGCGCCAGGATACGATTCGATCCGGCCATTCTCCAGCTCCAGCGTGCGCGACGTGACGGCATCGAGAAGGAAGCGATCATGGCTCACCACGATGCAGGCGCCCGGGAAGGACTTGAGGTACGATTCCAGCCACTCGGTCGTCGCCAGGTCCAGGTGGTTCGTCGGCTCGTCCAGCAACAGCAGGTCCGGCTCGCCGAGCAGCGCGCGCGCCAGTTCGGCCCGCACGCGCCACCCGCCGCTCAAGACGCCCAGCGTCCGCTCGAAGTCGGCCTCGCGGAAGCCCAGGCCCGAGAGGACCATCCGGGCGCGGGTCTCGAGTGTGAATCCTCCGGCGTGCTCGAAATGCTCGCGGGCGTGCGCGTACTCTTCCATCACGGCTCCCAACCGGGTGGGATCGTCGTGCACCTCGGGCGTCGCCATCAGGTGTTCGAGGTCGCGGACGCGGGCCTCAAGCGCACGCACGTCGGCGGCGCCTGCCAGCACGTGTGCCAGGACGGTCGCCTCAGCAGGGCCTTCAGGTGTCTGCGGGAGATAGGCGAGACGCGCCCAGCCGGCCAGGCTGATACGGCCTCGGTCGGGCTCGTCCAGCCCGGCGAGCAGGCGCAGCAGCGTGGTCGTGCCGGTCCCGTTGCGGCCGATGAGCGCGGCGCGCTCGTTCGGCTCCATGGCGAAGGTGATCCCGTCCAGGATCTCTCGATCGGCGTGGGACTTGAAGACGTCGGTGACGCTGAGGAGAGGCATCGTCTTGATGGTCTTGAATAGACACGCGATCCGCGGGGCGTTTCATGGCGCCCGCCTCATGGTAGGGCTGGCGCAGAAGGACTGTCAACGACCGCTATCGCAAGAGTAAAGGATGAAGGAACAGTTTCTCTACCTGACGACGATAGGCCGCAAGACGGGCCTGCCACGCCAGATCGAGATCTGGTTCGCCGCGGCAGAGGGCGCGTTCTACATCCTTGCCGAGCGCCGTCATGCGACTCAGTGGGTGAAGAACATCAAGCGCGATCCGCGCGTGCGTGTGCGCGTCGGTCGCCGCGACAGCCCCGAATACGCCGCCACAGCGCGCGTGCTCGATCCCGGGCGAGACGAGGCAGTCTGGGGTGAGGCGCAGCGGCTGTCAAGGGAGAAGTACGGCTGGGGCAACGGTCTCCCCGTCGAGATCACACTGGACGGATAGCGAACCCGTCTTGTCGCGCTGATCCTACTTCCGCACTTCTGAAAACTGCCGCCGCCGCTTGGCGATGGTTCGCAAATGATAGTGCACGTGATCCGCAAAGTGGTCCACGATCCACTCGAGGCTCTGTGGTCCTGATCCGGTATTCATCCCAATCTGCTCCCACGCCGCCGCCGGCGCATTCCTGAGCAACGCGACCGTCGACGCGCGGACGGCGCGCAGGAGCGCCAGGGCCTCGGCCATCGGCTGTGTTGCATACGCCATGGCCTCAGCCCAGAGGTTCTGATCGAAGCTCACGAGCGTCGAGCCCGGCTGCGCCAGCACGTACCGGACGCGCGCCGCGGCGACCAGGTCGGTATCGGCCACATGGACGACATTCTCATGAATGCTCCAGTGCTCCCGTCCGGGCGTGAAGCGAAGTTCATCCTCCCGGATGCCGGCGACGGCGTCATCGAGCAGTCGCGGGCCCTCTGCGTAGGACGCGATGAGTTCGGCGATGCGTTGAGAGGTTGGCATCCCGCACACTCCTTCTGCGATCAGAGCCTGGACGTTCCTATCGCTTCTCGAGGACCATCATCTGCGCCACTTCATCGATGATGATACGCCCATCGCGTCGTGATCCCAGGAGGCGATTGATCCGCCGTGCTGTCGCACCATCTACCGACGCGTAGGGCCAGTCGCGTTTGAAGTAGCGGCGCAGGGCCCCCAGCGAGCGCGCATGGTGCAGAAAGTGGAATTCGCTCGCCGCGTGGACTCGAAACAGCCCTTGCGCGACCGCCCGATCGAGGCTTCTCTGCGCCGTCCGATAGCGGGCCTGCGACCGCGATTCTCTCAGGTATCCCACGGCCACCCGACCTTCCGAAGTCTCGCAGAACACCACGCGGCGTCCTGGAACCGGATGGATGTCAAGGAGAAGACCGTCATCGGCCAGGACACGTCGTGCATTGTGCAGGGCATGGACCATGCCCCGGTGAGTCATTCATCATAACGACCAGGACAGGACAGCGACGTCGAAGGTCTGATCAGGGAACGGGAGGGATTCTGCCCACGCCACTTTGAACTGAGTCCGAACCTTCAACGACGGAGGGACGACTCGCCGGGCACGGGCAATCGCCTGGCGGTCCGGATCGAGCGCCACGACATGGCGACATCGCCGGGCCAGCTGCGTGGTGAGCCGGCCTTCGCCGCATCCGATCTCGATCACCCGCCTGCCGCGCAGTGAAATCATACGGTCAAGCGTGGCGAGTTCAGTGCCTTCGGGATCGAGCCAGATGCCCTGCATGGTTTTGATCACCCAATCTCGTGCGTTCGGTCCTCCCGTGCTCCCTCCCTGCAGGCCTGCCACGCGAGCAGGGCTTCGCGGCGCGGCGGGTAATCATCGAACGATGTCTGAGGAGCCACGAGGACGGTGGGGCGCCCTCGCCGCGATTGCCTCCGCGCAGGTGGGTGCGATGAGCACGTGGTTCAGCGCCGCGGCGGTCGCGCCTTCACTCGCGCGAGACTGGCGCCTCTCGTCCGCTTCGCTTGGGTTGCTGACGGTAGCGGTACAACTGGGTTTTGTGACGGGCGGTTTGGTCTCGGCGACAAGCGGCGTGGCCGACGTCCTGTCCGCCCGCCGGGTCTTCGCGATCAGCGCCCTGGCTGCGGCCGCCGCGAACGGCCTTCTCGTCACGGCGGGCGGGAACCTGACCGTGGCGATCGCGCTGCGCTTCGTGCTTGGCTTCTTCCTCGCCGGCGTCTATCCCACGGGGATGAAACTCATGACCGAATGGTTTCGGGCTGACCGGGGGCTCGCCATCGGCACGCTGGTCGGCGCGCTTACACTGGGCGCGGCGTTGCCGCACCTGCTGGCCGGCGTCGGGTTGGCCGGCGCGTTCCGGTGGGAGGACGTGATCATGGCCACCAGCCTCGGCGCGATGAGTTCCGCCATCATCATCATTGTGTTCGTCCGTCACGGGCCGTTCGCGGCTCGAGCCGACCGGCTGGATCTGGGCTGGGCGGTGCGTTCGCTGCGCAATCCGGCCCTTCGTCTGGCCAACCTGGGCTACTTTGGGCACATGTGGGAACTCTACGCGATGTGGACGTGGATCCCCGCGTTTCTCCTTGCCAGCATGCACGCCTGGAATCCCTCTCTGGCGGATGATGCGGCCGGGCGGTGGGCCAGTCTTGTCGCGGCGCTGGCTATCGGCGCGGGCGCCCTCGGATGCGTGGCCGGCGGGGTGCTGGCCGATCGCGTGGGACGGACCACGATTACGGCCACGGCGATGGCGATCAGCGGTGCCAGCGCAGTCGCCACCGGCCTGTTATTCGGGCAGGTCCCGCTGGTCGTCGCGGTCATGGCGACCATGTGGGGGATCAGCGTCATCGCGGATTCAGCGCAGTTCTCTGCGTCGGTCAGCGAACTCGCGGATCGGGATCGGGTCGGGAGCGCCCTGGCCCTGCAGACGGCGCTGGGATTTCTGCTGACCGCCGTGAGTATTCAGGTGCTGCCTCTTGTGGCCGCGCGCGCAGGCTGGTCGGTGGCCTTCGCGCTGTTGGCTGTCGGTCCTGTGCTGGGAGCGCATGCCATGCTGCGTCTGCGCAGGCGGCCGGAGGCGATCAGACTGGCCGGCGGTCGCGGCTAGTGGCGCGGGCCGCCGGAGGGTCACCGTGAACGAGATCCTGGACCTGCTCGACTACCGCCGCACCGTGTCAGAGATGTACGCGACGATGCGCCGCAGCGGGCTCGATGAGGCCGGGCGCTGTCTTGAGTTCCGCCGCGCCCGGGATGAGCTGTTTCGCGCGCATCCGCAGTCGGCGATCCCACTCGAGCACAGGGCGGGCTTTCAAGGCCTCCGCTACTATCCATACGATCCCACGCTTCGGTTTGTCATGCCGCTGGATACCGCGGTGAAGCCAGAGGCAATCGAGGTGCACCTTCGAGCAGATGGGATCGTTCGGCTGACGCGGCTGGGCAGGGTGCACGTTGTCGTCCAGACGGAAGAGGTCTCTCTCATGCTGTTCTGGATGCTGGGCTACGGCGGCGGTGTGTTTCTTCCGTTCCGCGATGCCTCGAACGCGGATGAGACCTATGAAGGCGGTCGCTACCTGCTGGACACGGTCAAGGGCGCCGACCTGGGGCAAGACGGCGGCAGCCTGGTCATCGACTTCAACTACGCCTACAATCCATCGTGCGCCTACGATCCTCACTGGGACTGCCCGCTGGCTCCACCCGAAAACTGGCTCCCCATCGCCATCCGGGCCGGGGAGAAACGCTACCCTTAGTTCCCTGACTTCAAGGGCGCGGTTGCGAAGATGAAGTGAAACGGCTTGCAGTAGATGACCACTGCCTTGTACTCGGCCAGGGTTACGCCCTGCGGCAAATTGTAGTTTTGACTCCCCACGTTTCCCTTCAGCCTGGCGACCTCGATGTATCCTTCCTGAACGTCGGCGCGCGTCTTGGGCGATTCGCTCTTCGTCAGGATCACACGAAGGTCGGGTCCGTTCGTCACTTTGAACTGGTCCAGCCGGAGGACCAACTCCTGTCCGGCCCGGTACACCGTGGCGGTCCCCTCGCCTTTGTGGAAGTCGTCCGCGCCGGTAAAGGCGCCGCGCGCCACGATCGCGCCCTGGGACGCGCCAGCCGGCATCGCCTCACTCGAAGACGTCTCGACCTTAGACGCTTCGGACATCTTCTCCTCGACCTGCTTCTGCGTCATCCCCTCGGGCACCGTGGCGCCTTTGCTCATGGGAAACTCCATGGACCCTGTGCTCGTCGGGAACGGCTCGTCGACGACCTTGTCGATAAACAGGGGTGAGCCGAGGTACCAGGCAATCGGCGCGCCGGCGATCACGACCAGGCCGATCACCCACCACATCCATCTCGGAATCCGTCGGCGCATGGCGGGCCCTTTCGTCCAACAGACCTGTTGGACCGCCGGTTACGGACGAACTGTCAGTTCAGCGGAGGCGAACATGACGCTGAACCGCTTGCAGTAGATGGCGACCGACTTGAACTTCGAGAGATCGAGATCGGCCGGCAGGGCGTAGTTCTGATTGCCGATGTTTCCCTTAAGCAGGCCGATCTGGTGCGCCGCGCCCTGATGGAGCTGGCCGCTGTTGCGCGGAGCGGGATGACCTGACAGGTACACATACAGGTCAGGGCCGTTGGTGACCTTGAAGTTCTCGAACCGGAGAAAGCGCTGCCCGTCGGGGAGCCGGATGACCAACGCTCTGCCCTCGCCCTGGTGGGACGAATCCGCCCCGACGAACTGCCCGGTCGCCAGAGTGACGGGCTGACCAGGCTGTGCATGGACTCGGGCAGGTGAGCCGAGCGGCCACATTGACGCCATGCTGATGGTGGCGATTGCTGCCAGAAATGTCCTCTTTGAGCGATCCATGATCGGATCCTAGCAGGTTTCGATGAAGGTTTGGTAAAGTGCACCTGCTCCATCGGCTTCCCTGCGAGACGAACCCTGGCGCCACTTTCGTGCTGCACGCCATTGCGCAGGAACGGGACCCCCGGCTGACGTAATCAGTAGCCCCATGCGGTTCCTCGTGAGGCGCATCGCGCAGGTCATCGTTGTGCTGCTGGGCGTCTCGCTGGTCGTGTTCAGCCTCGTCCGGCTGACCGGTGATCCGATCGCCATCCTGCTCGGGGAGGGCGCGACGGCCCAGGCCGTGACCGAGATGCGGGCCGAACTGGGACTCGACCGGCCGATCTACGTGCAGTACGGTCGATTTCTCGCCAACGCGCTGCGAGGGGATTTCGGGATGTCGCTGCGCTACCAGCAGTCGGCCCTGAGCCTATTCGTCGAACGCCTGCCGGCGACGCTCGAACTGACGGCCGCCGCGCTGATCCTCTCATTGGGCATCGGACTGCCGGTGGGCGTCATTGCGGCGATTCGACCGCACTCGGCCTTCGACGGCCTCGTCAGAGGGTTGGCGCTGGTCGGGCAGGCCATTCCGGGATTCTATCTCGGGCTTGTGGCCATCATCGTGCTGGGCGCGCACTACCGGTTGTTCCCCACCGGGGGACGCGGCACGTTCGCGCAGTTGATTCTGCCGGCCGCGACCCTCGCAGCGTATCAGATCGCGGTCATTGCCCGATTCGCGCGTGGGGCGATGTTGGAGGTGCTCGGCGAGGATTTCGTCCGCACCGCGCGGGCCAAAGGCCTGCCCCGCCTGCGCGTCATCGCCTGGCACGCGCTGCGCAACGCCCTGATCCCTGTCGTGACAGTGCTGGCGCTGCAGTTCGGCACACTGCTGTCGGGCGCCGTGGTCACCGAGACCGTGTTCTCCTGGCCGGGTGTGGGACGACTGGCCGTCCAGGCCATCTACACGCGCGACTTCGCCGTGGTCCAGGTCACGGTGATGGTCACCGCGGTTCTGTTCGTGGTCATCAATCTGGTGACCGACGTGATCTACATCCTGCTGGACCCGCGGATCAGGGTCTACGAGTGACGAACATGGCGGTCGCCGCGACCCCCACGCAGACCTTCGTGCTCAGGCCGCGCCGGCGGAGGGCGGTGCACGCGTTCCTGCGCGATCGGATGGCGATCGCCGGTACGGTGCTGTTGAGTGTTATCGTGATCGGGGCGCTGTGGCCCGTGGCCCGGCTTCCGCAGCCGCCCGCGTGGTCCGACCTCGACGCGCGCCTTATTCCGCCCTCATTTGTGGGCGGGGGATCCGTAAGGTATCCTCTGGGAACCGACAACCTGGGACGCGATATTCTCAGCCGGATGATGTACGGGGGGCGGTTCTCCCTATTCGTCGCGCTGGCGGCGGTCGCGCTGGCGGCGGCCCTCGGGATCTCGGCTGGGCTGCTGGCGGGCTACCGCAGCGGGATGTTCGATGTCGCCGTGATGCGGCTGGTTGACGTACAGCTCGCCTTTCCGTTGCTGCTTCTCGTCATCGCCATCATCGCCATCCTCGGCACCAGCCTCCCCGTGCTGATCGTGGTCTTGGGGATCCCGGCATGGGCGCACTACGCCCGCATCGTGCGCGGCTCCACGCTCAGCGTTGCGGCCGCGCAGTACGTTGAGGCCGCGCGAGCCCTGGGGTGCGACGAGTGGCGGCTGATCGTCCGGCACCTGCTGCCCAACCTGGCGACGCCGATCGTGATCCTGACGACATTCGAAATCGCGCGCCTGTTGCTGCTCGAATCGGCGGTGTCGTTTCTCGGGCTCGGGATCCAACCGCCCACGCCGTCGTGGGGGACCATGATCGCCGATGGGCGCAATCACATTTACGAGGGATGGTGGGTGTCCACCATGCCCGGACTGGCGATCTTTCTCGCGGTCCTGGCCTTCAACTTCATCGGGGACGGGCTGAGGGACGTGCTCGATCCCCGCCTGCACAGCCGGAGGGCGTCGCTGTGACTCTGCACGCATCACTGAGGAGGGATGGTATGAGACAGCAACCGCACCACAGTTTCTCCAGACCGATGATCATGGTCGTCCTGCTCAGTCTGGTTCTCGGGTTCTTGCCGGCGGCGAGCGGGGCTCCGCGGACGCCGAAGGACACCCTGGTCGTCGCCCAGGGGTTCGATCCGAGGTGTCTCTCGCCCCTGTTTGGCACGGCCCAACAAGACAAGAACGTGAGCGGGCAGGTGGTGGAGCGCCTGATCCAGTTCTCGCCCGACGCGCTGGGCTACCTGCCCGAACTGGCGATCCGGTGGCAGAAGACCGCCCCGGACACGCTGCGTCTTACGCTCCGGCGCGGTGTGCGGTTCACCAACGGCGAAGAGTTCAACGCGAACACCGCCAAGTACAGCCTGGACCAGATGCTCGCGGCTCGATCCCTGGCGTTCTTTATCTCGATGCTCAAGAGCGTCGAAGTCGTGGATCTGTATACCATCGACGTGAAGAGCCATGGCCCCACGTCCGAGCGGCTCGTGCTCTCGGCCCTGGCCATAGGGTCGTTCCAGTACCCGCCCACCTACACAGAGCAGGTAGGGCTTCTCCGCGGGTTTTGCCAGCGCCCGGTCGGCACAGGTGCGTTCAAGCTTGTCGAGTGGATCAAAGACGATCGGGTCGTCTTCGAGGCGAACGCCGACTACTGGGGCGGCGCGCCTCGGATTCGCCGCTTGATCTTCCGACCCATTCCCGAGGGCGCGGCGCGCGTGGCCGCGCTCCAGGCCAGCGACATCGACCTGGCCATCGAGGTCCCGCTCGATGCCTGGGAGCGCGTCGGTCGGGATCCGAACCTGGCAGGCCACTCGATCAGGGGGATGCGCATCTTCCGTATCACCCTGGCGTCCAAGTGGGAGGGACCGCTGCAGAATAAGAAGGTCCGGCAGGCACTGCAATATGCGATCGACGTCGATGCGATCATCCGCAGCGTGCTCAAAGGGCGGGCGCGCCGACTCGAGGGACAGCCGCTTACCAACGAGTACTTCGGGTATCAGGCCGACTTCAAGGCCTACCCCTACGATCCCGAGCGGACCAAGAAAATGCTGGCGGAAGCCGGATTTCCCAACGGCTTCGAGGTCACCTTCAAGTATCCGCACGGCCGCTACGCGCAGGACAAGGAAATCAGTGAGGTCATCGCGGCCCAGTTCTTGAAGGTGGGCGTGCGAACCAGGCAGGTCGTGCTGGAGCCAGGAGAATTCCTGACTCAATTGAGCGCGCTCGGACTTCGCGACATGTTCTACTCAGGATCGCTCCCCCCACCGGACGCGCATTACTTCTACACGCAGTTCATGTGTGATTTCCGTTACGCGTACTGGTGCCGGCCGGACTTTGACGCGCTCGTGACCAAAGCGGCCGCTACCCCAGATGACAAGGAGCGGCTCAAGCTCTACCGGCAAATGTCGCAGCTCCTCCAGGATGACCCGACCGGGGTGTCGCTGTTCGCGCCGTTCGACCTGTACGCGACGGCCAGGAATGTCGCGGGATGGCGTCCCTACAAGGACCAATTCCTGTACTTCGCCAAGGCGTACAAGCGCGACTAATTTGGCCACGACCCTCCACCGGGACGCCGTCGTCATTGATGGGACGACCTTCTTCTGCCGCGGCTATTCGGAACGACTCGAGCGGGCAGGGGTGACCGCGCTCAACATGACGACGGCGTGGCCCGATGATGACTTCGAGGTCGCGGTCAGGCGGATCGAGGAGTACTACGCGCTCATGCGAGAGGATCCCAAGCTCGCCATCGTCGAGCGCGCCGATGACATCCCGCGGCTCAAGCGCGAGGGACGGGTCGGCGTCATCATCG
>JBQTJG010000018.1:0-2904 GCA_052387355.1 Armatimonadota bacterium | reverse complement strand
CAAGGAGGAATTAACGTGAAGAAGGCCTTTCGTATCGTCGTTGCTGCGTTGGCGGTCATGACGCTGGTCGGACTGGCTCCTCAGCCCTCTTCGACCGGAGATGTACAGGAGAAGTGGCAGTTTGCAGACCCGAATCTCCCAGAGGGCAGCTAGAACGGTTAGTGGTTAGCCGTGCGGTTGGAGGTTAGGAAGAACCGGTTGGAGGAGGGTGGTCAAAGGCGGTCTGACTCGCCCGGGGGCTCGTGGCGTTGTCAGGTCGCCTGGTGGATGGTACACTAAGGTTCACCATGGCTCAACCCTCCTCTGCACCACCGGGGAAGGATCGCCCACACTGGCTCGTGCAGTTCGGACGCCGGTTGCTTCTCGCCCGGGGACGCGCAGGGCTGACCCAGCAGGCGCTGGGCGCGCCGGACTTGAGCAAGAGCTTCATCAGCCTCCTCGAAAGCGGCCGGTCGCATCCGTCGGTCGAGACCGTCATCTCCCTGGCCCGGCGCGTGAGCAGCTCGGTCGGCGCCCTTCTGTTCGATCCTGCGGACCTGCGCCTGGAGACCGCGCTCAACCTCTTCCATCTCGCCAACCTGATGGACATGGCTACGCAGGCGGCCGAGGCCCTCAAACTCGTAGACGCTGCCGAGGCGCTGCTGCCCGACATGCCGGCGGAGCTTCGAACCCGTGCTGCCCTGATTCGTGCACGCGCCGCGCTTGGCGGGTCGCTCCTCGACAACGCCGGCCGGCATCTTGAGGAGGCATTGACCCTGGCACGGCGCCATCGATCCGTGAACCTGCTCGGCATGGCCTTGTGGCTCAAGGGCGATGTCGAAGTGCGGCGCCGCGCCTTCCATACGGCGCTACCCCTCTTGGAAGAAGCGACGGCGACCCTCCAACGAACGAAGGCCGCGCGAACCGAAGAGAATGTCCGAGCCCTCATCTCACTGGGCACGACACGCTTCCAATTGGGACAGATCGAGCGCGCGCAGCGAGCCTATAGGAGAGCCCTTGAAGTGGCAGCGCGGCTTCGGCTTCACGGACTCCGCGGCAAGGCCCTCATCGGTCTGGGCATGGTAGCGTGGACACGACGGCAGCTCGACGCGGCCGTCGCATCTCTCACCCAGGCTCATGAGGCCTTCGTGCAGGTCGAGGATCTCACCGAGATCAGTCGGGTGCTGAGCAACCTGGGGCTGGTCCGGCGCGAGCAGGGCCGGTTCGACGATGCGCTCGCCGCACTGGAGCAGGCGCTGCGGGTGCAAGAACGCCTCGACGTGCCTCGCGACCGCAGCGCGACACTCGACGAGATTGCGCTGGTCCACCTGGCCCTCGGCCAGCATGCCGATGCCGGGCGGGCGGCGCGCCGCGCCATCAAAGAAGCCCAGGCCGGGCGCGATCCGGCGCGGGAAGCGGCAACGCAGGTCACCCTCTCGCGCGTGTTCCGGGCGCAGGGCCGCCGCGGTGAGGCGATCGAGCTCTTGCGAGGCGCCGTGAACACCCTCACACGGTTGGGTATGGGTGACCGGGCCACCGCCGCCGCCGCCGAGCTAGGGTTGTTGCTTCGCGAAGCAGGCGCGGACGCCGAGGCAGCGACGTACCTGTCAATGGCCCTCCAGTCCCCGAAGCGTGACGCGCCGGCCCAACCACGCGCATCCATACTGGAGGAGCTCTCGAAGTAGGCGACCGTCCCCGTCACATCGTCACAGCGTAGAACCCGTATGTCGTGGTCACGTCGAACCCACAAGAGCGGTAGAGCCGTACCGCGCTGTGATTGCTTGTGTCCACCTCGATCATGATCTCGCCCCAGTGCTCGGCGCGGAGCATGTCGGTCGTCCAGACGAGCATTTCGTGGCCGTAGCCACGGCCCCGAGATTGGGGAAGCACACCGAAGCCGATGATGTATGCACGGTGGCCCTGCCCGACGACGCCGAGACTCCCCACAGGCTCCCCGGCACGCAGCCCAATGAAGAAACGATGGGTAGATTTTCCCATGTCCCGAGCGAGCCGGCGGCGTTCCTCTTCTTCTATAGGATTGCCGAAGGCCATCGAGATCAGATGGGCCACCGCTTCGGCTTCCTCGGGACCCGCCTGTGTGACTTGAAGCGCCGTCGGGGGACTTGCGAGGTGACCGGCATCCCCGGCGGCCAGACGCATCCTGTGCTCCGAGTTTCGGTGCTGCGCTCCGACCGCCGTGATGAACTGCCTTCCCGACCAAGAGGCCTCGTCACAGACGAGCAGCAGGCGGTGCCAACCCTGTTTCCTGCATTCCGCCATCGTAGCCGCCAGCAGGGCACGTCCTACGCCTTTGCGTCGGTGTTCGGGGTGGACGATGATGCAGGCCTCGATCTCGCCTCCACCCTGCAGGCTGGCGAAGCCAATGAGCACTCCATCCTGGCGATGAAGCAGCGGAGGCGGCTCAAGACTCGTGGGGATGTCCAGCCCCTCATACGCATTACACAATGTCGTCAGGGTCTGGACCTCGTGCAGGTCACCCTCTGTCAGGGTCGGCGCTGACCTCTCGCCCCTAACCGCTGGAAACATCCTCGTAACGGTCGTACCCATCCACCTTCGTGATCCGGCTCGGCCTCTTGCCCAAGACTTTCTCCAAGAGATCCAGGGCATTCTTCTTCGTTTCATCTTCCGACTGGCCCATGGACCGAGACGCCTCTCTTATGGTCTTGTTCGTGATGGATTTTCCGCGCGTCTCGGCTCCCGCGTGGCCTTTGCCCATGTCATTGTCCGGCATTTGGCATCCGCAGTTGTAACACACGAACGAATCACCCCTTTTCATCTCATCCGACAGGTTCCGTTCGAGGCTTATACGCAACTTCAAAGAGGTGAATGCGAGCCACGCCTAGTTCGGGGCGTGGACCTCGACCCCCTGCCGCACATTGCGCAGGGAACCGGCGGGGACCGGTA
>JBQTJG010000017.1:0-2533 GCA_052387355.1 Armatimonadota bacterium | reverse complement strand
GTCATGGGCCTGAACCTGCTCGGCGACGGCCTGCGGGACGCGCTGGACCCGCGGCTGCGGGGGATGCGGGCGTCGGTGGACGCCGAGCGGGGACCAGGGGCCTGACATCCAGCCAGGCCGGTGGCGCCCAGAGGACCACCGGCACTAGGCTGCGAATATCTGGTCACGTGTTCAAATCGGACGGCCCGTCGTTTCGCGACTCTTAGGTAAGGGAGATGTGATCATGGCGAGACGATCCAAGGACACCCGGTTGACGCGCCGGCAGTTCGTCGCAGGCGCAGCGGCAGCGGCGGCCGCAAGTGGACTGCTCCGATTCTCGGCGCCCGCCGCAGGCGCGCCTGCCCCGGCGCCGGCACCTGCCAGACCGAGCCCAGGAGGCGTGCTCCGCTGCACGCTGGGCGCCGAACCCACGACGCTCGATCCCCACAAGTCGGCAACGCTATTCGACTTCGACGTGAAGGACGCGCTCTTCGACGGCCTGCTCGACGACGATTTCACCGAAGGGGCGAAAGGCGCCCTGGCCGAGTCGTGGGAGTCCCCCGACGCGTCCACCTACACCTTCCGGATGCGCCAGGGTCTGCGATTTCACGACGGCTCGCCGCTGACCGCCGAGTCGGTAAAGTTCACCGTCGAGCGCACGCTCGCGCAGGGCACCGGGCAGACCCGATCCATCGTCGAGCAGATCGCGTCTACCGAAGTACTCGATCCTCGCACCGTCCGCTTCAAGCTGAAAGCGCCGAGCGCGGCGTTCATGTTGGACATCGCGGACCTCAAGATCATCCCCAACAACTTTGACGAGCGGAATCCGGTCGGTGCCGGGCCGTTCCAGTTTGTCGAATGGGTACGCCTTCGCCACGTGCGCCTGAAGAAGTTCCCCGGTTACTGGCAGCGCGGGAAGCCGTACCTCGACGAGCTGATGTTCATGCCGACGCCGGATGAGAACCAGAAGCTCGTGCTGCTGGATTCCGGGCAGGTGGAGGTCACCGACACCGTGCCGCTGCCCCGTGTGCGCGAGGTCGAGCGGGGCGGCAAGATCATCGTCCACGGCATCGAGCCCGGCGTCTCGCCGTCGTCGTACTACATGCTCACGCGCGCGGACCGGCCGCCGCTCGACAACCTCAAGGTCCGCCAGGCGATCAACTTTGCCATCGACCGCAAGGCGTTGCTCGAAGCGACGTTCGGCAAGGGAACGCTGAAGTCCAACGCCATCCCGCCGAAGCACTGGGCGTTCAACCCGCAGTCGGTGTCGTTCAACGAGCGCGACGTCAACCGCGCCAAGCAGCTCATGTCGGAATCCGGCGCCGGCAACATCACATTGCAGGTCAAGCACCTCACCAGCCGCGCCGAGTTCTTCACGCTGGCGCAGATCTTCCAGGCGAACATGGCCGAGATCGGCATCAAGATCGACCTGGTGCCGCAGCAGATCGGGATCTGGGTCAACCAGGTCCTGGTGCAGCGCGACTTCCAGTTAGGGCTCACCGGCGTGATCCCGCGGTACGACCCCGACGCGATGCTCGGCGAGCAGTTCTCGGCCGCCCGTGTCAACGGCAGGGCGATCGGCTGGAAGCATGAGTTGTTCGAACGGCAGATGGCCCAGGGCAAGGCCGTCGTCAAGCAAGAGGATCGAAAGCGCGTCTACTACCACGCGCAGCTCATCGCGCAGTATGATGCGCCCGGCTTCATCCTCAACGAGCGGCCGATCCTGTACGGGTCGCTGCCATCGGTCCAGGGATTCAAGCCCGACGTCCGACAGCACACGCACTTCCATGGGGTCTGGCTGAAGCGCTGACCCGCGGGCGCGTGGGACCGTGAATCGCGGACCGCCCCGTCAGCGGTCTCGGCCCCAAGGGTCTTCGATCACGCAGTCCAGGTCCGTCACCGGCAGCGCGACTCGGCGGCCGCAGCGGTGGGACAAGTGAAACGCCACCGCTATTTCCAGATCTGCGCGCGCGTCGACGTCGCTTGACGCCGGCTTGCGGCCGGTCTCCACCGCGGCGATGAGGTCTTCGACCGCGCGCAGCATCCCGCTCCGGCCGTCGTGCATGCCCGGGAAGCCGCGACGGAGCAGCGCCCCTCGCCCGCCGGTCCGATCGACCTGCCAGAACTCAGGGTAGGCGCCGTTCCCGACGCGAATGCGGCCCTCGGTCCCGGTGATGTCCAGGTCGAAGGGCGTGGGATCGTCGCTTGCGCCGTCAACGTAGACGCGCACACCATCTGGAAACCCGATGATACCGCGCGCGCCAGGATCGTAGGTGCCGTCCCCGGCGTCGAGTTCGCCGGCCACCCACTCGGCCTCGGCCGCGAGCAGGAAGCGCAGCAAATCGAAGAGATGCGTCCCCCCGAAGAGGGCCCCTTCGCGCAGGTGCGCCATCACCATGCGCACGGAGCCGATCGCACCGTCGGCGATCAGGTGCTGGATCGAGCATCTGGCGAACGTCAGCATAGAGGCCCTCGACGCCGCGTCGACGTCCGAAGTTCGCGAGCCGCTCCTGGTTGGGATCTGCCGCGGCACCAACCGGGTGCGCGGGCAGCG
>JBQTJG010000016.1:0-3961 GCA_052387355.1 Armatimonadota bacterium | reverse complement strand
AGCTGCGGGTGGGCGTAAGCAGGCCTCAAGATCCCTGGGTGTTCACGAGAAAGTGCTGGGGATGATTGGGCAGCTTTCCTCGACGAGGGGCGACGAATCGACAGTCCGAAAGGTCACTACGGCCGGTCCGTTGAAGCCCTTGAGCCCCGCCGAAACGACGTGGCTCGAACATGCAGTCCGAGTATTGATTCGGAGACTTGGTGAGCATGCGTCGGGCGCGTCGCTTGCGCGCATCCCGATGGCAGACCTGCCACGCGTATAGAGTAGCGCAGCTGCCTAACCCTTATGAGGCCCCCTCGCGTCAAGAGGCGAAGTAAGGTCTTTGGCAGGTGACGGTGGGGCTCTGCCTGGGGATGTTGCGCTCTGGTCGTCGGCGCTCCGGCTCGATTTCGGAGTGGGTGCGGGCGGCACCCGGCACCAAACACTTATCGAGGTTCACGGTCCTCTGATGGCCATGACAGGCACTGAAAGGACCGACGACGCAGCGCGTCGTGACCTAGAAACACATCGGTACCCTCATGCCGGCTCACTCAAGCGGTCGGGCTGACCGCGGTGGCGTTCTCCAGTTGGGACCGAGCTCGGGTGAGGGGCCGAGCGCCTGGACCTTAGGAGATGATGACAGGGAGCGGGACGGCCCTCCAATCAAGCGGTCGGGCTGCCAGGATCTGGCCATGGACTCCTCGTGTGGTCGTGGCCACAGACGAGAGGGAGGTCCCCTTCAGGCTCATCCGAAGCGGCTCGAGTTAGGCGTGGGGCTGGGCCGTCCCCTCCCGATTCAGGCCGCGAAGAATCGCCTCCTTTCGAAGGTCTGCTCTCTCCGCAGTAAGAAGTAGACGGCGCGCCCAAGCTTGTGTGCCAGGATCGAGAGGGCTTTGGCCTTGCCGTGGCGGGCCTGGAGTCTCTTCTGGAGCATCTGGGCCGGCGGGTTGGCTCTGAGGAAGAGGACAGCCGTCTCGGAGAAGGCCCACTTGAGATGGACGTTGCCGATCTTCTTGCCGGACGTGCCGACCCGCTTGCCGGCGGACTCTTTGGCGCCGCGGACGAGGCGAGCGTAGGAGACGAAGTCGCCGACCGAGGGGAAGCGGCGGATGTCGTGGATCTCGTAGAGGATGACGAGAGCCAGGATTTTGCCAATCCCGGGGACGGAGCGGAGGCGGTAAAAGGCGTTGGGGTCGTGGATCTTCGCCGCGCGCACCAGGAAGAGTTCGAGGTCAGTGAGGAGCTGGTCGTAGTCGTCGATGAGCGCGAGGTCAGCCTCGATGCTCTTGCGGACGGTGGGGTCGGGGAAGCGGTCCGCGACACCCTCGCGGTTGGCCTTATACGCGATCTTCGCGCCGAGGGGCGGGAGGTTGTACTGGCTGGTGGTGTTCTGAATGTGGGTGAGAAGTTCTGCGCGGCGGCGCATGAGGTACATTCTGCGACGCAGGAGGTCGCGGGTGGCGCGCATCTCGGCGGGATAGACGTAGGCTTGAGGAATCAGGCCTCCGCGGAGGAGAGAGGCGATCTTGTACGCGTCGATACGATCGTTCTTGGTTTTGGCGCCGTGAATGGCCTTCATATAGAGAGCGTGGCCCAAGACGAAGGGGATCTGCTCCTGGGCACAGAGATCGGCGAGCCAGTACCAGGTGAAGAGGCACTCGACGGCGACGACGAGGTCGGCGCGGTACGGAGCAATGGTCTGGAGAAAGGCCGCGGGATGTGCGGGGAGGTCACGGTGGACCAGGACCTCCCCTTCCCGGTTCACGATGCAGACGTACATCGATCGGGCGTGGAGATCGATGCCGCAGTAGTACTGATGCTGCTGGGTGTAGAATCTCATCGAGGTCTCCTCCTCTCGGGTTGGCTACCGCTACCCAGCATACGATCCCGCGTGCTGAGGAGGGGGCCTCAATGAGTATCAAGCGCATGCAGCGGACCCGCGAGGAAGCGGCTTGATTGCGGCGGTCTACCTCTGCGACCATCCGACACGTCTCCGCCTCGCCGGCTCGTGGCTGCGGGCCGCTGATGCGCGGGTCGTTAGGCGGCTCCCTGAGAGCGTGGTTTCCTTGAGGCGTGATCTACTGTTGAAGGAGTTCGCACCGCATGGCCACTGTTGACTGCCTTCGGTCCCTCAAACGTACCTACGAGGATTTCCGTGACTGCATCCTCTCAATCCCTGAGGAACTGTACCTATCTCCAATCCACCGCTGGTCACCTCGGGATACTGTCGCGCATCTCGTCGGTTGGAACAGAAACATGATCGAGGCCTGCAATGCCATCCTTAGAGGCGAGGCGCCCTCCTACTATGTGGACGCGCCGAATGACTACAGGAACATCAATGCTGCATTTGTCGCCAGATACTCTTCACAGAACAAGGCTGCATTACTCGATGAGCTGGCTTCTTCGATTGAGGAGCTACAGCAGTATGTGAGCGGCCTGGACCGGACCGAACTAGACGCTGATCACGGAGTAGTCCACCATCGCGGCGGCCCAGCCACCGTCACCCGCACCGTCGAGTCGCTCACCGGCGACTACCGATACCACTGGCAGAAAGTCCTCGATTGGCTAAGAACCAAAGGAGTCTTGCAAGCACAGTAGAGCGCAAGCCGCCTAACACTCGCCGGAGCGGACCCGGCCTGCGGATCATAGGCGCTATGGAGGTTTGGTTTCTAGGGTTACGGAACGAGTGTCCGCCGTTGGCTGCGTTGGCCGGGCCGCTCAGCTCGATGCCGTTAGGCGGCGCCGATGACCGGTAAAGGAGGTGGTCACTTTGATTGCGCTGTAATGCGAGGGCAGTTTTGAAGCAAGCTCATTCGGCACGACAAGGAGAGAAAACCATGGCAAAGAAAATCGATCACGAAGGAATCCCGCCTCTTCACTTTTTCGGGGAACGCCAGCGACCGGATCGCCCAGAGAAAGTACTAGACCGCAGGTTTGTGCTTGGTGATAGGAAGATACCAGCTGAATTGCAGAGGCTGAAATCCCGCATGAGCGTTTATATGTACGCCAATGGTGGGGAGGAGAAGCCCAAAGTTCAAATTGAACGCGTCAAGGCCACAGGAAAAGGGGCGCCTTGGCGCGTTGACCTACCCATCCTAGAGAAGGGGCAGCACGTTGGACACGCGTTGATTGGGCAGAAGGCGACTCGCGAGAAGCCCGAGGTCTTCCTTCGGCAAACAAATCCGAAGATTCCCTTCACGTCGTACCGCCCATCATGGACTGACGCGACATTTGCTCCCAAGATAGTATCACGAGAACGTTTCCGAGCGATGAGACGAATCAATGGGAGACCTGTTAATCCGCTCTATGTTTTCCCTCCTGACGACCGGTGGAGTTTCCGCGACGCTGCATGGCCGTGGGGCTTGGTGGGAAAAGTATTCACCAGTTCGGGATGGACAGGCTCGGCGGCGTTGATCGGCGACCGGATAATTGCAACGGCAGGCCATGTCGTGCCTTGGGACGACAACCCTTGGTGGATGCGGTTTGTACCTGCTTTCTACGACGGCAGTTCGTTGCACGGTGTTGGCGTCGAGTCGTACGTTTCCGACGCACGTGGCTATGACGTGAATGGAGACGTAACGGGCTACGATTGGGCAGTGTGCCGACTGTATGAACCGCTGGGTTCATGGCTCGGCTACTTTGGCTACAATGGTTACGACGACGACTGGGAGGATGACCCGTACTGGTCTATCATCGGTTTCCCCGGTGCCGTTGCAGGGGGTCAGCGTCCATCGTTTCAGGGAAGCATCACCTCCTTCGACACCGACGGGGACTCCAACGGTGGTCTTGAAATCGAGACGCGCGGCGACCTAACGCCCGGTAATTCCGGTGGCCCTATGTTCGGTTGGTGGAACGGTGACCCGCGCCTCATCGGGGTGGTTAGCGGAGAGGAAGAGGATTGGAGTCCAGGCTTCTGGCCATGGGATTGGGCAGATGTAGAACGGGGGAATGTTGTCGCAGGGGGCTCCGGCTTCACGAATTT
>JBQTJG010000015.1:0-9451 GCA_052387355.1 Armatimonadota bacterium | reverse complement strand
ACGCCGGCACTCCCACTGGGCTGTGCGCGGCCCAGACTGGAGGGTCCCCGGCGAGGTGGAACGCGGCGAGCAACAGTACAAGCGCGATGGCCGTCACGAGATACCGACTCAGCACTCGAGTCCCTCCCCGTTCAGCATCCTTTCGTTACTCAGACGTCTGGTCGCGCCTGGGTGTTCCCCCCGAACCCACCCAGGCAGGGCTCTCTGAACCCCGGGGAGAACACGCGGGGCATGGCGACACGCACACTACGCGTCGGCATTCTTGGGGCCGGCGCCTGGGCGCGCTTTGCGCACATCCCGGGATGGCAGCGCGACCCGCGGTGCGAGGTCGTGGCGATCTGCGACGTCGAACGGACGCGAGCCGAAGAGATGTCGCGGCAGTTCGGCATCTCGGAAGCCGCGCACGACTGGCAGGCGGTGGTGTCGCGAGACGATCTGGACGTCATCGACATCGCCACTCCGTCGCACACGCACCACGAACTGGCCGCGGCGGCGCTGGAGGCCGGCAAGCACGTCCTGTGCGAGAAGCCTGTAGCGTATGACTTCCGCGACACGCTGCGCGCGGCAGACCTGGCGAAGCGCAAGGGCCTGCTCACGAAACTCGGGTTCACATTTCGCTACAGCCCCGGCGTGCAGTACGCCAGGACCCTCATCGACGAGGGATTCGTCGGGGAGCCGTTCGTCTTCAACGGGTACGAGCAGAACTCGCAGTGGCTCAATCCCGAGACCCCGCTGCGCCAGGTGGATCCCGACGCGGACCAGTCGGTCCTCCGGACGTCATCGCTCGAAGGCTACGGGGCGCCCATCATCGACATCAGCCTCTGGTGGGTCGGGGCCGGGTACTCGCGCGTCGTGGGCACGATGCGCAATTTCATCCCCGAGCGGATGGTGCGCGCGACAGGGCGCACGATGCGGATGAACATCGATGACGGCGACATCTATCTCGCCGAGTACACGAACGGCGCCATCGGCTCGATCCAGACTTCGTACGTCACCATCGGCAACTATCCGGGTGTCGAGGCCCGCATCTATGGGAGCAAGGGCGCCATCATCTGCCGCCTCGTCGAGGAGTTCGGTGTGGCTGAAACGATCAAAGTGGCCACTCCTGATGGCGTCGAGTTCAAACAGCGTGAGATCCCACCGCGCTTCTATCCGGCGGGCGGCCATGCGCGCGAGTCGTGGCGTTCGCTCTTCTACGCGAATCTCATCAAGGATTTCGTCGATGAGATCCTTGACGGCGGTGGACGGAATCAGGGCAACTTCGCGGACGGCGCCCGGGTGCAGGAAGTCGTCAACGCAGTCGAGCAATCGTTCCACGAGCGCCGCTGGGTGGAGCTGCCTCTGGACCGCTAGGCGTGGATCGATCGGGAGTGGACACACGGGAGCGTTAGGCGTACGGATGCGGGACCCTTAGGCATGGAGCCGCAAGCGGCGCAGACGCGCGCCCCGGCGCTGGCGGCTGGGTTGGACGCCTTCTTCGACTGGTACTACCGGACGTACCCCGTCAACGCGACCTTCATCGGCGTCCACGACCACGACGGCCGGCTCCCCGATTACTCCGATGGTGGTATCGGCGATGCTCTCGCAGGTATCACCTTCCTCCAGCAGCGCCTGCGCGACCTCCCGCCCGAGCCGCTCACGGAGGCCGAATCTCTGGACCGGAAGCTCGTCGACGGCTTCCTGGACATCCAGCGCTGGGAATATGCCTCCACCCACTTCCATCGGGGGAATCCCTGCGTCTTTACGGGGGAGGCGGCCTTCGGGGTGATCGCCCTCTTCCTCCGCCCCTTTGCGCCCTTCCCCACGCGGATGGAGGCGGCCCTCGAACGGATGATGGCGATCCCGACCCTGCTCGCCCAGGGCAGGCACGTCCGCCGGGCGCCGCGCGCCTGGACCGAGCGAGCCATTCGGGAATGCGCGGGCGCGCTGGCGTTCTTTCAGGGTGGGGTGGAGATCCTGATCCGGGAGGAGGGAATTGAACATCCGGGCTTCCGCGCCGCGGTGTCCACGGCGGCTGCAGCGTTCCGTGACTTTCAGGACTACCTGGAAACTGACCTCCTCCGGCACCCGGCGGATGACTACGCGTGCGGCGGCGATGCACTCGACTTGCTGCTCCGCCGCGGGCACTTCCTGGACATGGACGCCGCCGCGGTCAGGGGCCTGGCCGAGGAGCACATGGCCACTTGCGAGGCGCATCTGGAGACCCATGCGTCCGGCCTGGGCGCAACGTCCTGGCGCGAGGCACTGGCCCTACTCCCCGACAGGCACCCGACGGTCGCTCAATACTACGCCCGCTACACGAACGTCTGGCAGGACGCGCGGAACGCCGCCGAGACCCGAGGGCTGGTGACGTGGCCCGACTACCCGATCCGCTATGTGCCGCAGCCCGTTTGGGCGCGCGAAGCCGTGCCGCACCTCTACTTCCTCTTCTACCGTTCCCCCTCGTCCTTCGATCGTCTACCTATGGTGGATTATCTGGTGACGCCCATCGACCCGGACATGCCGCCCGAGGAGCAAACCCGCCGCCTGCGCGCGACGAACGACAGCGTCATCACACTGAACCACGTCGTCCACCATGGCGGCCTCGGCCATCACGTGCAGAACTGGTACGCCTTCCGCGCCGCCTCTCGTGTGGGACAGGTGGCGGCTGTCGATTGCGCCGGCCGTATCGCGATGTACTGCGGCGGCACGATGGCCGAGGGATGGGCGTGCTATGCCACCGATCTGATGGACGAGATCGGGTTCCTGGAGCCGTTGGAGCGGCTGGCCCAGGCACACACGCGCCTGCGGATCGCGGCTCGCGCGCTGGTCGACGTGAAGTTGCACACATGTGAGTGGACGCTCGAGGAAGCCGCCGCCTGCTACCGGGATCGAGTCGGGATGTCCCCCGACGCGGCGCACGCCGAGGCGGTGAAGAATAGCATGTTCCCCGGCACGGCCCTCATGTATCTGGTCGGCACGGAGCAGATCCACCGGCTGCGGCGCGACCTGGCAGCGCGCCGGCCGGGGTTCGACCTGCGCCGGTTCCACGACCGGTTTCTATCCTATGGTTCGGTTCCGGTGTCGCTAATCTGCGCCGCGATGCGAGAGTCCTAGTCCCGTTCCGATCCCACCGCTGGGAGTGCTCATCATCTCGCAATCCCGGAAGGCATTGGCACCGGACTTGGCGTGATTAGCGGACGGCGTCGTGGGGAAAATAGTAACGTAAGCGACAGCGAACCGACAAGGGAAAGCTGACATGACCAAAGCGGATACGCGAGCGGAGCAGGCCGGCATCGTTTCGGGTCTATTCTCTAGACCCGAGGATGCCAATCGCGCAGCCGAAGAGTTGCAGCGCGCTGGGTTCGAAGCCAGCCGCGTTCACGTGTGGATGCGGCCAGAACGTCGCGGACGCGAACTGACCGAAGCATCGCGCGTCTATAAATTGCTCAAGGGCGCCGTCGCCGGGGCCGCGCTAGGTTTTCTGCTCTCCATTCCCCTCGTCGCCTTGCCACTCTATTTTGAAGGCAGCGGTGCGCCGCTCGTAGCGCTGATCGTCGCGTCGGCGCACACCGGCCTGGCCGCGGCGACGGCCGGGGCTATCGTCGGTGCCCTGGTAGGGCTGGTACTCAGGACGCCTCGCGATGAAGCCAACAAGGTGCTGCGTTCGGCCGCCGCTGCGGTGACAGTAGCCGCGGAACAGAAATCCCACCTGGCGATGGAGATCCTCAGAGAACGCAACGCCGTGGGCACTGACGATCCAAGCCTGGCGGACCGGATCATGAAGAGAGGTATGGCCGGACCGCTAGGTGAGAGGATCATGGCCCCCCGGCGGGCCACATGACTGGGTTCACGGTTTCTTGTTAGCGCGGCGCCTACCGGCTCCTGATTCGCGATTCGGATCATAGGGTTCGCCCCACATCACCGGGTTGTCAGAGGTCCCGGCTGGGATGTTCCCAGGCTGTTCAGGCTTTATCGCCACGTCTTCAGACCGCCGGCCTGCAAGTGGCCTCTGGCCGGCGCGCTTCCTCGCGGACGCTTGAACCGTCGTTTTCTGGGGACCGGTCCCACGCCCGGTCGATCCCGGCTTTTTGCTGGGCGGGGAGTTCCGCCGATTGCGATCCTGCCGTTTGCCCTGCTGCTGGCGTTTCATGCCCAATCACCTCCGCATGAGGATTCGGCCTCGCGGCAATCTTTTACCCAGATCCTACGCTCGGAACACAAAGTTGATCCCGGTACCTGTCAAGGCTCATGAGCAGCAACTTGGTCGATAACGAACGTCACAACTTGTGGGACGAGGAATCCTGGTCCGGAAGGCCAATGTTGATGGCATGAGCCAGGTGCAACGGCGGCTGGCCGCGATCATGTTTACCGACATGGTCGGCTACAGCGCGTTGACCCAACGCAACGAGGAGCTCGCGCTTGAGCTGCTGGAAGAGCACGGCGGCCTCCTTCGTCCGGTTTTCTCCAGCCACGGCGGGAATGTGATCGGTACCGTAGGAGATGGATTTCTCGTCGAGTTTGCCAGCGCGCTCCAGGCCGTGCGCGGTGCGATCGAAGCCCAGAGGACGCTCAGTGAACGCAATGTCACCGTTCCACCGGAACGCGCGATCCGGATCCGGATCGGCATTCACCTGGGGGATGTGGTGTTTAGTGAAGGCAACGTGTACGGCGACGGGGTCAACATAGCGGCGCGTCTCGAGCCCCTCGCGGAGCCCGGGGGCATCTGCATCTCGCAGCAGGTGTACGATCAGGTGCACACCAAGATCGACGTCCCGCTCGCCACGATCGGCACACCCTCCCTGAAGAATATCCAGACCCCGATTGAAGTGTACCGGGTGGTGCTGCCATGGCAGTCAGGGACGCCGGCAGCGGCACCGCGGGGAACCCCGCAGCCGCCACGGCCTGCTGTCGAAGACAGGAAGTCTATTGCCGTCCTGCCGTTGGCCAACCTGAGCCCGGATCCCGAGAATGAGTACTTCAGCGACGGGCTCACCGAGGACATCCTGACGCAGCTCTCCAAGATCGGGCGGCTCAAGGTGATCTCACGTACGTCTGTGATGCAGTACAAGAAGACCTCGAAGAATCTGCGGGACATCGGGAGGGAGTTGGGCGTCGCGACCATCCTCGAGGGGACCGTGCGCAAGGCCGCCAACAAGGTACGGATCTCGGTGCAGCTCATCGATGCCAGCACCGACGAGCACCTGTGGGCCGAAACCTACGATCGGGAACTCGCCGATATTTTCGCGATCCAAAGCGACGTGGCCCAGCGGATCACCGATGCGCTGAAGGCGCGCGTGTCTCCGGACGAACTGGCGCGGATCGAACACCGGCCCACCGAGAATCTAGAGGCCTACCAAGCCTACCTGAAAGGCCGGTTCTTATGGAATCAACGGACGGATAAGAGCGTGCACGCTGGGATCGAGCATTTCAAGCGGGCCATTGAGTTAGACTCTGTGTACGCGCCCGCCTATGTCGGGCTCGCCGATTCCTACATCGTGTTGGGCAACTTCGGCATCTACCGGCCGAAGGACATCTATCCTGTGGCCAAGGCCGCTGCACAGAAGGCCCTGGAGATCGACGACTCTCTGGGGGAGGCCCACGCGTCGCTCGCGCAGGTCAACTACAACTACGACTGGGACTGGGTTGGAGCGGAGCGGGCGTATATCAAGGCGATCGAGCTCCGTCCGAGCTACGCCACGGCGCACCACTGGTATGCGCTGTATCTGGCACACGCCGGACGGTTCGACCATGCTCTGGCGGAGATCATGCGCGCCCAAGAACTCGACCCGCTTTCGTCCGCCATCGCAAACAACGTCGGTGCTGTGTACTTCGTCGCCCGCCGAAACGCTGATGCCTTGGCGGCGATCCAGAAAGCTATCGAGATGAACCCCGAGTTTCGGACTGCCCACATGTATCGCGGGTGGGTCCTTCTGATGATGGGCTCACTTGCCGACGCGCTCTCCGCTCTGCTCAAAGCCAACGAGTTGTCGCGGGGAGGAGACGTCTTGACTGACGCCTGTCTGGGTTTTGCCTACGCGAAACTCGGGGAACGGGAGAAGGCTCTGAAGATTGCCGCCACGCTGACGGATCGCTACCAGACGGCGTATGCGTCGCCGGTCTGGATCGCCTTCGTGCACCTGGGGCTCGGCGACGGCCGCCAGGCGCTGGACTGGTTGGACAGAGCCCGCCGCGATCGTGATGGGTGGCTCCGCGTGCTCAAGACGTCAGCGTTCTTCGACGAGATCCGAGATACGCCCGAATATCAACGCCTGCTGAGGACCATCGGATTGGCTGGTTCCTAGAACGTTGTGCGGGTCACACATGCTGACCTAGCGCGGTCGCCAATCCCGCAAAATCGCCCACCGTAACATCGGGCTGATACGGCGTCTCCTCGTACGGCAGTCGGTAGCGGTCCACGTAGGCGCCGCGCATTCCGCACGAGCGAGCGCCTACGACATCGAACGAGTTCGACGACACCATGAGGCACTCTCCTACCTCCAGCCCCAGGATGCCCGCCGCCCGCCGATACACCGCCGGGTGCGGCTTGAAGACGCCGATCGGCGACACTGAGATCACCGCGTCGAACTCCCACTGCACCCGATGCCTCACCAGGTGGTCCAGAAACTCCGGTTCACCATTCGAGAGCACGACTAGCCGGTAGTGGCTCTTCAGCCGTTCCAGCGCCGGAATCACGTCCGGAAACGGCGACAGCTCGCGCCAGACCTCCATGAACGCCGCGACCTCTTCCGCCGAGGCTTCCACTGCGTGCAGACGCAGCGTGTACATGAGCGCGCGGCGCGCCGTCTCCAGGTAGCCGCTGTGGCCCAGCATCAGGAGCGTGTCCTGAAACTGCTCCAGCCGCTGCCGTGCCCGCCACTGCTCCCAAAACCGCTCGGCCGGGACGGTCGCCCCCTGTCCCGTGAGGAACCGCCGCAGGGGCGGCGTCAGGCTCTCATCCAGGTCGAGGATCGTGCCGAACACATCAAACGTCAACGCTTGAACCTGGGGAATTCTCGCCATCGCTCTCCCTCCGGAGCCTGCGAGGAACTTGACCCTCGTGATTACTTGTTGTGTACCATACTTCGGAAATTGCACGCTCTGCAACTTGGTCCGGACCGAGTTCCCAAGATCCTCTCCTGAGGTGACCAATGCAAGGTCCGAGCGACGCGAGCCTTGAATGATCCCGATGGCGCTTGCATCTCTCGAACGCGACCTTCATTCGCCACGACCGGACCGCCAGCGCCGAAGGACGGATCCTCATGGGCCGACTCGACAGCAAGACTGCAGTCGTCACCGGCGGCGCGCGCGGGATCGGGCTTGCGATCGCCAGGCGCTATGTCGTGGAAGGCGCCAAGGTCGTCATCGCCGATATCGACAAGAAGGCGGGCGAGGCGAGTGAGGCCGCGCTTGGTCGCAATTGCCGTTTCGTCCAGACAGACGTGGGCGAGGCGGGTGAGGCGCGCAGGCTCGTGGCCGCAGCCTGCGCGTTCGGCGGCATCGACATCGTCGTCAACAATGCCGGTATCGTCCACTCCGCCGATTTTCTCGACGTCTCGGAAGCCGACTTCGATCGTGTACTGCGGGTGAACCTCAAGGGTGCGTTCCTGGTCGGCCAGGCAGCGGCCCGGCAGATGGTGGCGCAGGTGCAGGCGGGCGGGGCGCCTGGCGTTATCATCAACATGAGCTCGATCAACGCGGTCGTCGCCATTCCCAACCAGGTACCGTACTGCGTGTCCAAGGGCGGGCTAGACCAGCTGACGAAGGTCATGGCCTTGTCACTCGCATCATATGGCATTCGGGTCAACGCCATCGGCCCGGGCTCCATCATGACCGAGATCCTGCAGACGGTGGCGGCTGACGAGGAGGCCAAACGCCGGCTGCTCGCGCGCACGCCACTCGGGCGCATCGGCGAGCCCGAGGAGATCGCCGCTGTCGCCTGCTTCCTTGCCTCCGCGGACGCGAGCTATGTTACCGGCCAGACGATCTACGCCGACGGCGGCCGGCTCGGTCTCAACTACACGGTTCCCGTCAGGGACGAAGTGAAGGGACCAGATGATGCTCCTAAGAAATAGAGTCGCGCTCGTCACCGGCGCCGCGCGCGGCTTGGGATGGGGAATCGCCCGGGCGTTCGGCATCGCCGGCGCGCGTGTGTTCGTGACAGACATTAACGACGACGAACTTACGCGCTGCGCTCGAGACCTCGCCGCTGACGGTACAGACTTTCAGACTTGCCGCTCCGATGTTGCCGACCTCGCCGAGTGCAAGAGCGTGGTGAAGAGGATCGTCGATCGCTGGGGGCGGCTGGATGTGGTGGTGGATAATGCGATCTACATGCCGCTGATCACGTTTGAAGCGACCACGCCGGAAGAATGGTCGCGCCAGATCAATGTCGGCATCGGCGGACTGTTCAATTGCACGTACGCCGCGTGGAATCAGATGAAGGCGCAAGGCGGAGGGCATATTATCGGCATCGCTAGTGGCTCGAGTATTCGCGGCTATAAAGAGGAGATCGCGTACTGCACGATCAAGCACGGCATCGAAGGATTTGTCAAAGCGCTTTCACTCGAAGCCAAGTCCCATAACATCGCGCTCAATACGATCGGTCCGGGTATCCGCATCAAGCCGACACGAGTGACCTGGGCAGAGTACGATCAGGCGCCAGCGGAACTGAGAGCGAACTGGACGGATCCGGTCGAGCTCGGCAAAGCGTGGGTATGGCTCGCCGCACAGCCACCCAGCCGGTTCAACGGCTATCGCTTCGACGCCGGGACTCTTGTCCAGACCATCGCGCGAGAGGGCTACGACTTTGAGTTCGCGGTGGAAAAGGTCACGCTCTATCCTGACGATTTTCGCGCGCGGCAGGAATGGTACGGCAACTATGCAGAGTAGAGAAGTCCCAGGAGAGTCCAACCGTGAAAACGATATATGAGTCATTGAGATGGAACGAAGTCCGGGTCACCGCCCACGCCGCCGCCCAGTACATCCCGCTCAAATATGGCGAAGCCGGTACCACCGGCACTCGCGTGACCCTCATCGCCGGGACACACGGCGACGAAGGGCCCTGGTCTGCCCTCGCGATCAAGATGCTTTGCCAGCACCCCGCTGCGAAGCTCACGGGACGACTGCGCGTCATCTTTACCGCCAATGCTCTCGCAGCCGAGGTTGAGCGCCGCAATTCCTGGATCGATTCCCCAAACTCTATCGACCTGGACAGCGTCTTCCCAGGCAACAAAGACGGTTCGCACACTGACCGCCTCGCGGCATCCATTGCCCCGTTGATCGCTGACAGCGATGTGGTCATCGACCTGCATGGCGGCGGCACCTGGTGTATCAACGCGTTCGTCAAACGCTTCGAAGGATCTGAACAGCTTGCTGCCGATCTCGGTGCGCCCTTCATCAGCAATGCGCCCAACAAGCCTGGCGGTCTGACCACTTACGCCCGCTCGCTGGGAATCACAGTCGCGAATGT
>JBQTJG010000014.1:0-8256 GCA_052387355.1 Armatimonadota bacterium | reverse complement strand
TGCAACTACAACTTTTCAAAGCGCAGCAGCGTGGCGGCTCCGACTATGCCCACATCATGCGCCGGGTTGCGGCCGGCCTGAGCGTAGCGCAGATGCGCGATGTTGCGCGGTACTATGCCTCGTTGACTCCCGGGCCCTAGGAGGCGAAAGGCCGAGCGTTTCCTCGTCATTCCTGCCATGCATCACTTCGAGCGCAAACTCCGAGGCTATCGCAGCATTCGACCGGCCGGTCACCTGCATGATGCCGCCCGATTGCAGCCGGCTGCGGTCGATACCGGCTTTTCGCAGAGCATCGATGATCGCTTGCGCCCTTTCCGCCGCAAGCCGTTGAGGCGCTGAATCAGGTACCGGCTGCAGTTCCACGAGCTGCGCGAACATCGCCTCGTAGTAGGCGTGGTCCGCGCTTCCGCGGCCGAGCAGACCGAGCAGCGGGTTGACCTGCTCAGGTTGCCGGCCAGTGCCTTTGGCATATTCGCGTGCGAACGCCCGCACCGCATCGGAACCCGCGCGTTCAGTGAGGAGCTTTTCCAATGCTTTCTGGGTGTCGGCATCGCCGTAGGCGATTGATCCTGGGTTCTCTTCCGGCCCCAGCTTCGTGCCGACCATGCGTGCAAGGCAAGCCACTTGAGAATATCCTCGCGGCGGATTAGCCCGCGTACCGCCCCGTCCTTCACCACGGGCAACTGATTGACTCCGCGCTGCGAAAGCGCTCGCAATGCGTCGACGCTGGCTTCTTCCGGAGTCGCGGTCGTGAGATCGTGCACGGGCGTCATGACCGTGCGCACGGTATGTGTTGCGCGGGCGGAGGGATCGATCCGGCGGGCGTCTTCCAGACACACGATGCCCAGCAACCGACCGTTCTCCACCACAGGGAAAGCGCGTTGGTCCGTCCGCATGATGTAGTTGTCGATGAGCGTGCTGATTAGACGTATCGGGCGATACCGTGGCGAAGTGGGACAACATGATCCGCGACACCGGCACGTGCGCGAGCGAGCGGCGTATCAGCAACTGCTGGTAGCTCATGATCGCCGCGTTGTTCAAGAACCAGCCGATGAGCGCAAGCCAAAGTCCGCCCATCATGCCGGTGCCGAAGAAAGGCACGCGCACGCCGAACATCATGGCAAAGCCGCAGGCGATGAAAATCCATGCGAACGCCTGACCCAGGCCCGCCGCCCAACGCGTGGCGCGATAGAGATCGCCGCCCAAGCCCCACAGCACGGCGCGCAAGACCCGGCCCCCATCGAGAGGAAAACCCGGGATCAAGTTAAAGGCGCCGAGCAGGATGTTGATCGGTCCGACCCACAGCAGCACCGTCGCTACGGGACCGAGCGTGGCGTATGCCGGCAGCGGATCATCCGGATCGAGCGGTATCTCACCCGCGTTCAAGCGGGCGACCACGATACAGAACACGCCCACGACAAAGCTGGTGATGGGCCCTACGATTGCCATGAGCAGCTCCCCCCGTCAACTGCTGGGCTCGCGTTCTAGTTGCGCCATTCCGCCAAACACGAACAAGGTGATCCGATGGATCTCGATTCCCTGCGCACACCCCACCAAAGCATGGGAAAGCTCGTGGAGCAAGACCGAGGCGAAGAAAAGGATCGCCGCGGCGAGCGCCGTGGTCCAGATCAATGCCGCTCCCCAATCGGGATGCCATATGGGAAACACGCCGGCGCCGAGGCTCGAGGTCACCAGAAAGAAAATGATGAAGAGACTCCAATCGACAAAAATGTCTACGCCACCGTACGACCTAATCTAAAACCTGTGTTCATGTTCAATCCTTCCTCAACGTTCTGCTTCATCTTCGAAGACCATATAGGTTTCAGCCAAGAGTTGTACCAGAAGGATCGCAGGCCAAGATCTTTTCGACGTGAATCCCTTCAGTTTCGTTTTGTCCCGTAACAACTTCGTTGGGCAAAAGATATGCCACTAGCGGATCTTGATGGCCTAAAGTCCAAAGGTGGCGTTTACGGGGCGCGGTTCGAGAATGCGGCTTGGCAGGATCAGTTGGTAAGGATTGCTGGGTTCTTCTGTATCGGTGGAAATCGCACCTTCGTTTGTTCTCGGGATATCCAAGTAAAAAGCGCCCTAAAGCGTTGCGTAATGTTTACCAATGCTCCGGGTAATCTTTACCGACTCGTGCTCCATAACGCGCGTCTCCGGAGATGCCCAGATCGGTGTATGTGGCTGAATGCACTCCGGACGTTCTCTATGGTATGGACCTTGCCGGTTTACTCGGGCTCAGGGCAAGGCCTGAAATCACAGTACCAAACCTGACAGAGCCCACAGGAGGAGCTGAAATGCAAATAAAAGCCATCATGACCCCGGAAGTCGATCTCATCAATCCAGAGACGAGCGTCCGCGTAGCAGCGCAGAAGATGCGCGATGATGACATCGGCGCAGTGCCGGTCGCGGAGAACGATAGGCTGCTTGGGATGGTGACCGACCGCGATATCGTGTTACGCGCCGTAGCGGAAGGTGTGGACATGGGCAGCTATACGGCGCGCCAGGTGATGTCGCCCAACGTCCTATACTGCTTCGATGATGAGTCCCCCGAAGAGGTGCTGCGAAATATGAGGGAGAACCAAGTGCGGCGGCTGCCGGTGTTAAATCGTGACAAGCGCTTGGTGTGTATGGTTTCTTTGGGGGATCTGGCTCAGCATAGCCCTGCGGCGCTGGCGGGCGAAGCGCTGAAGGGGATTTCTAGAACCGGCTGATAGACGTCCCATGGGCGGTGAGACGCAAAGTAGTCGGAGAACATGAGTCGCTACCAAGACCGCGGCCATGCCGGGCGGGTGCTCGCATCCGCCCTCCGTAACTATGCGAGACGATTGGACGTCACCGTGTTGGCCCTACCGCGGGGCGGGGTTCCCGTCGCCTACGAGGTCGCGAGGCAGCTGGGCGCGCCGCTCGATGTCTTGGTCGTCCGCAAGCTAGGAGTGCCGGGCCACGAGGAGCTGGCGATGGGTGCGCTGGCTTCCGGAGACGTGCAGGTAATGAACGAGGAGGTGGTTTCGGCGCTCGGCATTTCCCAGAGCACCATCGCTGCAGCTGTATCTCAGGAGAGCCGGGAGCTTGCGCGGCGAGAGACGCGCCTACCGCGGTAAGCGCCCACCCCTCGACGTCTCGGGAAGAAGGACCGTCATCCTGGTCGACGATGGCCTCGCGACCGGCTCGACGATGCGCGCGGCGGTGGCCGCCTTAAGACAGCGTGGGCCGGAGCGCATCGTGGTCGGCGTACCGATCGCCGCGCCCTCGACCTGCGAGGAGCTCGCCTCCGAAGTGGACGACATCGTGTGTGCCGCGACTCCTGAGCCCTTTTACGCGGTGGCGCTTTGGTATGCGGACTTCCCCCAGACGACCGACCAGGAGGTTCGGGAGCTGCTGGAGGCGGCTGGGCGCCCCCGAGCGGAACAAGAGTACGCCTCCGCGGCACTAGAGGGACTGTGAGTGCACAGGAATGACGAGGTGCTGGCCGAACCCGCCCGATGCGTACCGCGTCAACCGCTACCTGCGCTCACGCTCGAGGATACGGGTGGAGTTCTTCAACCTGGTGAGGTAGATAAAGTCACTCCCGAGGAGAAGCAGGACCTAGTGGCTTTCATGCGGCAGTTGTAGGTCCCGCCTGATGCGCCAATCCTCGCCATCCTAGTTCTCGGGATTGTAGCCATCGTGAAGTCGTGGGGAGGAGAGGACGACCGGCTCATGCGGGACCGCAAAGACACGGTGGTCATCACGGGCAGCGGCGGATTCATCGGCCGAGCGCTCGTCTTTAGACTTGCAGAGTCCTACAATGTGGTTGGCTTCGATCTGCAAGAGCCGAAAGAGTTGCCGCCCGCGGCGAGCTTCGAGCGGATCGACCTCACCTCCGAGGACAGCGTACGGCAGCCATTGGCAGCGGTCCGCGAGCGCCACGGCGGCCGCATCGCTTCGGTGATCCACCTCGCCGCCTATTTTGATCTTACCGGCGAGCCCAATCCGAAATACGAGCAGATCACGGTCAGGGGAACGGAACGGCTGCTGGGGGCGCTCCAGGCCTTCGAGGTCGAGCAGTTCGTCTTTGCGAGCTCGATGCTGGCGCACCGGGCACGCCGGCCTGGCGAGCTGATTGATGAGGACTGGCCGCTCGAGTCCGATCTGCCTTATCGTGCCTCGAAGGTCGAGACCGAACACCTCATTCATGCACAGCGCGGATCGATCCCGGTCGTCTATCTGCGGCCCGCCGGCGTCTATGACGATCTATGCCGCAATCCCTTTCTCGCGCATCAGACGGGGCGCATCTACGAGCGGAATCCCAAGGGTCATGTCTATCCGAGCGACCAGCGCACCGGGCAATCTTTTCTACACCTTGATGATCTCGTGGACGCTGTGTCGCGCCTCGTAGAACACCACAAGAGGATGCCCACCGAGCTGGCGCTTCTCCTCGGCGAACGGGATGTGATGGGCTACGGCGAGCTGCAAGACGAGATCGGCCGGTTGATCCACGGGGAAAGCTGGGTGACCTGGGAGATGCCGAAAGCCCTCGCCAAGGCTGGCGCATGGATCGAGGAGGATCTGCTAGGTGAAGACTCTTTTATTCGGCCCTGGATGGTCGATATTGCCGACGACCATTACGAGATAGACATCAGCCGCGCCCGTAAGCTGCTCGACTGGGAACCGAAGCATTCCCTGCGCAGTACTCTGCCTAAGATGATCGAGGCGCTCAAGGCGGATCCGGCCGGCTGGTATCAGGCGAACAAGCTCAACACCGCCACGGTGGCGGGGCGAGGCGAGAAAGCACGGGAGCGAGCTAAAGCGCTTCACACCGAACAAGAAAGGATGAAACCCGAGCACATGGCCGAGATGACCAGCATGCACCATGCAATGTTGTGGGTCCATTTTCTGGTGATCGCCCTCGGCGCCTGGCTCCTGACCAGTCCTTTGCAATTCACTCTGTTCGATCCAGCGGCGGCGGGGACCGTGCGCGACATCACCCAGGAGCGTGGCTTGTGGGAACCGGGCCTGCGCAACGCGCTCACGGGCTGGAGCGACATCGCCTCGGGGTTCTTGCTGATGCTCTTCGGCACCCTCGCTCTGTCCCGCCGCTTTGCCTGGGCGCAATGGGGGACCACGCTCGTCGGCTTGTGGCTGTTGTTCGCGCCGCTCGTCTTCTGGACCCCGAGTGCCGCGGCCTACATGAACGATACCATCGTCGGCGCGCTGGCCATCATCTTCTCCGTGCTCGTGCCGATGATGCCCGGTATGAGTCACGAGGGCATGATGGACGAGAGCACGGTCCCGCCCGGCTGGACCTACTCGCCCTCGTCCTGGCTGCAGCGCCTGCCGATCATCGCTCTCGGTTTCTTCGGCTTCCTCATTGCCCGCTATCTCGCCGCCTATCAGCTTGGCCACATCGGCTCCATTTGGGAGCCATTCTTCTCCGGCGCCGCCGGCAAGAACGGTACCGAGCACATCATCACCTCGGACGTCTCGCGGGCCTGGCCAATCCCAGACGCCGGTCTCGGCGCTACGAGCTATATGATCGAGGCACTGATGGGGGCGATGGGGACGGCCACGCGCTGGCGGACGATGCCGTGGATGGTGACTTTTTTCTTCATTCTGGTGGTCCCGCTCGGTGGAGTCTCGATTTTCTTCATCATCATCCAGCCAATCATGATCGGCACCTATTGCACGCTCTGCCTGATCGCCGCGGCTGCGATGCTGATCATGATCCCGCTCACGCTCGACGAGGTGGTGGCGATGGGCCAGTACATGTTGCGCAGCCGGCAGATGGGGCGCCCATTCTGGCGGACCGTCATCAGGGGCGGTCCCGAGCCGGCCGGAGGACAGGATAAGAAGGATCCGGGCTTCTCTGCTCCGCTCGCCATCCAGTCGGCGGCCGCGATACGGGGCGTCACCATGCCTTGGACTCTGCTCGCGAGCTGTGCGCTCGGTGCATGGCTGATGTTTTCCCGCCCGATCTTCGGCACAGAAGGCGCGATCGCCGATAGCGACCATTTGACGGGAGCGTTGATCATCACCGTGGCCATCTGCGCCATGGCCGAGGTCGTACGACCGCTGCGGTTCCTGAACCTGCTGCTCGGTCTCTGGCTGATCACCGCCCCGTGGCTGCTCGCGGGCGCAACAGCCGGTCCCGCCTGGAACGACATAGTCATCGGCCTCTTGGTGGTGGCGGCGAGCCTGCCGCGTGGGCCGCGTAGCGCAGAGCACTACGGTGCCTGGGACAGATACGTAGTTTGAGAATACCATATCGTCATGAGCCGCGTGCTCGGCATAGTCCTCGCCGCCGTTGCTGTACAGTACATGCTCAATGGCATCACCGGCCGTTATAACGAGCTGATGAGGCGTTCGGTCTGATTCTGTCGTACAGGACAAAACCAACCTAAGAGACCATGGTTGGGCGAAGCGCTGTGCTCATGTTTCCCGCAGCTCCCCGACCGTAGAGCGCGTGGCCGAGCATCCTCTGCGCGCCAAGCATGTCCTCCATGGCATAGGTCGCTCAAAATCTCAGGGTGCCGCCGACACTGCATCAAAAGATCAACCCGTGCGCCTTGCCCATCCACCCGCAGAGAAGGGACGGGCGGGGGCCGCTCTTTTCAGTTCCTCCATCACATCCCGCGTTTGATAAGCCATAGCTTCCAAGGCGGCCCGTGCCAGATGCTGGCGCGTTGTGTTCTGTGTCAGGCCCGCAAGGCTTTCCGGGTCGCCTCCCAGATTTCAAGCGCGTCTTGCTCCACCCAGCCGGGCCTTGGAAAATAGGTTTGGTATTCGCTCTGGGATCGAGCCAACACCTCGCCGGTCTTGGAGAAGGCCATCGCCCGGCTGGCCGCGCTTCCGATATCAAGGGCGACCACCACACTGTTTATCTGAATAGGAGTGCGACCTCAGCGAATCAAGATGATATTGCTTCCCTCTCCGCACTCAGCACCGACATTCACGGCAGCGCGAACACCATCAACGCCGTGCCGCGCGGGGCTCCGTACATCTCCGGAGCATACCCCTCCACCCAGCCGCCCCACCCCACCGGCACGCCGATGTACTGCTTGCCATTCACGCTGTAGGTCACCGGGTTCCCATGGTTGCCCGCGCCGGTGTTGAACGTCCACAGCAGCTCGCCCGTGCGCGCGTTGAAGGCGTTAAAGCGCCCATTCGGCTCGCCGGCAAACACGAGATCGCCCCCCGTCGTCAAGAGCGACGCCACCATCGGGTGCGGCGCGCGCCATGACCACACCTCGCGCCCGGTGGACGGATCGTACGCCTTCACGTGCCCCCACTGCTCCTTGTCGTGCAGCTTCACCTCCCCGCCCCAGTACGCCATTCCTTCCTTGAACTCCTGCGGGAGGAGCTTGAACGTGCCGCACAGCTCGACCACTGGCGTGTAGAGGAGCCCGGTCTTCGGGTTGTACGCCGCATGCGGCCACTCCTTCGCCCCGGCGGGCCCGGGGCAGATGTCGACGCCCTCCGGAGTCGGCGTGAGGCGTGGGGTCACGCGACCAGTCGTCGCATCGATGTCGCCCCAGGTCACGCGCGCGTACTTCGTCACCCGCACGAGGCGGCCGTTGGTGCGGTCGAGGATGAAGAGATACCCGTTCTTGTCGAAGTGCGCGAGCAGCTTCCGCCCCTCCTCATCGAAGAGGATGTTCTCGTTGACGCCGTCGTAGTCCCACACATCGTGCGGCGTCCACTGGTAGTGCCACCGGAGCGATCCGTCATCGGGATCGAAGGCCACGACCGCCGAGGTAAAGAGGTTCGTGCCCGGCCGAACCGAGCCGTCGAAGTCGGGTCCGGGGTTGCCGGTGCCCCAGTACACGAGGTCGAGCTCAGGGTCATACGTGCCGGTGATCCAGGAGCTGCCGCCGCCGCGCTGCCAGGAGTCATTGCCCCACGAGTTACCACCCAGCTCGCCCGGCTTCGGGACGTTATAGCGGCGCCAGACCCGCCGTCCGGTGTCGAGATCGAAGGCGTCGATGTGCCCGCGCACGCCGTACTCCGCGCCCGAGCTGCCGGCAATGACGAGGTTCTTCACCACCAAGGGCGCCGCGGTCGCGCTCTCGCCCGCGCGCACGTCGACGAAGATCGTCTCCCAGACTTTTTGACCGTTCGTCGCGTCGAGGGCCAAGAGATGTCCGTTCGCGGTGGCGACGTAGACACGCCCCTTCGCTACCGCCACGCCCCGGTTCACGTTTCCGCAGCAGAGCGGCGTGTCGAGCGGGATGGAGTGCTTGTATTGCCATAGCATCTCGCCGGTCGCGGCGT
>JBQTJG010000013.1:0-12039 GCA_052387355.1 Armatimonadota bacterium | reverse complement strand
GGCGTCCAGCATCATCTGGACGATGACCATCGGCATGACCAGCACGTTGTTCGCGCCCAGCAGGATCGGGATCACGTAGGAACTCACGGCCAGCACGAACACCAGCAGCGTGCCGGCAAAGACTCCCGGGAGTGAGAGGCGCCAGGTCACACGCCAGAACGCCCGCCATGGCGACGCGCCGAGCGACCGGGCCGCGCGCTCGATGTCGGGGGAGATCGTCTGCAGCGCGCCCGCGATTGACAGCGCCATGAACGGCAGATAGACGTGGACGAGGCCGATCACGACACCCACGGCATTGTACATGAGATGCAGCTCCGGTCCACCGTAGCGCTTGACCAGTGTGTTGATGATGCCCACCCGGCCCAGCAGGATCATCCACCCGAAGCTCCGCACGATGATGCTGACCAGCAGCGGCGAGATCAGCAGGACGAGCAGCCATCCCCGCCACCGCTTTGGCGCGCGCGCGATGTGATAGGCCAGCGGGTACCCCATCACGAGCGTGATGGCCGTGGTCAGTATCGCGTACCAGAATGTGTCGCGCAGCACCTTCCAGTAGAACAGGTCGCGCAGCACCTTGCCGTAGTTCCCCAGCGTGAAGATCTTGAGGTAGGCCCCGGTCTCGGGCTTCACCAGGAAACTCAGGTACACCATATTCGCATACGGGATAAGGAAGAAGATCGCCAGGAAGATGAGCGTCGGCACGATGAGGAAGGCCAACCAGGAGAACCGGCGGACTCCGGTCCGTGCCGGTGCAGGCGCCATCGCAGCGTCCACGTGGGCCATCGGCTACGCTCCTCCTGCGGTGACATCCACGCCGGCCATCGGTGGGGCCTCCGCCGCGCGGACCACCCAGGCGTCCGCGGGCGAGAAACTCAGATCCACCGACGCGCCGGGGTCGAAGACGCGTGAGGGGTCAGCCTGCACCCGCAGCCGCAACCCGCCGGGCCCTTCGACTTGATAATCGAGCAGGTTGCCCATGAAGACGCGCTCGCGCACCACCACGGAGAGACGATTGAGGTGGTGGCCATCGAAGTGGAGCGATTCAGGGCGGACGCAGATCACCGCCTCGCCGGACGCGGCCTCGCCCGCGCACGAGAAGACGCCCGCAGGCGTGCGCACGCGCACCGTGCCGTCATCGTGACCGGCCACGGTGCCGCGGATGAAGTTCGACAGGCCGATGAACTCGGCCACCCAGGCGTTGCTCGGCCGCCGGTAGATCGCCTCCGCCGAGCCGAGCTGCTGCAAGTGGCCATCCTTCATCAGGGCGATCCGGTCGGCCAGCACCATCGCCTCGGCCTGATCGTGCGTCACGTAGACCGTGGTGATACCGAACTCGCGCTGCAGGTGCCGGATGTAGAACCGCATTTCCTCGCGCAGCTTCGCGTCCAGGTTGGCGAGCGGCTCGTCGAGCAAGAGCACCGCAGGGTTGACGACCAGCGCGCGCGCCAGCGCCACCCGCTGCTGCTGTCCGCCCGAGAGCTGGTGCGGGAACCGCCGCTCCAGGCCGGCGAGCTGCACCTTGCTCAGGATCGCCGAGACCCGTTCGCGGACCCTTGCGAGGGTCTCCCGGCGCATCTCAAGGCCGAAGGCCACATTTTCCCACACCGTCATGTGCGGGAACAGGGCGTAGTTCTGGAAGACGATGCCGATGTTGCGCAGCTCGGCCGGAAGCCAGGTGACCGCCCGCTCGCCGAACAGGATTTCGCCGCCGTTCGGCGTCTCGAACCCGCCAATCATGCGCAGCGTCGTTGTCTTGCCGCACCCCGACGGACCCAGGCGGGTGATCAGCTCACCCTCCTGGATCTCGAGGTTCAACCGGTTGACGGCGATGAGCGAGTCGAAGCGTTTGGTCAGGTCGCGCAGCGTGATCGAGGCCACGGGGGAATCCCGTCGTTACCGGCCGACGATCTCCCGGTTCCAGCGCTCGATCATCCGCTCGCGGTTGCCCGCGTTGACCCAGTCCCAGTCCCACTTGTGGATCGAGCGGATCTGCGCTTGCGTATGGACCGGAATCTCCGTGGACAGCAGGCCTTCGATCTTGACCCGGCGGTTGGCCGGCGTCCACCAGAACGACCGCGCCCACTTTTCCTGGACCGGCGCCGAGATGAAATAGTTCACGAACTTGAAGGCGAGTTCTTTGTTCCCGGCAAACTCCGACACGTTCGTATCTTGCTCGAACATGAACACGCCCTCGATCGGCGGCACCCAGGCGAGCGGGATGCCCTGCCGCTTCAGGCGCGAGGCCGCCGGCGCGTCAAGGATGCCGAGGTGCACCTCGCCGGCCACCAGCAGCTTTTCCATGTCGCCAGAGAAGTCGGTGAACCGGACCGGCAGTAGTTCCTTCATCTTCTGGAAGGCGATGTCCATGTTCTTGTCGTCCTTCGCGAAGAGCTTTCCCATCAGCATCAGGAACATCGGGGCGGCCGAGTTGTTGATGGTGTAGACACCGAGTTTGCCCTTGTACTCCGGCCGCCAGAGGTCGACCCACCGCTTGGGCGGGTTCGAGACCAGATCGGTCCGGTAGGCGATGCCCAGCGGGCCGACCAGCGTGACGACGCCGTTGTCGTCTTTGTTGCGGAGTTCGGGCCAGATGTCTTTCAGGTTCGGGACCCTGTCCTCCGTCAGTTTGGCGAAGAAGCCTTCCTTGCGCAGCGCCGACACCCAGGTGGTGTTGGCGATCATGACGTCATACGGCGGGTTGTTCTTGCCCGCGATCCGCATCTTGGCCACCCAGTCGCGTGAGAGCCCCACCGCCAGTTCCACTTTCGCGCCGGTTTCCCGCTCGAAGCCCGGGAGGATTTCCTTGGTCAGGAAGTCCTGCCACGGGGGAGCATAGCTGGTAATCACCAGCGAGTTGCTGGGCCCGGCCTTCCCGGTTCCAACGCCCGAGCCGATCAGGAAGAGCAGGGCCACAAGAAGAACACTTGCGCGTAGAACGATCCGCCTCGTCATGCCAATCACCTCCCCGTGAAGTCAGTCTGTTCTCCAAGAACGCGGACTACCCTGCGTGCCCCACGGGGGAACCTTGGTACCCGTGGCGCGGTCGTCGTCCTCGCCCGCTCTTCACCTCGACGTAGTTGAATCGTACGGGGTGCGGCCACTATCATGCTGGACATGACACACGAAGAGCGGCTGGAGATCGCTCGGGACCTGGCGCGGCGGATACTCGATGCCTACGGGGATGGTGTGTTAGCCGTCCTTGTCACGAGTTCGACCGCGCGGGCCCTCGACCGGGCGCACTCGGATCTGGAGCTGACCGCCGTCATGCGCGACGGTGTGGAGGTGGAGGACACATCATACGTCCATCGCGGCATCGTGATCGAGATCGAGTATCCACAAGAGTCCGCGATACTGAAATCAGTCCGCGAAGTCACGCGGCACTGGCCTCTGCGGGCGGACGAGTACCGGGGACGCATCGTCCTCTTCGAACGCAATGGATGGCTGCGACACCTCGATCACTCGCTCGACGAACGCGATGCTGGAGACTTCTCCCGGGGACTCGCGCTCGCCACCACGGTGCTGATCGAGTGCCGCGACAAGCTGCGCAACGCGAGACTGTCGCACGATGATCTTGACACCCGCTGCATCGGCTTGTGGATCGCGGAGAACGCAGCGACGCTGGTGCTCTTCCTGAACCGGCGACGCATGATCACGACGAGCTGGCTCTTCAAGCAGGCGTTCGAGTGCCCGCTGCAACCTCCGGACTTCCGCCGCCATGTGGAGATCCTCATCGGAGTCGTGCCGTCCTCTGCGGACGAGATCTCCGAGGCGGCCGAGCGTCTCACCGCGAGACTGATCGAGTTGGTCGCGACACAAGGGATAAAGGTCGCCTCGGATGAGCTGATCGTCTAGCAATGCTCGGCAGTTAGTCGAAGGAATGACTCACCCCGCCTTTATCTGTGCCGTCGAGCGCTCAATTATCGCTAAGAACTTCGGATTCGTGCTCAAAGCAAGGCTCTCGAGATCCTCGCGTTCAACTGCTGTGAGCACTGCAATTGGTCGTCCGGCGCGGGTGACGACGATGGGTTCATCGCGCACTTGCCTCGCGTGCTCGGCAAGCGATCCTGTCGCCTGTGTCATCGTTATCCTGGGATGAGGCCACGATCGCCGGGATACCCCTCCGAAGGCGCCTCGTCCTGGCCGCGTGTCATAAACGTCTCGGCCGATGCCTGGCGATGGACTCTGAGCTCTTGCCGGCGAGCGATGGTGCCGTTCTCGTCGATCGTAAATGTGACCGGGTCGATCAGTACGCCGCATACCTGGGCCGCCTGCTCCAGGGAGACTAGCCCGTCACGTACGTCTGCCCTGACCTGCTCCGGATCCCGCTCCTCTGGGAAACCGATCCCACCGCCGCCAGCCGTGTCCATGCTGACAAGTAGTTTCGCGTCTCTTATCTGGAGAGCGCCCGTGTTGGCCAGCTTTTCCTCTCGCGTCAGCACTCTGCCGTCAATCATCAATTCGGCTGTCCTGGCGGAGCCGCCGCCGTTCAGCCCGAAGGGTGGCACGTGCTGCCCCATAGGCGAGAGCGCGACAGTGGCAATGCCGTCGAACCCCTGGAGCAGCCTGAACGACATGCGCAGGCCGAGTCCACCTCGCTGTCGGCCGGGTCCGCCGGAGTCGGTCAAGAACTCCTTTTCCTCCACGAGCAATGGCACGGCCACCTCGAACAACTCCACGGGCACATTCGAGGCGCTGCTGGGGAAGATGCAGGCGGAGACCCCGTCGGTCTTCGATCCTGCCCCCATTCCACCGCCGTTGAAGAACCAGGAGTGGTAGGCTTTGTTGCCGTCGCGCGGTACTGCATAGACGATGAGGCCGCACAGGAGTCCAGGAGCCGCCATGACGCGGTGCGGCAAGATATCAGCGAGCGCTGCGAACAAGGCGTGGTGGATATACCATCCCGTGCGGGTCCGCATGCGCACGGAGGCTGGGTGGCGGGCGTTGAGGATGCAGCCTTCGGGGGCGACGAAGCGGATCGGGCGGTAGACGCCGGCATTGCTGGGCACGTCGGGCAGCAGGATACACTTCAGGCCATAGGACGTGTGGCCGCGCGTATAGACCCAGGTGCAGTTGATGCCGCCTCGGGGCTGTTGCGGGGAGGTGCCGGTGAAGTCCACCAGGAGCTCGTTGCCCTGGACCACGATGCGGCAGTCGATGTGCAGACGCCGATCGAACTCGTCCATGTAGACGCGGGAGCGGTATTCGCCGGCGGGGAGGGCGCGGATGGCGTCGCGCATCGCGGCTTCGGAGCGGGTCTGGATCTCGGTGGCCAGCGGTTTGAGGTCATCGAAGCCATACTCGTCCATCAGGGCGAGGATCTTCTCCCCGCCGGCCTGGTTGGAGGCCACCTGGGCGTGGATGTCACCGAGGACCATCTCGGGGACGCGCACGTTGGCGGCGACGAACTCCTCGACGATGGTGTTGAGGCAACCCTCCTCGTAGAGGCGGGCAACGGGGATGAGGAGGCCCTCCTCGTAGGCTTCGCGGACAGTATTGGCGTCGAGAGCACCGCCGAGGTCGGTGACGTGGGCGATGCTCGCGGCGATGCCCATCAGGCGGCCCTGGCGGAAGAAGGGCGTCATCACGGCGATATCGGGGTGGTGGCCGGCGTTGAGCCAGGGGTCGTTGGCGATGAAGACATCGCCGGGGCGCAGGCCGTTGGGGCTGAACTTCGCGATGACGGCGCGGGTGACGTTGGGCAGCGTGCGGTTGAAGACCGGCATGCTGCGGGTGGCGTGGGCGAGGGAGCGGCCGTCGGCATCCATGATCTCGCAGCCGAAGTCGTTGGCGGCGCCGACGACGGTCGAGAAGGACGTGCGCACGAGCACGGCGGCCATCTCGTCGACGATGGTGATCAGCCGGTGCCAGAGAATCTCCAGCGTCACAGGATCGAAACGCGTTACGATCGCCATGGCTATGCCCCCGTGTGGATGTGCAGGCTCAGATACTCGTCCACGAATCCCGACATCCCCGGCCGGATGACGGCGGTTGATTCGCGTTCCTCCACAATGGCCGGGCCCGGTAGGCGCATGCCCCGTCCGAGCCGATAGCGATCGTAGACTGGAGTCGTGACGAAGTCCCTGGCCTCGGTGAAGTACGCCGGACGGCTGCCCTTCAGCGCGCCGTCGGCTGATTGCCCACCCGCCGCCGGGTGGTCCAGGCGCACCGTGGTGCGAGGGCCCGAGACCGTGACCCGCCAGGTCAGTAGCTCGATGGGCATCTGGCTGGGTAGATGACGGTAGAGCAGCTCGTACTGTGCATTGAACCGTTTGGTAAACTCCGCTACGTCAATCATGCGAAGGTCGAGCGGCACCGGAATCTCGATTTCATGGAGCTGCCCCTCGAAGCGGCCGTGCACCGTTCGCTGAATCACCAACTGATCCCGGGGGACCCCGGCCTGGTGCAGGAGCTCCAGCCCGCGCGCGTCCATCTCCTCAAACACGTTCTGGATGGCGCTCCAGTTTGCACTCTCGAGCGGGGTGGGGTAGGAGCGCACGAAGTCGAAGGCGTTCGGTGCGATCAGTAGGCCGATCGCAGAAGCCACGCCCGCGTTTGGAGGAGCGATCACTTCGGGAATCCCCAGGATACGGGCGACACTGGCCGCATGGACCGGGCCGGCACCGCCGAAGCATGTCAGCGCATACCTCCTGGGATCCCGGGCTTCCTCGATCACGTGGATCTTGGCTGCCGCCGCCATATTCTCGTTGACCACACGGTAGATGCCGTCTGCGGTTTCGACCATACCAAGACCGAGTCGTCGGGCGACCTGCGCGAGCGCTCGTTGAGCCGCTTCGGGGTCCAGGCGCATCTCGCCACCCAGGAAGTAGTCAGCGTTCAGATACCCGAGGATGAGATCGGCATCGGTGACGGTGGGATCCTCGCCCCCGAAGCCGTAACAGGCTGAGCCCGGACTCGCGCCCGCACTCTGAGGGCCGATCTTCAGCAGCCCTAGGGGGTCAATCCAGGCGATGCTGCCGCCGCCGGCGCCGATCTCCAGCATCTCGATGCTAGGGAAGGCGAGCGGGTAGCCACTCCCTTTCTTGAAGCGATGGACGCGCGCCACTTCCAGGTTGGGCGCGACCCGCGGCCGGCTGTCGTGAATCAAACACAGCTTCGCCGTCGTGCCTCCCATGTCGAAAGAGAGCAGGTCCTTCTGGCCGGCCAGGCCTCCGAAGTAGGCCGCGGCGATAGCCCCGGCTGCCGGGCCCGATTCCACCAGGCGGATGGGCTGCTCGATGGCCGCCGAGAGCGGTGAGATGTTGCCTGATGAAAGCATCGGATGAAAGTTGCCCCTGAACCCGTCGGCTTGCAATTGATCGCGGAAGGTCTTCAGATAGCGGGCAACCAGTGGCTGCACGTAGGCATTGGCGACCGTGGTGGAGGTCCGCTCGTACTCGCGGATCTCAGGCGCGATGGTGCTGGAGAGGGAGATCGGGACATCGGGCCACTCGGCGCGAATGATCTCCTCGACGCGGCGTTCATTGGCCGGGTTGCGAAATGCGTGCAGGAAGCACACGGCCACCGCACCCACGTCCTGCGCCTTGAAGTCAGCGAGGATGCGACGGACCTCGTCGGCGTCAACCGGCTCGAGCTGACGGCCGTCACGGTCCACCCGCTCTCGAACCCCGCGCCGGACGTAACGGGGGCTGAGCGGCTGGGGATAGCGCAGGAACAGGTCGTAGATGTCATACCGCTGTTCCGTCCGGATTTCCAGGATGTCGCGGAATCCCTGCGTGGTGATGAGTCCGACCAGTGCTCCCTTGCGCTCGAGCAGGGTATTGGCTATAAGCGTGGTGGCGTGTGCGATGTTGGTCAGGTCCCTGTGCGAGAGACCCTCGCGGGCCAGGAAATCCCGGATACCGGCCAGCGCGCCGCCGGCCGGGTCATCGGGGGTCGTCAAGACCTTGTGAACCGCGACGCGCCCGGTAGACGGGTTGACGAGGGCGAGGTCGGTGAAGGTGCCGCCGATGTCGAAGCCGAGCTGGTAGCTCATCGTTCAGAAGCTCCCAGGTAGGGGTTCCAGAGTTCGTTCAGCGCGTCTCCAAGCAGGCTGGTCCCGATCACGACGAGCACGATGGCCAGCGTCGGGAACACGCCAATCCACCAGTAGGTCAGAAAGTAGGTACGCCCCCAACTGACCATGGCTCCCCATTCGGGCGTCGGGGCGCTAGCCCCGAGGCCGATGAAGCCTAGGCTGGCCAGTACCTGCACGGCAATTCCGAGATCAAGACTGATCCGGACGTTGAGCGCGCTCAGGGCGTTCGGCAGGAGGTGCCTCCGGATGATGTACAGCGCGTGACCGCCAGTGCAGCGGGCCGCATCGATATAGCCTTCGTGCTTGAGGTGGAGCGTCATGCCGCGCATCAAGCGCGCGTAGATGGGCCACCAGACGGCCGCCACCGCCATCATTGAATGGCTCAGCCCCGGCCCTAATGCTGCTGCCACCCCCATCGCAAGGATGAGGCTGGGAAAGGAAAGCACCATATCGCCAATGCCTGTGATGATCCGGTCGGCCCATCCACCCCAGTACCCCGCAACGACGCCCAGCGCCACGCCGATCCCGCTGGCGAAGACGATCGTGATCACGGCAGCGGTAAGGGAAATACGCGCACCGTACACGACGCGGCTGAAGACATCGCGACCCAGCTCATCGGTGCCGAACAGGTGCGCGGCATTGGGCGGCTCGTACGTGTCTTTTACCGAAATCTTGAGCGGGTCGAAGGGACTGATGAGGCCCGGAAAGAGGGCAAAGAGCACAAACGGCAGAAGGATCAGCCCTCCCAAGGCCAGGCGCTTGTAGCGCCGCCAGGTGAGCTGGAGCCTGGCACTCCACATAGAAGCAAGCGCCAGATCCCCACCCGAGACATCGATCGTTGCCAGCCCGGCTCCCTCTTCAGACCCGCTGCCGGGGGTCAAGAACCCGGTACATCAGGTCTACCCCGAAGTTCGTCAAGACGAAGACGGTTGAGATCACCAACGTGACGCCGATGACTGAGTAGAAGTCAAAGTTGAAGATCGACGCAACGGCGTAGCGCCCCAGGCCGGGCCAGCTGAAGACGACTTCCACCAATACCGTCCCGCCCAGGAGATAGCCGATCTGTATGCCGATGATGGTGACGACCGGAACGAGCGCATTCGGCAGCGCATGCCGGTAGATCACCACCCACTTGGCTAGGCCCTTTGCGTGAGCCGTCCGGACATAGTCCAGGTTCAGCACTTCCAAGAGGCTCGTACGGGCAAAGCGCGCAGCGACCGCCAGCCGGCCTAGTGCCAGGCTCATCATGGGCAACACAAGGTGGATCAGGCTGGATCGCAATGCCACCCAGTTGCCCGCCAGGAGACTGTCCACGGTGTACATGCCTGTAACATGTGGAGGTGGGGCGATCGATGAGTGCAGCCTGCCCTCCAGGGGAAACCATCCCAGCCATCGACCGAGGATCAGCTGGAGCAGCAGAGCTAGAGCAAACGGGGGAACCCCCATGGCCGCGATGGTAAGGAAACGGATGAGGTAGTCCGCGGGTCGGCCGCGGGCAACCGCGGCGAAGACGCCCAGCGGTATCCCAATGAGTACATACACCACGATGGCGACAGACGCCAGCTCCAGCGTGGCGGGGAAGAAGATCTTCAAATCCTCCCACACCGGCCGGCGTGTGGCCAGCGAGCGGCCCAGATCTCCCCTCAGAAGCCCCACCAGGTAGGTCCAGAACTGTGCCGCCAGTGGCCGGTCCAGCCCCAGGGCCTTACGCATCGTCTCGACCTGCTCCGGCGCGGCATCCACACCGGCGGCCAGATGGGCGGGATCTGCAGGGACAACACGCGCCACAAAGAACGTGACGACCGTCATGCCGAGCAGGATCGCGATGAGTGAGAGGGATTTCTCAAGGAGCAGAGGGGCTTTCATGTCGATCGATCTGGGCTAGGGGAACTCGGTTCGAAGACTCGGCATCTAATGCGGCAGGGCGCCTCCGCCGGGCTGATGACGTGCAGCCCGGCCACACGGTCGGGCTGCACGAACGGGTTCAGCTAGTCCCCCTCCATGTAGAGATCGTAGGCGAGAAGGTTGATGGTGTATGAGAATGCGTCGTACTTGTAGCCTACGCGACGGGTGCGGCTGGCATCCAACCACTGCTGGTTCATGATCGGTATGATCGCCGCATCGTCCATCATCATCCGCTGCGCCTGGCACAGCATCTGGTTGCGCCGTGCGCGGTCGACGGTCTGCTGTGCGTCTTCGACCAGCCGGTCAAATTCCTTCTTCTCGTAGAACTGCCAGTTGAACGAGCTGCCCTGGATGCTGGAGTGGCCCAGACGGAAGAGCTGCGCTCCTGCGTAGGGCACCGGTGAGGTAACGTAGAGTGCGGAGAAGTCCGGCGCCGTGTCCACCCGCTTCTGGGCTTCCAGCAGGGTGCCCCACTCCTTTACCTCCAACTCCAGGGTAACGCCCAGTTCGGCCAACGCGGCCTTGAACAGTTGTGCAGAGAGTCGTTCGGGCTCGATGCCCGGCAGATAGATCAGGGTCAGCCTGAAGCCGCCGCTGGGATAACCTGCCTCAGTCAGCAGCTCCCGAGCCCGCCTCAGATCTTGCCTGGGCTCGAAGACCGCGCAGTAACCATCTAACGTACTGGGGACCAGAGATCGCATCGGCGTAGCGTAGCCGGCCATCAGGTCCTTTACCATCTCATCATAGGGGAACGCCAGGAGCATGGCCCGACGGACCCGAACATCCCGCAGCGGTCCGCGCCTGTTATTTAGGGTGTGGTAATAGCCTCGAAGCACGTCCACGGCGCCGATGCGAATCTTGGGATTGTTCCTCAGCCGCTTGATGTCTGACAGCCCAATGGGGTCGATCAGATCCAGTTCGCCCTGCTCGAGCAGCAGCAGTTTGGTCGAGAGGTCCAACGAGAACCGCTCAACGACACGCTGGATGTGTTTTCCCTTCCAGCCTTTCCAGTAGTTTTCGAACGCGACCATCTCGATCTGCCGGCCGCGATCCCAGCGGTCCAGACGGTACGCGCCGGTCCCGGCCTCGTTCTCGCGGAAGAAGCCTTGGGCCCAGTCGTCCCCCCTGCGGTGTTTCGCCAGGGCGCTGGGGCTGACGATCTTGATACGGGGCACCCCGTAGAGGAACACGACATCCGGCCTCGACAGGACAATCTGCACGGTCATCGGGCCCACGACCTTGACCTCGGTCATCGCCTCAAGGAAGAAGGAAACGCCAAGCTTCATCGCCTTCACACGATCGAACGAGACTTTGACCGCCCTGGCGTTGAACTCGGTGCCATCATGAAACTTGACGCCGGGGCGGAGCTGGAAGGTGTAGAGGCGGCTGTCTGTGGAGACTTGCCAGCCTGTAGCCAGCTCCGCTTCGAGCTCCGGGGTGCCCGGCTTGTATCGAAGGAGGGCCTCGTAGGCTAGATTGACAATCCGCGTGCCCGGGATGTCGATGGCTACTGCCGGATCGATCGTCTTGGGGTCGTCACAGCAAGATCCGGTAACAAGCGGCCGTGGGGACCAGACCGTTGGCCCGGACGCCTGCTGCCCGCCCGGAGCCGGGGCGGCGCCGGCCGCGGATACCACGGACAGGAGGGCAATCGTGAGGATCACGTGCCAGATGCGCTTACCCATCTCCAGATTCCTCCCCTCACAACTCCTGATGAGTACCTGTGACACCGGCGTTCGTGTGAAATCGAATGACCGCGTTCACCCTCCCGGTCAGCCACCTCCTGTTTTCCTTGAATATGTAGTGAGAGGACGACCACGAGCCCCTACGACTCCTTCAGTTGCGCGGTCAGTCGGAGCACGAGGCCATCTAGGATCCGCTTGCACGCTTCTTCGTCGGTGATAGCCCGCATCACGCTACGCTCGATTTCGTCCGCGACCGACCGCCATTCCGGCCTGGCAGTTCCGGCTTCGTCCATGAGCAGGATGAGTCTGCGAGCGCCTTCGACAAGACGGTACGGGGCATAGAGGCGAGGTTCGTAAATCACACCTCGCGCGGATGTCAGGAGATAGCACAATAGTTCTAGGATGCCTGCCTGG
>JBQTJG010000012.1:0-5595 GCA_052387355.1 Armatimonadota bacterium | reverse complement strand
GGAACAACAACCATAGAAGCACAGATCAGTGAGAGCGAGATTCTGGCTGATCTGATCTACAACTCGGTGACTTCATTGATTGTGGGCGAGAAGATCATGATCGAGATGCCCACCTTCTGGTTTCCATCTGGCGCTGGCGTAAGCCCAGGTTTTCCGACCATTAGCAACCACTGCGAACCCGATCCAACGGCCACATTTCGCTTTGCCGAGCCGGTGTTTATCGAGCCACAGCAGAACTTCCGGGTTGAGATGGCCTTCCCTCAGGGGGTACCCGGCGCCGAATTCGCATTAACCGACGTGAAACGGGACCCGTTCTTGGCTGGCCAGAAAGGCCCGTTGCGGATCTGGGTCGTCCTGGATGGCTATCTGACACGCGATGTTCAGTAACCGGCGTAAACCAGAAGGAGGCACACCATGAGGTACTTAAGTGAAAGCGATGTGACCCAGATGATGGGTATCGGTTATCTAGGCGAAGTACGCCAGGGCCCCGATGGAAATCTATATCAATATGTACAGGGTGTGGACGGGTTGGGCAATCCCATCGGCTTCTGGCGGGGATGGCGTAAGCGGCTCAAGAAGTTCGTAGGTCGGGCGCTGCCTATTGCCCAAAAATTCGCGCCCTTTATCCCAGGCGCGTCTGCGGCGCTGACAGTGGCCACACCCTTCCTGAAACAGGCTGGTGTCGCCGGGTATGAGGGCATCGGTGCTCTCTATGAGGCGCCCGACGGCAGCATATATCAAGTCCATGGGCTGGCAGAGGACGCAGAGCTTCGTGGCATCGACGAAGATTCAATGACCCAGATGATGGGTATCGGCTATATCGGCGAAATGCGCCAAGGTCCAGATGGTGGCCTGTATCAGTGGGTCGAAGGCATCGATGGTTTGGGTAACGCTTTCGGCTTTTGGAAGGGACTGAAACGGTTAGCACGAAAAGCTCTTAAATACCATCCAGTAGCAGCGGCACTAAGGGCGGCGAGCCCCTATTTGCGCAAGGCGCTACCGATTGCCCAACAGGTCGCCTCGGTTATCCCCGGCGGTGAAGCAGCTCTGACAGCGGCGGCCCCGATTCTAAAAGAGGCTGGCGTTGCGGGCTATGCTGGACTCGGCGCTTTGTACCAGGCGCCAGACGGTACCCTGTACCAGCAGCAGGTACAAGGCTTGGATGACGACGCGGAACTCCGAGGGCTAGATGCGGATGACGAGCTGCGGGGGATCGATGACGACCAGGAGCTACGCGGCTTCGATGAAGGAGAGGAACTGCGGGGTATTGACGATGACATGGAATTGCGCGGTCTGGAAGACGATATGGAGCTGAGGGGGCTGGACGATAGCGAGGACCTGCGCGGTTTCGAGGCCGACCAGGAGATGCAGGGCATCGATGGCTATGTGCGGCAGGATGGCATGAGCGGACTGGAAGCCTATGTGCCGCAGGAACCGCCCCAGACCCGTTGGCATGCGCGCCCCGCGCTGGCCCCCGAGGTATGGAAACCGTTGTGGTAGCGCGAATTAGCCTCAATCACACGTTGCGGAGGAAGTGGTCATGAGATCAGGACTCAGTCAAGCTCAGGAACAAGCGCTCATGCGTTCGGCGGCGGACATCATGCCGCCGCCGGCTGTCGCACCGACGACCAAGGAAATCCCCTACGACTACGTCGCCAAATTCAAACTCCAGGGAAAGGCCGGCAATCGCGTGCAGGATGTCATCAACATCAGCGTCGAGGGCGGCTTTGTGGCGGTTGCAATTGGATATAGCTTCATTCCGGCTAAGTTGCCAGCTCCCCCCGCATCCCCGGCCGGACTGACGGTTCTAATAGCGCGTCCGCCCAATACCACCGTGGAGTGGTTGTTAGCCAATATCATCGAACCCATCGTAAACCCACTTGCGTTGATGCAATGTCTGGTAGTGCACTTTTGTGGAATCGACTTCAAATACAGCATCGTCGATAGCGGCACCGGCCGCGAGCTGCAGAATCAACCTATCCACAATATCGCCGGGCTCGGTGAGGCTACTGGTGATCGGCCTTTCCGTCCCCTGGCCAAGCCGATGCTCTTCATGCCCCGCTCGACCATCCGCATTGAGGTCGAGGAAGTCTCGGAAGGACCCATTTATGGGTACGAGGACCAAGTGACCAAACAGCGTGTCGGCGCTGAGCTCTTCATCGTACTCCACGGCTACAAGGTCCTGGGTTACGGGACGGCACTGCCATGAACGTGCACCACCTCTGCGACATCCCTCGGGACGCCGGCTATTCCAATGTCTGCCATACCTGCGGCGTTCCCTTGGATGCCGGTTACTTTGATGTCGCCAACAACATCCAGGATGCACCACTAGCGGGGGAAGTGAAGGAGCTAGCGCGCTATGAGCTTAATCCGCAGTACTGTGGCACATTGCTCTATTTCACCCAGTACGCGGACCGTACGGAACAAGACGCATCCAAGCAGCAAGTGATTTCCCATACACCCGGCTATGAGTGGATCATCCTCTGTAACGATCAACCGCGAGCGCCCTACTTGCCCACGAGCCTGGTATTGAACCCTTGGGGCTACAACGCCCTGCCTATCCATTTAAGATTGGAGGAGGGGTGTACCTTGAGGTTCGTGGTCAGAAGGGTCGCGTCTACGGTGAAGGATGAATTGTCGCAGGTGGGTGGCCGACTGCTGGGCCGTTCCTGGTACAACACCATCTACGGCGGTGCGCCCAATCGTTTGTAACCGATGGAAGAGGAAATCGCACTGGTTATGAAGCCGGTAGTCAATGTTTTCAATGTAGGGTGGGTTAGCGTCAGCGTAACCCACCACAGTCGTCGGCAAGGAAGCCGACTCATTACGGGCCCAAGGCCTAAAGAGACAAGCTGCGCTTGTCGGTTCGGTGGGTTACGGGCTGTCGCCCTAACCCACCCTACATTGCCTGCTGAGGAGTATCTTGTTGGATGCGGCGGGCTTCAGCAGTGAAATCAAAGAGTCCATTATCGAGACAGCGCGTGCCGCCGGCGAAGTGAGGGCTCGACGAAGCAACAGCGGGTTTACATGAGGACTTCACCGTGTATATCCAAATGCGAAATCAACAAGGACTGGGTGAACTGGGTTGGTTCATCGACAGAGTAATCGAGTCTACCAGGACTGCCGCGGTTCCGCCTGGCTTGCGGAAAGTGAGAACGATCACATCATCAATTCTTGGGGCATCAACGGCTTTCCGATTCACGTGCGTCTGCGTGAAGGATGTTTGCTCGAGTTTGTGGCGCGATTCGTTCCGCCGGCTGGAGGGTCGATTCCGCTATTGCTCACGCCGAAGCTCGTCGGGGGACGCTTGCTCGGCCGCTACTGGTACAACAGCGCCTTTGGCGGCCACTGACGGCCGAGTCGGGGAGATCTTATGTACCTAACGAGCGCACTCGACGAAACATCCAGCGGGCTCGGCGCATGCGCGGTACCCGCCAGCGTGACGCTGCGGCGCTTCGTCTGCACAGCAGCGGATCGCACGGCGATTGGCGCCGCTCTCGGTCTCGGTCGCGATGCCACGGCCGCTGAAGTACGCACGATCATCGCCGATGCGCTGCGCCGTGCCGTCGTTCTCATCGCACGCGCCGCTGCACCGCTGCGGCGTCCTCGCGCGACGGGCGCCGCCGGAGAACCGATGCGCCTTCGGTTCCGCGACGCCTTCGGAACAGCGCCCGAGTTCTTCCCCACGTGGCGAACAGCCGGAGAGACCTGGGATCGAGGTGCCGTGGTTCGCGAGCGCCTCCGCTGCGCCGCCAAGATCATGTCCGAGGGTGACATCGAGTTCGTCTGCTGGGGACCGGGGAGCTGCCCCTTTGCGGTCGCGTGGGACCCCGGTACGTGGGCCGCCGTCCTGCCCGGGCAGTACCGTATCTGCCTCGGTGCCCGCTTCTGGCGTGCCTCTCGCGAAGGCGACGCGGACGGACTGGCGACAACACTGCTGCACGAGTGCTTGCACATCTACTTCGACACGATCCGTCACCGGCTGGAACGGGGACCGTACAACACCGCCGCGTGCTACGAACGCTACGTCCTCGTCACGAATGGATTGGCTGTGCCGGACGCGGTGTCGATACCGTGCCCATCGAAGATCCCGATGGGTGACTTCCCGTTACCGCGTGCTGGCGCCGACCGCGTGGCTGGACTAGGCGCGTTCGGTCAGCCCACTGTGGTGTGCAAGCCGGAGCCCGGCGAGATCACCGCGTCCCACACGCCGGCTGGCATCCTTACCAAGGATGTGGAGTTCACCGACAAGGGTGTTCTCGTCACCGACTTCGGCGTGAACCGCCGCAGCGTGAAGCCGAGCGCCAAGGCGGAACTCGCCGCGACCCTCGATCGACTCGAGAACGATCCGGCGGTGAAGACAATCAGGATCACGGGATTCGACGACTGTTTGAAGGGAACGCCGCAGGTCCATAGGTACTACCGGAAACACCGCGCCTTGCGCGTTAGGGATCTGCTTGGGCTCAAGGCGCGCGCGAAAGTGAAGTTCGTGGGTGGCGCGCCGCTCGGAACGTTCATCGGACCCAACACGGACCGCGCCGCACGCGCGCGCAATCGCTCCGTGCTTATCGAGTTTACGTCCGAAGTGAGCTTCGAACCTGAAGCGCCGATCATTGCACCGCCCTGCCATGAACAGTTGATCGCAAAGGCGCGGCGACAGATGCGCGCCGACCAGAGCATGGATGCTAAGATCAAGTCGCGGCTCAGTGCCGCGTTAGGCAACTCTCAGGCCGGCCATGACGATTCCTTCATCCGGCCAGGCTCGACGTCATGGATGTTCCCGTTCCACTGGTCCAGCATCAAACAGTACTTCCAGCTGATTTGCAATCAGCCAGGCGGCGCCGCCGCGCTCTCCGCGGGCGACCTCAAGCGCAAGCTGTTGGAGCTCGATCAGGACATTCGGAACGGCGTGGAATCGCTTGTTAGGGAAGAGCAGAAGTTCTCGAGCATCGGAAACAAGAAAATGATCCTCGCGACGGATTTTCGTCGGCGCCTCGACGCTCTGCTCAAGAACAAGTCCAAGTCTGTCTACGCGGAGTACTGACGGTGTACGTGAATCTTGGCAGAGTGGATCCCGCCCCGCGGATCACGGTCGAAACACCGGGGCCAGTGCGCCCGATGGCGCTCACTCGCGTCCTCGACACGACGCTGATTACTACGTGCCTGGCACGACACGCGGCGAAGTGGCGACCGAGTTCATCGAGACGTGGAAGGCGGCCGGCATACCGCCCGCGGACATCATTCGCGCGATGACAGTGACCGGCTACAAGGTGAGCGAGACGAACCAGGAAAATGGGGTCGGAGTGTATGAGACCAACGCCTTCGAGAACGAGTGGCTGCAAGTTTCACCGTAACTGGAGCCAAGCGAACTTTAGCCGCCGCTGTCGAGTCTTCGGGGGATTCACGAACTGACGGACAGACTCCAGATGCCGTAGCCCGGTCGTTCGGGGTTTAGAGAGGAGGACGAAGCGATGTATCTACTGTCACCGGCGCCGGTGTTCCCGGGGATTGGCGACCCAACGGTCGCCGCGCCCCCGGGAGCCGTTCCGGCTCAGCTCCGGATCGATTGTACCGACGTGCAGCTCCAGGAGATCG
>JBQTJG010000011.1:0-2276 GCA_052387355.1 Armatimonadota bacterium | reverse complement strand
GGGTCTCCGGCTGCGAGGGACTCTGCGATGGGACCCATTCTCCCTACCGGATACATACATGTCAGTCAGCCACTGCGCTGGATGTGCCGGAGGATTCGGTAGCCAGTCCGAGAATACCTCTGCCATGCGCCACGGGGCCCTAGCCATCGACGCGTGCTGCGGCTAGGGACGCACCGTGAACAGCCCCCGCATTGTGGTTGGCATCTCCGGTTCCTCCGCCCCCATCTACGGCATCCGGTTGCTTGAGGTTCTGAAGGATGTGAACGTCGAAACCCACCTGGTCATCTCGGAAGGGGCGCGCAAGACCATCGCGCTGGAGACCTCGTACTCCACGAAAGACGTCATGGATCTCGCGTCCGTGGTGTATGACCCTCGAGACCTTGCCGCATCGATCAGTTCGGGGTCCTTCCAGACCGCCGGGATGGTCGTGGCCCCATGCTCGATGAAAACCCTGTCGGCCATTGCGCACTCGCTGACCGATGATCTCCTCGTCCGAGCCGCAGACGTGACGTTGAAGGAGAGCCGGCGGCTCGTGCTGGTTCCTCGGGAGACCCCGCTGCACCTCGGCCATCTGCGCAACATGGTGCGGGCCGCCGAAATCGGCGCCGTCATCCTTCCGCCGGTGCCGGCCTTCTACCATACCCCGAAAACCATCGGCGACCTGATCGATCACACCGTCGGGAAAATCCTCGATCAGTTCGCCATCGGGCACGAGTTGTTCCGGCGCTGGACCGGTCCGAAAGGTCGAGAGCGTCCGGAGTCCGAGTGAGCGTATCGCGATAGGATCAGCCTGGCGACGCTCAGGTGCGACGGTCACGGTCCTCGCCCAGGTCGACGGCGATCAGGGAGAGTGAATCCCCGGTGTTCGTGGCGTGGGAATACTTAACAAAGTCCACCTCACCGCTCGAAGGCGCATACACGGGAGTGCTGGACTGCCCGAAGTAGTCGGTCACCCTGCCAAGCACCTGGCCTTTCGTTACGTGGTGCCCCGCGCGGACTTCGGAATAGAAGCATCCGGTCATAGGTGAGTGGATGCGGTCGTGACGCACCCGCCGCGCCCGCCGCGCGGGCATTGGAGTCCCTTCCAGGATGCCGACTCGCTTGAGCACGTTGAGGATTCCGTCATAGTGCACGCGGACGGCGTCTTCCGTGATGTGCCCGAACGCCCCCGCCTCAGGGAGAATCGCGGGAATGCCGACCGCCGCGCCCGCCGACGCCGCTGACCCGGCAAGTTTGCCGGGAGGAACAAGCTCCACCAGCTCGATCCCGTACACCTCCGCGAGGTCCCATCCACTCCAGGGACGATCGTTGGTCGCTTCCAGCGGCGGGATGTAGAGATGCGGGGTCAGGTCCTCCAGGGCGTCAGCCCCGTGGAGATCGAGGAGGAGGTCGGCATGCACGATGAGGCGCGACGTGATGGCATACGCGACGCGCTCGAGCGCGCGGCCATCTGGAGAGCCAGGAAACACACGGGCGAGATTCTGGCCATCGGGAGGAGCGCCGTTGTGGCTGCGAGCATGGAACGCCGCCCGGTTGGCGAGCGGAACAACGGCGACCGTGCCGGACATCGCTGCAGGATCAAGGTCACGCGCCAGTCGTCTGGCCGCCTCGATGCCATTGTACTCGCCGCCGTGGACGCCGGCGATGACGACGGCCACGGGTCCATGCTCCCCGCCGCGGCTAATGGACACGGGGACATCCAGGTGCGAGAAGCCGTCGACGGGTAGAAATCCTGACGCCCTACCACCCGGCGAGACGTTGATGCCGATTGCCTCCACCAGCGCGTCGACCCGGTTACTCATGCGAGAGGATAACCCCCGCGAACGTCAGAATTTATCTCACAGAGGTGACAGGCTATGTATCCAGTATACAGCGCGGGGGTTGCTTCCGTCATGAGACGGCATAGAGTCTGGCTTTTGGTCGTCTTGGGATTGGCACTCACGTTGCTGATGTGCGGAGTTCCGGCCGGCTTCTCGGCGCCTGCTCGCGGCGGGACACTGGTCGTCGGCGCGAACAGCGAGTGCTTGAGGTTGGACCCGCACCTGACGACGGAAATCTCCTGCCGGACGATGATCGGCCGCCACGTCTACAGCGGTCTGGTCAAGTTCAACGAGAAGATGGAAATCAGACCCGACCTGGCGGAACGATCGGAGACGAGCGCCGACGGACGGACGATCACCTTCACCCTCCGCGCCGGCGTCGAGTTCCACAACGGCGACGACTTCACCGCCGATGACGTCAAGGTCTCGCTGGAACGCATTGCCGACCCGAAGACC
>JBQTJG010000010.1:0-1533 GCA_052387355.1 Armatimonadota bacterium | reverse complement strand
GCGCGAAGACGCGCTCCTCGCCCGCCTCGAGCTCTGCGGCGAGGCCGCCCTTGTTGCCCTGGCGCACCATCGCGCGCTGCTTGCTCGGGATGGCGATCATGTTGGCCTCGGCGCCGGCGGCGAGCGTCTTGCGGAAGCTCGCGTAGAGCTCCTGGCGCGGCCAGCCGGGCTCGCGCGGCGCGGGATTGCGCAGCTCGAGATGCGCTACGCCAAGGCGCTCGCCGAGCGAGCGCGCCGCGCGGTGCAAGGCCGCCGCCGCCTCGGGCTCGCTGGCGGCCACTCCAGCCACCGCGCAAAAGGGCAGCGACACGAGCGCATGGCCGAAAAGCAGGCTCTTCACCTCGGCGAGGGGCAACACGCCGGCGATCTCGGCGCCGCGTTCGGCGAGCAGGTAATGGGTGCGGTGGCGGAAGCAGCGTTCGAGCACCTCCTTCCAGCCAATGCGGTGGAAGAACGTCGCTTCCGGGCAGCGCTCGACGAACGCCTCCCAGCGCGCTGCATCCTCGCCCCCGTAGTCCCGCACGCGGACCGGCGTCATGGGATCCGCTAGGCGGCGCTTGGCTGGAATGCTTCGGTCGTTTGTGTCCCGGGCGTCCTGTTGTCCCGTTTTGCGACGCTCGACGCGGCCTGCCGCAGCGCTTCGGAGTAGCGCGCGGCAGCCTGGGTCCGGTTGGTGACCCCGATCTTCCTGAAAATGCGCTGCACATGGTTCTTCACGGTGAAGGGGCTGATGTCCAGGGCGGCGGCGATATCGAGATTGGTCTTGCCCCTGCAGATCGATTCCAGCACCTCGAGCTCGCGCGCGCTCAAGTCGAGCATGTTGGCCCCGTCGCGCAGCGCCGAGCCCGCGCCGGCGAGCGGGAATGCGGGCACCTTGCGGAACGCGGCGTCGATCTGGGCGACCAGCGGGTCCAGAAAAGAGATGAAGCGCGGCATGCTGCGCCCCTTGGTGAACGACCCGGAGCTCAGCGCGATGAAGAGGCTCTCGTGGCCGGAGCGCTTGTCGTGCACGCCGTGCACCAGTAGCGAGCGCATGTCGCGCAGCGCCGCGTGAATCGCGCAGTGACAGTGCTGCGTCGCTTCGATGTCGGCGGGCTTGAGCAGCACGGGGCTTCGGCCGGCGTCGATCCAGCGCGCGTACGCCTGGCGGATGAGCGGATCGACGCGGCAGTGGGCGAGTTGCGCGGTGCGCACGCCCGGAAGAGCCGAAGCGAGGTCGAGCTTCAGATCCCCGTTGACGAAATCGCCCCAGGCCGAGAGCAGGATCTCGTGCGGCAGAAAATGCTGCACCTCGCCGCTGAGCCAGCGATAGATGTCGTAGTGGCGGCGGATGCGGCCGCACTCGGACACGATGCGCAGGAACCGCACGCTCTCTTCGGCGGTGAGCTGAAAGCCTTTGGGCGCGGCTTCGGGGGACGGCTTAAGCGCCGCCGCAGCGCCCGCAGACCAGGGCGCTGCCGGCACGCCGCAGGCGACCATCCAACGCGGAACTTTGACTTGGACCGTATCCATGTTGTGGACCCTCTTTTTTAG
>JBQTJG010000009.1:0-30476 GCA_052387355.1 Armatimonadota bacterium | reverse complement strand
AGCGACGAACGAGCCGGCCACAGCGATCAGGATCACGTACCGGCCGGACGCGAAGAACCGGTGCACTTGGGCCGGGCTCCTACAGCACGAGCGCAGCGGCGCCAAGCAGAACGATGAGCGCGGCCGCCCCGCCCATGCAGCCCATGCGACGCCTGCCTTCTCCGGCAGGACGCTGGAACGCCCCACGCACCGAGAGTTTCGTCGCCCGCCGGAGTGACGCGATCGCCTCGCCGGTCCGCCCTAGTTGCTTGTAGAGCCCGCCGAGGTTCTGGTGGGCGATCCAATAGTCCGGATCAGCCTCGACCGCCTTCTGATACGCCTCAAGCGCCTGCTCGGTACGCCCGGTTTCGCGGTAGACGTTACCAAGGTTGCTCCACGCCGGGGCATGGCGCGGATCCAGTTTGACCGCCCGCGTAAACGCCCCCTCAGCCTCCTCGAGGCGACGCTGGTGGACGAGCGCGACACCAAGCTTACTCTGCGCCACGGCTGACGTGGGACGGGCCTCAGCGGCGCGCCTGAATGCCGCCTCGGCCTCGGGCCAGTCTCCAGCCTCGAGGCGCTTTTCGCCCTCCAGCAGATGGGGATCGGTGGGTTGCTGCATCACGTGGTTGGAGCAGGATTCTGCGGTGGCCGTCCGAGGCCCTGCGGGAGCCGAATCCTAGGACGCAGCGGCCACCCAGAGCGGAGATCGGTGTATTGTCCCCCGCGCTCCCGGTGCGCGCCCGACCGCGGTGGTGACGCGCCAGACTGCGGTCACCAGGACACCTCTAGCAGCGCCGCGACGAGCACGCAGGTCGCCAGCAAGATGAGCTTCAATCGAACCGCCTGCCGGTCATCACCGAACCGCGCCCAGAGGCTGGCGTGCGGGGTAACCTGAGTCCGCGGCCGGCTGCGATGCCGGCGTCCGGTCCGCAGCCGGCGGGCGAATGCCGGACGCACCGACAGGTCGGCGATCATGCGTGGATCTCCGTGGCGTACCGCCGCAGCAACCCGACGACCTTTCCGAGGATCTCGAACTCACCGTGAATCGGCGCGTAGGCCGGGTGCTCGGCGCGAAGATACGGACGCCCCTCGGAGAGCGCCAGTCGCTTGACGGTCGCTTCGTCTCCCTGCAACGCCACAACAATCTCGCCGGTGGTCGCCGTGGACTGACACCGGACGATCACCAGGTCGCCATCGAAGATGCCGGCCCCGATCATGCTGTCCCCGCGGACGGTCAGCAAGAAGCTCTCGTCGTTCCATCCGACGAAACGCCGGGGAATGGGGATCATTTCCTCGATCTGCTGCTCCGCGAGAATGGGCACACCGGCCGAGACGCGGCCGACCAAAGGGAGGGACACGACTGCTTCATCCTCGTACCGAACACGGCGATCAGTAAGCTCGAGCACGCGCATCCGGTCGCCGTCACGGCGCAAGTATCCCTTGCGCGCCAGCGCCGTCAGGTGCTGGTGCACGGTCGAGGGCGATCGCATGCCCAGGGCCTGACCGATCTCGCGTACCGAAGGCACAATGCCCGTCCGACGAATACTTTGAGCGATGTGACTCAGGATCTCCTGTTGGCGTGAAGTGAGGGGTTTCCCCATGCAGCACCTCCACCGCGATGCTACACGAACATATGTACGTGTATCAAGGCCGGCCATGGCGAACTAGAGTTCGATAGCGCGGCTTCTCCCAATCAGGCTCTTCCTGGCGCGCGCGGACGCGAAATTATGAGGCTGGACGGGTCAGCAGACTGACAAGGAGTCCGGGATCGAGGTTGCCGCCGCTCACCACCGCCAGGGCTGGACGCTGCGACACCAGGCCCGACAGCACGGCGGCGACCGCCACGGCACCGGAGGGTTCGACCACCAGATGGGCCTCCTGACAGAGACGCCGCACCCCTTCGAGGGCAGCGTCGTCGCTCACTGGGACAAACTCGTCGACCGTACGCGCAGCAACCTCCCAGGTCAGCGCTCCCGGGCGCTGGGCCCGCAGGCCGTCGGCGACAGTGTCCACAAAGGGGACCATCACCCTCTTCCCCGCTGCGCGTGAAGCCGCAAATCTGGAAAGACCCTGCGGTTCTGCCCCAATGATCTTCACGGTCGGGCGCAGGGCCTTCAGCGCGAGCGCCACCCCTGAGATCAGACCGCCGCCACTGACCGGGACAACGACGGCAGCGAGATCAGGACATTGCTCCGCGATCTCCATGCCGCAGGTGCCCTGACCCGCGATGACCAGTGGATCGTCGAAGGAGGGCACCATGTGCAGTCCGCGCGTCTTCGCCAATCGATCAGCCATGTCGTACCGCTCGTCCATCGTCGTGCCGCAACGAACCAGTTCCGCTCCAAAACCCGTGATCGCGCGTGCCTTGATCGGATTGACCGTCTCGGGCACAACGACGACAGCCGGGAGGCCGAGGCGGGCGGCCACGTACGCGACGGCCTGTCCGTGATTACCCGACGACGCGGTCACCACGCCCGGGACATGCCCCTGCACCACGCGCAGGTGGTTGGCCGCCCCCCGGACCTTGAAGGCTCCGGTCGGCTGCAGGCTCTCGAGTTTGAGCAGGATGCCTCCCGCGACGTCCCACGACACCACCGGGGTCCGATAGATCATCGAAGCGATCCGGTCCGCCGCCGCCCGGATGTCCGCGATCGTCGGCAGCGCGGTCATGCCCGGCTGGCGACGCCCGACTTCGGACGCCACCTGAGGTTGGGCTTCCTTGCCGCGGCCACCTCGTCGAGCCGCCCTACGACGGTCGTGTGTGGCGCGGACCGCACGACGCCCGGATCGGTCGCGCACTCCTGTGCGACACGAATCAACGCATCCGCGAACGCGTCTAGGGTTTGCCGGCTCTCAGTCTCGGTGGGCTCGATCATGATCGCCTCGTCGACGATGAGCGGGAAGTAGATCGTGGGCGCATGGAACCCGTAGTCCAGCAGGCGCTTAGCCATGTCGAGCGTCCGCACACCGTACTGCGTCTTCTGGCGCTGGCCGGAGAGGACGAACTCATGCATGCACGTACGATCGTAGGGCAGGTCGAAGTGCGAGCGCAGCTTCGCCAGCAGGTAGTTCGCGTTGAGGACCGCGGCCTCTGAGACCTGACGCAGCAGCGGCCCATAGGCGCGCAGGTACGTGTACGCCCGCACGAAGATGCCGAAGTTGCCGTTGAACGCGCGCATCCGACCGATCGACCTCGGACGATCATGGTTGACGATGAACCTGTCGCCATCGCGCTCGACCGTCGGCGCCGGCAAATAGGGTTCGAGGATACGCTTGACCGCCACCGGCCCGGCCCCGGGTCCGCCGCCGCCGTGCGGTGTGCTGAAGGTCTTGTGGACGTTCATGTGCATGACATCGAAGCCCTGATCGCCGGGCCGCGTAATGCCGAGCACGGCGTTGAAGTTCGCGCCGTCGAGATACATGAGCCCGCCGCACCCGTGGATGATCTCGGCGACCTCGAGGACACGCTCCTCGAAGAGGCCCAGCGTATTGGGGTTGGTCAGCATCAGGGCCCCGACCGTGTTGTCGGCGACCCGGCGCAGCGCCTCGCGGTCGATGTTCCCGCGGGTGTCGCTCGGTACGGTCACCACGTCGAAGCCGCACATCGCCGCAGACGCCGGATTGGTGCCATGCGCCGAGTCCGGCACGATGACCCGCGTGCGGCGTTCGCCTCGATCCTCGAGATAGGCGCGGATCATCATCAGACCGGTCAGCTCGCCGTGGGCGCCGGCCGAGGGCTGCAGCGTGACGCGATCCATCCCGCTGATCTCACAGAGCATCTCCTCCAGGCGCCACAGGAGTTCGAGCGCGCCCTGCGCGAGCTCCGGTGGAGTGTTGGGGTGCAGGCGCGCGAAGCCAGGCAGCCGGGCCGCATCCTCATTGATCTTGGGATTGTACTTCATGGTGCACGATCCCAGGGGGTAAAAGCCGATGTCGATCGCATAGTTCCGCTGCGAGAGCCTGGTGTAGTGGCGCACCAGATCGGGCTCGCTGACCTCGGGAAGCGCAGGCGCCTCGCGGCGCAGGTGCTCGGCTCCGACGATCTCTTCCAGCGGCACCTCGGGCACGTCGGATTCGGGCAGCGAGGTCGCGATCCGGCCCCGGATGCTCTGTTCGAAGATCAGTGGAACGCTCACGCGTTGACGGCCTCCCTCACAGCAGCCGCGAGCGCATCGATTTGTGCGCGGCTGCGCGCCTCCGTCACGCAGAGGAGCCAGCCGTCCGAGAGTTCGGGATACCACCGGCCGAGCGCCAGCCCGCCGAGGATCCCATGGGGCCGCAAGCGCGCGTTGAGGTCGTCCGGAGCCAGCGGCGTACGCAGCACGAACTCGTTGAACGTTGGCGCGCCGAACGCGAGCCGCACCCCGGAGATCGTCGCCAACCGCTCCTTCGCGTAGTGCGCGCGGCGGGCGTTCACCTCGGCCACACGCCGTAGGCCTGTGGGTCCAAGCGCTGCCAGGTAGATCGCGGCGGCCAGCGCATTCAGCGCCTCGTTGGTGCAGATGTTACTCGTGGCCTTCTCGCGGCGGATGTGCTGCTCGCGCGTCTGCAGGGTCAGCACGAAGCCTCGGCGGCCATCGTGGTCGGTGGTCATCCCGACCAGACGACCGGGCATACGGCGCACGAACGCTTCCCGCGTGGCAAGCATCCCCAGGTATGGGCCCCCGAAACTGAGATGATTGCCCAGCGCCTGACCTTCACCGGCGACAATGTCCGCGCCGTAGGCGCCTGGAGGCGTCAACAACCCCAGGCTCACGGGGTCGGCGATGGCGACAATCAGGAGCGCGCCCGCGTCGTGCGCGGCCCTCGCCAGGGCAGCGCCGTCCTCGATACATCCGAAGACGTTCGGTGACTGCACAATCACCGCCGCCGTCCCGGGTCCGATCGCCTCACGAACGCGGTCTGATGGGGTCACGCCGGCGTCATGGGGCACGTCACGGATCTCGATGCCCAGGTGCCGCGTGAACGTACGGAGCGTGTCGCGATAATGCGGATGCACCGCGGCCGAAACAACAACCTCGTCGCGCTTCGTCAGGTCGCGGGCCATGACCGCAGCCTCGCCGAGCGCGCTCGCGCCATCGTACATCGAGGCGTTCGCCACATCCATACCGGTGAGCTCGCACAGCATCGACTGATACTCATAGCCGGCCTGCAGTTCACCCTGCATGAGCTCGGCCTGGTACGGGGTGTACGCAGTGTAGAACTCTGCGCGGCCCGCCAGGTGCCAGACGACGCTGGGAATCAGATGATCGTACGCCCCTCCGCCGAGGAAACAGACCAGGCGGTCGGCATGGCCGTTCCGGTCGGACAGCGTGCGCAAGTGGGCGAGGAGATCGCCGTCGGACAGCGCCGGCGGCAGCGCCAGTGGTCGCGGCAGGCGGACCGCCGTCGGGATGTCTCTGAATAGCTCCTCGATAGAGTCCCGGCCGATCGATCGGAGCATCTCGTCGCGCTCCGCGGCCGTCATCGGGATGTACTTGTGCGGGTGCCAGTCCATCGACGTCGTCATTCGGCTTCCACCAGCTTGGCGTACGCAGTCGCGTCCAGCAGTCCCTCCCACTCCGCGGCGTTCGTGGGTTCGACAACGATCATCCAGGCCCCGCCGTGCGGATCCTGATTGATGGCCTCGGGGTTATCGATCAGACCCTGATTCACTTCGACGACGCGCCCGGAGATCGGCGCGAAGAGGTCGCTGGCCGCCTTCACCGATTCGATCACGCCGAACGGCTCCATTGCCCGCACCTCGGCGCCGGCCTTGGGCAGTTCGATGAACACGACGTCGCTCAACCGCTCCGCGGCAAAGGCGGTGACGCCGATACGGATGCGGCCGTCCTCGCGTTTGGCCCACTCGTGTTCGCGCGTGTAGCGTCGATCGGCTGGGTACATGTCTCACCTCACTGTGCGTTACGTCCTCGGGCGCCGGTAGAATGGGAGCCGCACCACCTGTGCGCGCGCGGGGTGCCCGCGGACGTCGATGTCGATGGCCGTCCCTGGCGCCGAGGCGCCGGCGGGGACGTACCCCATCGCGATCGGACGCTGCAGGGTTGGCGAGAACGTGCCGCTCGTGACCTCCCCGACCCGTTGTCCGTCTGCATTGATCGCGCATCCGTGGCGGGGAATCGCCCGCCCCGTACCCGAGGTGGTCTCGATACCCACCAGTCGCCGTGTGGCGCCGTCGGTCCGTTGTTGCAAGAGCGCCTCACGCCCGACAAAGTCGGTCTTCTCGAACTTCACCGTCCACCCGAGGCGCGCCTCCACGGGAGAAGTGGTCTCGTCGATATCCTGTCCATAGAGCATGAGCCCGGCTTCCAGCCGGAGCGTGTCGCGGGCGCCCAGACCGGCCGGCGCCGCGCCGTGCGGCGGCCCCATCTTCACAAGGGCCGCCCACACGATGGGCGCGTCATCCCACGGACACGCGATCTCGAATCCGTCCTCGCCCGTATAGCCGGTGCGGGACAGGGTCACACGCACCCCGGCGATCGACAAGGCGTCGATCACGTGAAAGGGGCGCAACGGTGCGAGGTCGCGACCGGCGACCACCGAGAGCAGCGGCGCGGCGCGGGGCCCCTGAAGCGCCAGCAGGGCGGTCTCCTCCGAGACGTCACGGACGTCGGCCGCGCCCGCATGCTCCTTGATCCAGGCCACATCCTTCGACCGCGTGGCCGCGTTCACGATGAGCAGATATGACTGTTCCTTCGTACGGAACACCGTCAGGTCGTCGACGATACCTCCCGACGGCACGCACATCGGTGTGTAGAGTCCCTGGCCGACCGCCAGCCGCGCCACATCATTGGTCACCAGGCGCTGCACAGCATGAAGCGCCGCAGGACCTTCTACCAGTACCTCGCCCATGTGTGAGACGTCGAACAGGCCGGCCTGCGTCCTGACCGCCCGGTGCTCCTCGGTAATGCCGGCATACTGCACGGGAAGCTCCCAGCCCGCGAACGGGACCATGCGGCCGCCTGCGGCCCGATGCGCATCATAGAGGGAAGTACGGCGAGGCGCCGCGTCAGACATCATCGCATGTTGGCAGGGGGCGGGCCGGCGATGAGCAACGCCCGGACTTCGTCGTCCTCGACTTGATTGAATTCCTCGTAGAATTGCCCCACCGCGTGGAAGACTGCGGGCGCCTCCAGGCAGACGACTTCGTCGGCCTCCTTGGCCAGGCGCGCGATCCCATCGGGCGGAGCCACCGGGATGGCCGCGACGAGATGCGACGGTTCCAACTGCCGCACTGCGCGAAGCGCCGCGACCATCGTAGCGCCGGTGGCGATCCCGTCATCCACCACAATCGCCGCGTACCCGGTCAATCGTGGGAGCGGCCGGCCGCCACGGTAGACCTGCACACGCCGCGTGATCTCGCGTCGCTGTGCAGCGATCTCGCCTTCGAGGTAGGCGCCGTCGATTCCTCGGGCGAGTTCGTCTTCGACGAACACCGCGCCACTTTCGGCCACAGCGCCTATCGCCAACTCCGGGTTGAACGGCGCGCGCAGCTTCCGGGGGACGACCACCTCGATCGGGACATGCAGGTGATCAGCGATCTCGCGGCCTACCACGACACCCCCCCGCGGAACCGCGAGCACAAATGGGCGTCGGCTGCGCAAGTGGACCAGGGCCGCAGCGAGACGGCGGCCAGCGTCACGTCGATCTGCGAACACCATGATGGCGCCGCCTACGTCTCACTGATGGCGCGCCGCTCTTCCTCCGATAGGGTGAACGTCGAGCGTCCTCCGGTCACAGGCTTGGCGTACGCGCGGGCGCCCTCGCGATTGTTGAGGACGCTCAACACGATCCCGTCCTGCCTCGAATCGAGCAAGGCGACGCTGAAACTGAGAAGACCGCCGAGTTCCTTGAATGCATCGTAGCGCACCAGGCCGATCCGCCGCAGGGAGTGTGATGTTTGTTCGCCCAGGCGATCGAGCCTGCCGCTGAGATCCTCGAGCCGCCGGGCAGCGGCGCCGATCTCACGCTCGGAGGCCGACAGGCGAGCCAACACGTTCGGGTCGCCGCCCGAAGCGGACACCTGTCGCGCGAGAACCCGCAGGCGGAGGACCATCGCAACGACCAGCGCCGCGAGCGCGACATTCAGAACAAGCATGTACGGGATCAGGGAATCAAAACCCAAGGGCATCACGCGACCTCTCCTCCGGGACCGGAAGAGGGTTGTTCCACGATCGGACACGCATCTCCTGTCCTGGGACTCAGGCACGCGCGTTCCTACAACCCTAGGGCGCCGGTGTCCCTCCAAGCCCCAGATCGGAAGCCACACTGCGCATCGCGTCGATCACGAGCGTGGCGTGCTCGTCGAATGGCACGCCGAGCGCATCGGCGGCACGCACCATCTCCTCCCGGTCCACCGCGCGTGCAAACGCTTTATCTCTCATTTTTCGCCGGACCGCTGCGGCATCCACGTCAACCAGGCTGCGCGACGGCCGCACGAGCGCCACGGCGACGATGAACCCGGTCAGCTCGTCACAGGCGTGCAACGCGTACTCCATCCGCGCCACTCGCGGCACCCCGGAGTAGCCTGCATGCGAAAGGATCGCGCGACAGACGACTTCGGGGTATCGCAAAGCCCTGAGGTGCTCAACACCCCTGAGTGGGTGACCCGCCGCCTGCGATGGATACCGCTCGTAGTCGTAGTCATGGAGCAGACCAACCAGCCCCCACAGTGCCTCGTCCTCTTCGAAGCGCCGCGCGTAGCCCCGCATCGCAGCTTCCACCGCGAGCATGTGCTTGCGCAGGTTGGCCGTCGGCGTCCATTCGCAGACCAGGAGCCACGCAGTGTCCCGGCTAGGAAGGGATGCGGGAGAGTCGCTCATCGGATGCCCGCGGGGCTGCTCCCCGCGGGGCGTCCGGCCAGAAGCTCGATCAGCCGATCCAGGTCCTCAAGCGAGACGAACTTGACGCGGATTTCGCCAGACCCCTTCCCTTGCACCGCCAGGCTGACCGGTGATCCTAACCGTTCTGAAATCATTTGTTCAATAATACTACTCTCCGTTGCGAGGTGACGCTGCTTCCGCTGTATTCCACGTGAAATACCCGCCCGCCGGCACTCACCTTCTGTGGCCCTCACGGACAACCCTCGGGATTCGATGCGCCTCCAGATGTTCAGCAGGGTCTTCGGATCGTCGACAGCCAGCAAGGCTCTCGCGTGTCCCTCGCTGATCCTGCCAGCCTCAAGGGAGGTCTGCACTTCTGGTGGAAGTCCGAGAAGACGCAGCGTGTTCGCAACCGACGGCTGACTCCGACCAACCCTCCGGGCTACAGCTTCCTGGATCAGCCCGAAGTCGTCGAGCAACCGGCGATACGCCCTCGCACGTTCAAGCGGATTCAGGTCCTCGCGCTGGAGGTTCTCGACCAGGGCCGCTTCCAGGGCTCCTCGGTCGTCCAGGTGACGGATAATCGCAGGCACCGAGCGCAACCCTGCTGTAGATGCAGCTCTCCATCGGCGCTCTCCGGCGACCAGTTCGTAGCCGCCTGCGCCACCTTCCGAGGGGCGCACAAGGATCGGCTGGAGTACCCCGTGTTCCCTGATTGACGCCTCCAGCTCGGCAAGCGGCTCGCGATCGAAGTCTGACCTTGGCTGGAGGCTGTTCGGCCTGATCATGTCGATGGGCAGTTCTACAACCCCCGGCGTCGTGGCAGACTCGGCGCCAGGGATGAGGGCTCCCAGACCTCGACCGAGCCCCCTCTTGCCAGCTCCCGCGTGACTCGATGGCTTTGTTGATCTCTCCGGATCAGCCGGTCGCGGATGGTTGTCGACCACGCGAAATCACCTCCTGGGCAAGCGCCTGGTAGGCTAGCGCGCCACGTGACACTGGGTCATAAATCGTGATCGGCATCCCATGGCTTGGGGCCTCTGCTAGCCTGACGCTTCGCGGAATGATCGTGTCATAGACCTGTGGGCCGAAGTACCGTCGGACCTCGTCAGCCACCTGGTCGGACAGGTTTGTCCTGGAGTCGTACATTGTAAGCAGGACGCCGCTGATATCGATCGCCGGGTTAAGGTGTTGTCGGACCAACTCGATCGACTTCAGGAGCTGCTTCAGACCCTCCAGCGCATAGTATTCGCACTGAATCGGGATGAGAACCTCCGTCGCAGCAGTCAGTGCGTTGACCGTTAGCAGCCCGAGCGAGGGGGGGCAGTCAAGGAGGATCAAGCCAATCTCCACGCTGGCCAGCGCTCGCTTCAACCGTGTTTCTGCTGCGTCGGCGCCCGCGAGCTCGACCTCGATCCCGGCAAGGTGAATCGTACTCGGGGCGACATCGAGCCCAGGCACCATGGAGTGAACAACGATGGCGGCGAGATCCGCTCCGTCCAGGAGTACGTCATAGATTGACGCAGTCTGGCGCTCGCGTGAGATCCCCAGGCCGCTCGTCGAGTTCGCCTGCGGATCAAGATCAATCAGGAGCGTCTTGTGACCCGCGGCCGCCAGACACGCGCCCAGGTTTACGGCGGTCGTGGACTTTCCTACGCCGCCCTTCTGATTGACGATCGCAACGATGCGCTTCACGTCACTGGCTGAACGATTCGGCGCGCGTATTCCCTCTCTCCTTCGTAATCAGCGCGCCTGACCGAGCTTCTTCCCTCGCCTTGGGAACGCCTCTGGCGTCGGACCGACCTTCCGTAAGACGATTGCAGCCCGATGGTGGTCTGTTCCGGGAAGCGCATGGAGCCGTGAACTCTCGACAACGCCGCCAAGGATCGCAACGAGGGGTACCGCCTTCGAAAGCTCATCGAGCGCGGCGGGGCCCTTCAACAGCATCGTCGCACCGCCTACCTCAACGAAGGGGAGGCACAACTCCGCGGCCGCCCTCACCCGCGCGGCGGCCCGCTCAACCGCAACCGCAAAGGCCTCTCTGAATCTTGCCCGCCGGGCCACGTCTTCTGCCCGAGACCAGATGATTTCGATACCTTCGCCGGCAAGAACAGTGCGCACGTGCTCAATGAAGGCGACGCGGCGCCTCGAGGCCTCGATGAGCGTGAGTTTCAGATCCGGGCGCGCAATCCACATTGGGATCCCGGGAAGCCCTGCTCCCGAGCCGACGTCGACAATGCGAGACTCGGGTGGAACATTCAAGATAGACAGCGGCAACAGCGCTTCGATGAAGTGCAGACTGACGACCTCGAACGGGTCAGCGGTCCCAATGAGGTTCAATCTCTCCTGCCAGACGACGAACTGTTGGAGGTAGCGATCGAACCGATCCAGCGCGGTGGGCGGCAGGTGTAGTCCCAGCTTGGAGGCCCCTGCCTCCAGTAGCGCCCGCGCCTGGTTCACTCCTCGTCCGATTCCGTGGGTTGGGGTTCTCCGGGGGATTCCGTGTCGCCCTGTGAGGCCTTTGGAACTACGACAACGTGCCGGTTCTCGTCCTCGCCTTCGCTGGCTGTCTCAACCCTGGCGTCATCCCGCAAGGCCAGGTGAACCACACGCCGATCTCTGGGTTCCATTGGTTCGAGAGCCACGGCGGTTCTCTCTTTGGCAGCGCGATCTGCAGCCCCCCTGGCGGCCTCAACGAGGGTCTGCTCTCTCCGAGCGCGGTACCCGGCCGCATCGACAATCACGGGAAACCGCTGGCCTGCCTTCCGCTGCACGTGGAGCGCGGCGAGCAGCTCGATGGCGTCGAGCGTCCGTCCCTGTCGACCGATGAGCCCACCAAGGTCATCGCCCTGGAGATTCACGGCGAGTCCATCTGCGGTCTCTGACGCGCTCACCGTCACGTCGTAGCCCATCATTTGCAGAACGGAGGACGTGAATACCTGTGCGACCTGGACGGCTGACGGCCGCCGGGTCAGCCGGACGCGGGCCTCGCGGCCCCCGAATCCAAGGAGCGCGGGTCGAGGTTCCTGCAGGATCTCGACATCGACTTCGTCGCGGCGCGCCCCGATCTCTTTGAGTGCGCGCTCCGTCGCTTCATCGATGGTGCGCCCGGCGCCCTCGACGCCAGTCATTGGGGTTCTCGCAATTCTGCTCTCTGCTTCGCCTTACCCGCGGACCGCTGCGCCCTCGGAGGTGCAATGCCAGGCGGCTTCGGCGGGCCGACGACAACATAATACTCGACGATGTAGAGCGCTGTGGAAATGATCCAGTAGACCGACAGTCCCAGCGGGAACCACCCGGCGATCGACGTGTATGCTACGAAGAATGGCATAATAATAAACATCTGAGCCTGTTTCGGGTCTGTAATCGACATCCGCTGTTGCCAGAAAGTCGTGATGCCGGTCAGGAAAGGGACGAGAAGCAGCAGTGGATGCCTGGGGATCATCTCGAGGGTGGGAAGCGCTTCGAGTGAGATCCCGAAGAGCATTTCTCCCCCAAACAGATTCTCCTGCCGCAGCAGTGCGAACAGCGCCCACAGCACCGGCAACTGCGCGATGAGCGGCAGACACCCGCTGAACGGGTTCACCTTGTTCGCCCGATAGAGGTTCATCACCTCGGCGTTCAACTGACGGGCGTCGTCCTTGTACTTGCGCCGCAGGACCTCCATCTGCGGAGCGAGGGCCTGCATGGCCTTCATCGATCGCAACTGCTTCCGCGTCAGCGGGTGCAGCACGAGCTTCACCGCGAGGGTCAAGAGAACGATCGCCGCCACGTAACTACCTGTCACGCTGTGCAGGGCCAGCAGCACAACCCCGAGCACTCTGGCAATCACATCGATCGGATTGATCATTTGGCGGCCTCCTCCGGCACCGGGTCATAGCCGCCGGGATGAAACGGGTGGCACCGTGCGATCCGGCGCGCGGCCAGGATGAGCCCGCGTACCGCGCCGTAGCGCGCGATGGCTTCGGCCGCGTACGTGGAGCACGACGGATGAAAGCGGCAGACGTGCGGTAGCAATGGGGAGAAGATCCGCTTGTATCCGTCGATCAGGACGAGCAGGACCCGCGTCATCGCGTTCCGTAGCCTCAAGGTGCGGGGTCGAGTAGGCCGGCAGCCGCCAGCGCCGTGCCGACCGCGGCGTGCAGGCTCGCGTAGGTCGCCCCCGCAGCTCCCGCCCGCGGGGCGACGACAAGGTCCACGCCTGCACCGATCAGCCCGTGATGAGCCCGCACAGCCTCTCGCAGCCGGCGTCGCAATCGATTTCGGACGACAGCGCCCCCGAAACGTCGTCCCACGGCGAACCCGAGGCGAACCGCCCCCAGGCCGTTGGCTCGTGCGTGGATCACGAGCAGTGGGGTGGAACGACGAAAGCCTTCAAGGTACACGCGACGGAACTCGTCCTCTCGCGTGAGCCGCCCGATGAATCGCTCGGGAGGCATCCGGCGTTACCCTGAGACAGTGAGCCGATGCCTCCCCTTGGCCCGACGGCGCTGGAGCGTCCGGCGGCCGCCCGGTGTGCGCATACGCGCGCGAAACCCGTGCACCCGCCTGCGAGGTCGTCTCTTTGGTTGGAAGGTGCGTTTCATGCGGATCCCTCCGACGCAGCGCCTACTATAACATAGCGCCCCAGGCCCAGCAACGCCCGGGCCGCCGCCCCCGCCGCTCTACCTGACAATCAGATGCTGTCGGTTCTTCGCGCACCTGTGTGTAGCCTGTGGGCAATGGCACCCATTGTCCACATCTTTCCCGTAAACGATTCGAGCTCTCGGACCGGTACATTCGCTGGCCAAGCGGATTTCCCGAGAAGCATCCCTCGGAAAGGCGAATCTATCCACAAGGTTCTCCACACCTGTGGATAACCGTCCAAACACCTGCACACACTGGATTGGGGGCTGCCGAACCGCCGGCAGGAAACCGTACTCCCGGCGCGAACTCCTTGTCCGACCGCCCAGAGTTATCCACAGCGATGCCAGCCCGTTGACGGTCCAGGGGTCGGCGTGAAATCCGGCTCTCGCGGGTCGTCGTCAGTAGGAATCCTCGCAAGGGCGGCCAACCTATCGGCTGCGCAGCAAGGAATCGATGTCCATACGCGAACTTATCGCGCGGCTGGTTGAGGAGCGGCGGGTTGCGCCGTCATCCCCAAGCAGCAGCGAGGAACCGGAAGCCCGGCTGGCGATCTACGACTCGCCGCTGGCCGCGCCGCAGGTCATCTCGCTCCGGGGCGATGATTTTCATTCCCTCGTCGGTGAACTTGCGGCACGCACGTACGCCGTGTCGCGCGAGCGCGGCGGGCGCGTGCCATTCATCGTCATCCGGGAGATCATGGAGAACCTTATCCACGCGTATTTTCGCAACGCCACGATCACCGTCCTCGACGACGGCAACACCATTCGTATCGCCGACGGGGGACCCGGGATCGGGGACAAGGCCCGCGCGCTGCTGCCGGGGTTCTCGACAGCAACGGAGGCGATGCGACGGTTCATTCGTGGCGTCGGCAGCGGACTTCCCGTCGCGCAAGAGCAGATGCAGTTTCTCGGCGGCACACTCACCATCGAAGATAACCTCGAGCGTGGCACGGTCGTCACGATGAGTGCCCGGCGCGATGCCGGCCCATTGGCGCCATCGGCTCCGGAGCCGGCGGCGCGCCGGCATCCCGAGGTGACCGCGCGACAGAAAAAGGTCCTCTTGCTGATCGCGGAACTCGGCGCGGCAGGCCCCACGATGATCGCCAAGGAACTGGACATCAGTCACAGCACCGCCTACCGCGAACTCCAGGGCCTGCAGACCCTGAACCTCGTCACCGGCAAGGGTCGCGGGAAGCGCACTCTGACGGAGGAAGGCATCGCGTACCTCGACGAGGTCTTCAAGCCCTAGGCGCCCGCGCAAGGCGGCCACGTGCTCGACGAGAGGAGCTGACCGTGTCGATTGATGTCTCGCCCTCCGAGTTGTGGACAGAAGCCATCCGCAGGATCGAAGGACAACTCAATAAGCCCACCCTGGAATCATTCCTCAAGGTCATGCGTCCCGTCGGACTTCAGGGAGACACGTTTGCCTTTACGGTCCCGAACCGGTTCGCCAAAGATTGGGTCGAGCAGCGGCTTCTGGGGATGATTCGCGGCGCGCTGCGCGCGGCGGTCGGCCGGTCGGTCGACGTCCGCATCACCGTGGCAGAGGCGCCGCAGCCCGCGCCGGCCCCTCGGATCGCCACGTCTCCTGCGCCACCACGGACTCCGGAGGGACTCCATTTCTCGCTCAAGTACACGTTCGAAACGTTTGTAGTCGGCGCCGGCAACCGCTTCGCCCACGCCGCAGCGATGGCCGTGGCCGAAGCGCCGGCGCGCGCGTATAACCCGATGTTCATCTACGGGGGCGTGGGCCTGGGCAAGACGCATCTGCTCCAGGCGATCGGCCACCGGGTGCTGCTCGCGGGGCTGGCCCGCGTCGCCTATGTCAGCAGCGAGAAATTCACCAACGAACTCATCAACTCCATCCGGGATGACAAGACGCTGGACTTCCGGCAACGCTACCGCAACGTGGACGTCTTGCTGATCGACGACATCCAGTTCCTGGCCGGGAAGGAGCGGACGCAGGAAGAATTCTTCCACACCTTCAACACCCTGCATGAGGCCAGCCACCAGATCATTATTACGTCCGACCGCCCCCCGAAGGAGATCCCGACACTGGAGGATCGGCTGCGCAGCCGGTTCGAGTGGGGCCTCATCGCCGACATCCAGCCGCCCGACCTCGAGACGCGCATTGCGATTCTCCGCAAGAAGGCCGAGAGCGAGGGCATCGCCGTCCCCGACGAGGTGGCCGAGTTCATCGCGCAGCGGATTCCCACGAACATCCGTGAGCTCGAGGGCGCCCTGATCCGAGTGGTCGCCTATGCGTCGCTCACCCGCTCCCCCATCTCGGTCGAGTTGGCCGCGGACGTGCTGCGAGATCTGCTCCCCCCGACCCGCGCGCGCGTCGTGACCATCCAGTCGATTCAGGCTGCGCTGGCGGAATTCTTCGGCATCCGGGTCGAGGAGATGCGGGCCAAGCGGAGGACCAAAGGCGTCGCGTTCCCGCGCCAGGTGGCCATGTATGTCGCCCGGGAGATCACCGATGCTTCACTCCCGCGGATCGGCGAGGAGTTCGGAGGGCGCGATCACACCACGGTCATGCACGCGTGCCAGCGCGTGCGCGAAACCCTCGGCCGCGATGCTCACCTCGCCGCCAGCCTCAAACGCCTGATGGAAGACCTGCAGCGTCAGCGGGGATAATCTGTGCACACGGGTGCGGGCCTCACCGCGCTGTGTCGTTGACTGTCGCACAATGCACCCGTTGTCCCATGCTCTCCACATCCCGTCCACATCCGCCAAACCGCCGGCGAGGCCTGCGCGCCTGCCGTTCGCCGGTTATCCACACTACGCACACCGCCTACTACGACGACTGTATTTTCAATTAAACTACAGTACAGTAGAGAAGGGGATTGGACATGCAGTTTACCTGCGCACACGAGCATCTGCACAAGGCCGTGACCCTGGTGGGGCGAGCCGTATCCACTCGCGCCACCATGCCCATTCTGGCGAACATCCTCCTGGAAACGCGCAAGGATGCAGTCAAAGTGGCGGCCACTGACCTCGACCACGGGATCCAGACCGAAGTTCCCGCCAAGATAAAGCGTGGTGGCGCCGTGACCCTTCCGGCGCGCCTGTTCGCCGAGATCGTGTCCAATCTGCCGCCCGAGCAGGTGCAGTTCAAAGTGGGTGAGGGTGGGAGCGAGGTTGAGCTGCAGTGCGAGAACGTGACCTATGACCTCGTGGGTCTTCCGGCATCGGATTTCCCTCTCATGCCCGAGCCCGACGCCGCGCCCGTGGCCAGCGTGGATGCCGGGTTACTACGGAGCATGGTGCGCCAGACGGCGTTCGCGGTCTCGACGGATGAAACGCGCGTCTTTCTTACCGGGCTCTACCTGATCGTGGATGGCACGGAAGTCCGGTTGGTGGCGACGGATGGAGGTCGGCTTGCCCTACGCATGGGGACGCTCGCGAAGCCGGCGGCGCAAAAGGTCGGTGTGATCGTGCCGGCTAAGACCATGCACGAACTGACGCGCGCGCTGGCCGGCGTTGACGGCGAAGTAGAGATCTCCCTGGCCGAGAACCAGATCCTGTTCTCATTGCCGGGAGCCAGAATCACGAGTCGACTGATCCCTGGGCCGTTCCCCAACTACCAGCAAGTCATCCCGCAAGGTCACAAACAGCGGGTGACCGTCGGGACCGAGCGGTTGTTGGCTGCTGTTCGCCGCGTGGCGATCACCGCACGAGACTCGGCAAACGTGGTCCGTCTGCAAGCGAATGGAGAAACGCTCGTGCTTGCATCGAACACGCCCGAGTATGGCCGATCCGAAGAGAAGATCGACGTGGTGTCCGAAGGCGAGACTGTGGCCACCGCATTCAACGCCAGGTACCTGCTCGACTGCCTCTCTGTCCTCGAGGCGGCCGATCTCTCGCTTGAGCTGACGGGTCCGCTCAGCCCCGGCGCCCTGCGGCCTACCGGGCAGTCTGAATACACCTACGTGCTGGCGCCGGTGCGCGTTGCCACCTAGCCGGTTGGTGCGAATCCGCACTGAGCGGATTGCGCTAGGCGCCCTGCTCAAGTGGGCGGGCGTCGTACACACTGGTGGCGAGGCCAAGACGCTGATCGCCGCGCGGCGAATCCTGGTCAACGGCCAGGTCGAGGAGAGGCGCGGCCGGCAGGTGACCGCGGGCGACGTGGTGGCCGTCCAGGGTGGCCCCCGGCTTGTTGTCGCCAGGACCAACGATGCCACATCTTCGCCGGCTCTGGCTCCGCGCCTTTCGTAACTACGCCCTCGCCGACCTGGTGATCGGTGATGGCACCATCGTCTTCCTAGGCGCCAACGGGCAGGGGAAGTCGAACCTGCTCGAGGCCATCTACCTGGTGGCCACCGGGCGGTCACACCGGACAGCCTCCGAGGCGGAAATCATCCAGCGCGGTGAGACCGCGGCTCGCGTGCGCGCGCACATTTCGCGGCGTGGGCGCGAGGAGGAACTGGAGATCACCATCACGGTGGACGGCGACCGGATCGTCTCCCAGATGCGGGTCAACGGCGTCGTCACCCCGCGAGGCAGCGTGCTCGGCCGGCTTCCGGTGGTGCTGGCCGCCCCGTGGGATCTCGAACTTGTTCGGGGGCCCGGGAGCGGGAGGCGGCGCCTGCTCGACGGCGCGCTGGCCCAGCTCAGTCCCGCCTACTTTTTCGCCCTCCACAGGTATCATCGGGTGGTCACGCAGCGCAATGCCGAGCTGCGACAGAGGGGCCGTGCGGGCGGGGTGGCGAGCGGGCTCGACGCCTGGGATGCTCAACTGGTGGAGCTGGGCGCGAGGATCACCGGACACCGTACCGCCTATGTTGAGCGCCTGAGGCCGCACGTGACTGCCTGGTTCGAACGGCTTGGCGGATCCGGCGCGCTCACGCTCGGCTATCGCCCATCATGGCAGGGGGATTCTGACGATGAACGTTCGGCGGACGCCCGGGCGCAAATGTCTCGGCTGCGTGTCGATGAATATCGACGGGGAGTGACGCTCTCCGGCCCGCACCGGGATGATCTCGAGTATGCGCTCGACGGGTACACGCTGCGCGCCTATGGGTCGCAGGGGCAATGGCGGACGGCCATGCTGGCGGTCCGGCTGGCTGAGCGAGCAGCCATGGCCGCCGAGATCGGCGCGAGCCCCGTGCTCCTGCTGGATGACGCGCTGGCCGAACTCGACCCACAGCGCCAGCGCCGGGTGCTGGAGATCGGTGGCGAGGCCCAGACGCTGGCGACGGCCACCAGTCTGCCCGGTTTGGAGCGGGTCCCCAGACTGTTCACGATCGAGGCCGGAAACGCGATGGAGACAGCATGGTCACCCCAATTCGGGACATCCTGAGAACGGTTGCCCAGACCTGGAACCTCGAACCGGCGGCCCGCCTGGCGCGCGCGCAGGAGGCGTGGTCGAGGATCGTGGGGCAGGCCCTGGCGGAGGTGAGCGTACCGGTAGCGATTCGCGGCGGACGGCTGTCCGTCGGCGTGGTGCACACTGTTGCGGGCCAGGAAATACGCCTGCGCCGGACGGCCATTGTGCGAGCGCTTGCCCGTGAGCTCGGCGAGGAGGCCGTGACCGACGTGCTCCCGGTCGCCCGCCGGCGCCTGCCCGCTCTTGTCCGCACGACCAAGAGGACAGCGAGGTAGCGCCGGGCGATGTTTGTCCACCTTGGCGGTGAGGTGGTCGTCGATGTGCGGAATGTGGTGGCCATCCTCGACGCCCGCTGCCTGCAACGCACGGCCGAAGCCCGGGAACTGCTCGACCGGGTTGCCAGGGACCATCTCCGAAGCCCGGCGCCGCGGGCGATTGTGGTGACCACGACGGGGCTCTATCCCGCCCCTGTCTCGGCGGCGACGGTGGCCAGACGCATCGGCGATCTGGTTCGAATGCCGCGTCGCAGAATGGCGGAGAGTTAGGCAGGACGGGGGTTTCCACCGTTGACACCTCTCGACGCCGGTGGTAGAATTCTCTATGGGCATGCGCGACGCCGCGTGTGCCCATTTGCTTGAGTGGAGCGTGCGTTGATGCCTGAAGCCCCAGGGTATACCGCTCAGCAGATTCAGGTGCTGGAGGGGCTGGACGGCGTCCGGCGTCGCCCTGCGATGTACATTGGCAGCACCGGGCCGGACGGCTTGCATCACCTGCTGTACGAAGTTGTGGACAACTCCGTCGACGAGGCGCTGGCCGGTGCCTGCACGCGGATCGACGTTCTCCTGCACGCTGACGGAAGCGCCACCGTCCTCGACGATGGGCGCGGCATCCCGGTCGACAACGTTCCAAAGGTCGGCAAGCCTGCCGTCGAGGTCGTCCTCACCACGCTGCACGCCGGCGGAAAGTTCGGAGGCGGGGGGTACAAGATCTCTGGTGGCCTGCACGGCGTCGGTGTATCGGTCGTCAACGCGCTCTCTGAGTGGTTGGAGATCGAGGTGTACCACGACGACAAGACCTACCGCCAGCGGTTCGTGCGGGGTAGGCCCCAAGCCGCGCTGGCCAGCGCGCGGGGTGTCGCCCAACCCAGCGGCACGAAGGTGACCTTCAAACCCGATCCGACCATCATGACGGCCGACGAGTTCTCGTTCGATGTGGTGATCAGGCGGCTCGAGGATATCGCGTACCTGAACGCCGGGCTGGAGATCCGCCTGATCGACGAGCGTGCTGACCGGAAGACCACGATCAAGCATGGCGGCGGTATCAAAGAGCTCGTGGCCGCGGTCAACCGCGCCAAGACCAAACTTTCCGACATTATTCATGCCAGAAAGGATCGGGACGGGGTTGAGGTCGAGCTCGCGGTGCAGTACAACGACAGCTACGTCGAGCATGTGCTGACCTACGTGAACACGATTCCAACCACAGAGGGCGGCACACACCTAGCCGGGTTCCGGTCGGCGCTCACGCGGTCGATCAACGACCATGCCAGACGCGCCGGCCTGGTCAAAGAGAACGACCCGACCCTGACCGGTGAGGACATGCGTGAGGGCCTGACCGCGGTGTTGAGCATCAAGCTGGCCGAGCCGCAGTTCGAGGGCCAGACGAAGACGAAGCTCGGCAACACCGAGGTCAAGGGCATCGTCGAGTCGATCGTCGCCGACACCCTGCTCGAATACCTGATCACCCATCCGCCGGACGCGAAGCGGATCGTGGCGAAGGTGCTGACCGCGGCCAGGGCCCGCGAGGCGGCCCGTCAGGCCCGCGAGTTGGTGCGGCGCAAGAGCGCGCTCGAGGTGGGGACGCTGCCTGGAAAACTCGCGGACTGCGTCGAGCGGGATCCCAACCTGTGCGAGATCTATATCGTCGAGGGAGAATCCGCAGGCGGCAGCGCCAAGCAGGGGCGCGATCGTCAGTACCAGGCGATCCTGCCCATCCAGGGCAAGATCCTCAACGTCGAGAAGGCCCGCGAGGACAAGATGATCGCGCACGAGGAGATCCGCGCACTGATCACCGCGTTGGGCACAGGCGTGGGGGATGAGTTCTCGCTGGAGAAGCGCCGCTACGATCGCGTGATCATCATGTGCGATGCGGACGTGGACGGCAACCATATCCGCACCCTGCTATTGACGTTCTTCTATCGCTACATGCAGGCGCTCATCAAGCATGGCAAGGTGTACATTGCGCGTCCCCCGCTTTACCTCATCAAGAACGGCAAGGACCGGAGGTATGCGGTGTCGGAGGAGGAGCGGCAGGTCATCCTGCAAGAGTTCGAACGGAAGGGGGCGAAAGTCGAGATTCAGCGGTACAAGGGCCTGTCCGAGATGAACCCCGAGCAACTGTGGGAGACCACGATGAATCCTGCCGTCCGTACGCTTCTGCGGGTCGACCTGGAGGATGCCGAAGCCGCAGAACAGATCTTCCGGAAGCTGATGGGTGAGGAAGTCGAACCCCGCCGCCAGTTCATCGTTCAGTACGCCCGCGACGTCCGCAACCTCGACGTCTGAGCCTGAGCGCGACCACCCAAGGCCATGGCGGAAGAACTGAGAATCGTCCCGCGTCGGATCGAGGAGGAGATGAAGACCTCCTACCTCGACTATGCGATGTCCGTCATCGTGAGCCGGGCGCTGCCCGACGCGCGCGACGGTCTGAAGCCGGTGCAGCGCCGCATCCTCTATGGGATGTCCGAGCTAGGCCTGCGGCCGGACACCCCGTACAAAAAGAGCGCCCGCATCGTGGGCGAAGTGCTGGGTAAGTTCCACCCGCACGGGGACGTCCCGGTCTACGACGCCATGGTCCGTATGGCCCAGGAGTGGTCGTTCCGGTATCGTCTGGTCGACGGGCAGGGGAACTTCGGCAGCATCGACGGTGATGCCCCAGGGGCCATGCGGTATACGGAGGCGCGCCTGGCGCCCATCGCCGCCGAACTGCTGGCGGACCTCGACAAAGACACGGTCGACTTCGTCCCCAATTTCGACGAGAGCCTGAAAGAACCGTCGGTGCTCCCCGCTCGGCTGCCGAACCTCCTGATGAACGGCGCCAGCGGCATCGCCGTGGGCATGGCGACGAACATCCCGCCGCACAACCTGGGCGAGATTGTCGATGCGCTGGTCGCGCTCATCGACGACCCCAAGACGTCGCTCGAGGATCTGCTCAAGATGGTCAAGGGGCCGGATTTTCCGACCGGGGGCCTCATCCTGGGCCGCGACGGCATTCATTCGGCATACACCACCGGACGCGGCAGCATCGCCGTGCAGGCGAAGACGGCGTTCGAAGAGCTGCGGGGCGGCCGCGTGGCGATCGTTGTCACCGAGATCCCCTACATGGTCAGCAAGGCCGCGATGATCCAGCGGATCGCCGAGTTGGTCCGCAACAAGAAGCTGCAGGGCGTCTCGGATCTGCGTGACGAGTCGGACCGGCGGGGCCTGCGTGTCGTGATCGAATTGCGGCGCGACGCCAACCCGCAGATCGTGCGCAATCAGTTGTACAAGCACACGCAGATGCAGACGACCTTCGGCGCGATGCTGCTGGCGCTTGTGGATGGCGCGCCCAAGCAGTTGACGCTGAAGGATCTGCTCGAACACTACTTGACCCACCGGCGCAACGTGGTGATCCGGCGCACGCGCTTCGAGTTGCTACGGGCGGAAGAGCGGGCGCACATCCTCGAAGGGCTCAAGATCGCGCTGGCGCATCTCGACGACGTGATCGCGCTGATCCGCAAGTCCAAAGACGTGCCGGCCGCGCGCACCGGTCTCGTGAACACCTTCAAGCTGACCGAGGCGCAGGCCGACGCGATCCTCGAGATGCGCCTGCAGCGGCTCACGGCGCTAGAACGCGAGAAGATCGAGACCGAGTACAAAGCGCTGCTCAAGGAGATCGCGCGCTTCAAGGAGATGCTGGCCGACTCCACCTCGCCGCGGCCGCGGCTGATCATGGCCTCGATCCGCGAAGATCTGCTGAGCCTCAAAGAGAAGTACGGTGATCCCCGTCGCACGAAGATCACCGGCAAGGAGGCCGAGGAGTTCGAGGCCGAGAACCTGATCCCCGACACCGACGTCGTCATCACGCTGACGCGCAACACCTACATCAAGCGCCAACCGCTGGAGACCTACCGGCTGCAGCGCCGCGGCGGCCGGGGCGTCGCCGGCATGACCACGCGGGAGGAGGACGTCGTCGAGCACATTGCTGTGACGACGAACCACGCGTTCCTGCTGGTCTTCACCAATCGCGGCAAAGTCTACAGGATCAAAGCCCACGAGGTGCCGGAGGCCGGCCGCACGGCCCGCGGCCTCCCGGTCGTGAATCTCATCACCGTCGCCCAGGGTGAGCGCGTCACCGCCATCATTCCGCTGCGGTCGTTTGAAGAAGCCGGCAATCTGTTCATGGCCACCCGGCGCGGCATGGTGAAGAAGACCGGGCTCATGGAGTTCGTCAACGCCAAACGGGCGGGTATCTTCGCGATCACGCTCGAGGGCAACGACGAGCTGGTCGGCGTGAGGTATATCCAGAAGGATACAGAGATTGCGCGGGCGACCCGCGGCGGCCGGGCCATCCGGTTCAAGGTTAATCAGGTGCGTGAGATGGGCCGGACGGCCAAGGGCGTGATCGGGATCCGACTGCGGGGCGACGACCGCGTCGTGGGGCTCGCCGACAGCAGCGAGGGCCGCGCCCTGCTTACCGTCACGGACTTCGGCTTCGGCAAGCGCACACCGTTTGCGCAGTACCCGTTAAAGCATCGAGGCGGCATGGGCGTCATTAACATCAAGATCACGAAGCGCAACGGCCCGGTTGCCGCGGTCCGGGCGGTCGATGACGACGATGAGGTGCTGCTCATCTCGGCGACCGGCATTGTCAACCGGTTCACCGTCAAGGAGATCGCCGCTCACGGCCGCCAGGCGCAGGGCGTGGCGGTGAAGCGCATCGAAGAAGGGGACCGTGTGACCGCCGTCGCGCGCATTCCCGCGAGGCACGAGAAAGAGGAGCCGGAGGGCCGATGAGCTGGAGGCGCTGGGCCGAGGCCACGGGTGTGCTGGCCGGCACCGTGATGCTCCACGAGGTGGCGCACGCGATCGCGGCACGGCGCGCGGGCGGCATGGTCCGCGAGGTTGGCATCGGGTTCGGCCCCGTCCTGGCGCGCGGCCGCATCGGCGGCATTGACGTGACGGTGCGCCCGATTCCCTTCGGGGGGTTCGCCGCCATCGATATCGAGCAGCTTCCCCCTGCGCGTCGCGTCCCGGTGCTGCTGGCGGGTCCGCTGGCGAACATCGCGGTCGGCGTGCTGCTCCGCACGCTCGCGCGCCCTGAGCAACCCGTCACGCTCCCGGGCCAGAAGCGCCGTGTGGAGGTTGGAGGGCTGCTGGCTGCATTGACGATGCTGATGCAGGCGTCGGCTGCAGGGCCGCGCACGCTGGCTCGGGCCGCCGGCGACATCAACCTCAGCATCGGGATGGCGAACCTGCTGCCCGTGCTGCCGCTCGATGGCGGACACCTGGCAACCGCGCAGCTCGAAGCCGCCGGCGCCAGTCGATCAACGCTGGCGGCGTTCCGGCAGATCACCGCCGGGCTGTTCCTGTGGGTCGCCATACGTGTACTGCTGGCCGACCTGGCGCGTCTGCGTGGCTCTTCGGCGAGTGGGCCGGATGCCGCATGAAGACCGTCATCGTCCCGCTGGACGATGCCGCGCCGTCCGATCAGGCCGCGCTGCCGGATGAATGGGCCGAGTGGGCGGAGGAACCCGGCCAGATCGTGCGCATCGAGGAGGACGGCTCGCTGCTGGGCATGCTCCACGCGGTGATCGTCGGACGCGGCGAGGCCTGGTTTGAGGGCCTGTGGGTGCGGCCCTCGGCGCGCGGGCGTGGAGTCGGCCGCCGGCTGGTGGCTGAGGCGGAAGCGCTCATCCGGGGGTATGGCGCGACCACCGTGCGGACGGCGGTGCCGGCCCGTGACTACGGCGCGCTCGCGGTCGCCGAACGGACCGGGTTTGTCCGGTACAGTGAGGCCGCGGTGCTGGTCGCCGAGATCCGTCCTGGACCGCTCGATTCCCCATACGAAGCGCCCGTGGTTCCTGCCACCACGGGCGACGCACGCGCCATCATGAAGGCGATCGAACGATCGCCGCATCTGGTGGGGTGGCGGAGCCTGATACCGCTGGGCTGGCGGTTCCGGCGCTCCGTTCCCGAGTTACTGGGAGGGCTGATCAAGGACGGACGGGTGCTGCGCGCCGGGGAAGGCGCCGAGGGGATTGCCTGTTTCGGGACTCGTGGCGACTGGGCGATTATCTCGATCCTGACCGGCCCGGCCGCCCATCGGCTCGCACTGTTCGGCGCGGTCGCGGAGCGGGCCAGGGAGTCCGGCGCACAGCGCATCGCGCTCTTTGCTGCTGACCCTCGGGCGAGCGACGGGCTCCGCGCGTCGTTCGTCCCGCATCCCTGGTGTCCGGACGATCTGGTCATTGTGGAGAAGACCCTGACGACGAGGTGAGACCGGTGGACCCATACGTGGAACCACATCTGCACGCCCTCGAAGACCTCACGCGACAGGTCGTCGAAACGGTCACGCCGCTGGACGACGAGCAGATCAACCGGACCGTCGCGGGCCTGCAGAATTCGGTGGGGATCCTGCTGCGACACATGGCCGGCTCCGAGCGCTATTGGATCGGTGAAGTGGCCGGCGGCAGGCCCGCACATCGGAACCGCGATACCGAGTTCGGGCACGAGCGCCTGACGAAGTCCGACTTGCTTGCAGAGCTGGAGCGTGTGACCGCGCTCTCGCGCGAGGTCATCGGCGGAATCTCACGCGACGACCTGATGACGCTGGTCGATGTCCAGCGCGCGAAAGTGACCAAGGAAACGAAGGCGTTCGCTCTGATGCACGCGGCCCAGCACCTGGCCTACCACCTGGGACAGTTGCGATATCTGGCGAAGCTCGTCCAGGCCGGCTGACCGCCGGGGCCCGCGCGTAGCAGTTGGGGGCGGGAAGGATTCCCGCCCCCGGGTTCAGAGACGCCGCGAAGAGCTCAGCGCGGGGTCATCCAGGTGCGCCGCACTCCGTAGTAGGACTGATTCGGCCAGTGCTCGAACCCCTGGACGTTCTTGCGAATAGCCTCGAACGTCGTCGAGTGGAAGAGGAACACCATCGGCACCGTTTCCTGCAGCCGCATCTGCGCCTGCTCGTAGAGGCGCTTGCGCTGCGCTTCGTTCGCGGTAGTCTGGCCCTGCTCGACCAGTCGATCGAACTGGGGGTCTGAGTAGTTAATGTAGTTTCGGGCGTCCCCGGTCCGGAAGTTGTTGAACAGGTAGTCGTCCGGATCGACCTGACCCGACGTGCCCAGGATCGTCAGCACATAGCGCTTCGCGAACACCGTGGGCAGGTAGACACTCCAATCCGCGGCGATGATCTTCAATCGGATGCCCGCCTTCGCCGCCTGCGCCTGAATGATCTCAGCCGGCGTGCGCAGGAAGTCGTAGGTGCTGGTGACATAGAGGTCGGCCTCAAAGCCGTTCGGATGGCCCGCCTCGGCCAGCAGCCGCTTCGCGCGGTCGATGTCCACCTTGTCGTAGACGTTCCGGCTCAGCGCGAAGAAGTTCCCCGGCGGGATGACCGACGCGGTCGCCTCGAGACCCCCCACGCCAAAGAGCGCGGTATCGATGATCTCCTTCCGGCTGATCGACCACGCCAGCGCCTGCCTGATCTTCACGTTGTTGAACGGCGCGACCGCATTGTTGATGTAGATCGCCCGGAAGTTGGAGGAGGGGCCGCCCACGACCTCGACATTGGGATCGGTCCGCAGGCTCTTGACCTCTGAGGAGGGGACGTATTCGATGAAGTCGACGGTGCCCGTGCGAATGGCGGTGGCGCGGGCGATCGCGTCGGGGAAGAAGACGAACTCGAGCCGGTCGAGGTAGGGAAGTCGCCGACCACCTGCGTCCGTCTCCCAGTAGTCCCCGCTGCGGACGAGAATCAAGCGCTGCTGCGGCGTGTAGCCCACAAAGCGAAACGGCCCCGTGCCAGTGGGAGTCGTGTTCAGGTCGCCGTCCTTCTCGATGACCTCTCTGGGCACGATGGCGGCAGACAGGGAGTTGGAGAGCTTGGCGATGAGAGGCGCGAAGGGCTTCTTGAGCTTGAACACGACAGTGTGAGGATCCGCGGCGGTCACCGAGTCCACGTCGGCGAAGTCGCCCGCGCGCGGCGACCGGGTCTTCGGGTCCTTGATCCGGTTGATAGTGTAGACGACATCGTCGGCAACGAACGGCCGCCCGTTGTGGAACTTGGCGTTCCGCCTGACGGTGAACGTCCATGTCAGGCCGTCCTGCGACGTGGTCCACGACTCGGCCAGACCCGGCGTGAACCGGCCCGAGGCGCTGTAGAACACCAGCGTGTCGTACACGTGCTCCATCATGTTGCGCGTGGCCGTCGCGGTCGACAGGTGCGGGTCGAGTCCGACCGGATCGGTCTGCATCCCCAGGCGGAGTGTCCCTCCGTAACGAGCCCCTGAGGTCTGGGCCGCCGCGGGCAGGAGCCCCGTCGGCTGGAGGCCAACCGCGAGCAGCAGCGCGGCGGCGATCAGCAGAGCAAGCTTGCGCATTTCTCATCCCCCCTCATTGGTGATCTACGTCCCGTGCAAATGCGGGTCGAGAGCATCTCGGATGCCGTCACCCAGCAGGTTGAAGCCTAACACCGTGAGCGTGATCGCCAGGCCTGGGCCGATCGCCGGCCACGAGGTGAAGGTCATCACCGTCCGGCCTTCGGCGATCATCTGTCCCCAGGTTGGCGCCGGCGGCTGTGTCCCCAGGCCGAGGAACGAGAGGGCAGCTTCGGCGAGGATCGCCAGCGCCAGGCGCAGCGTGCTCTCCACGACCAGGGGGGCCACGGCATTAGGGAGGATGTGGGTGCGGAGGATGCGTACGTCCCCTGCGCCGATCGCGTTTGCGGCATCGACATATTCCTCATGCCGGACCGTGAGCACCGCGGCGCGGGCCACCCGCGCCATAGGGGCAGTATAGATGATGGCGATAGCGAGGACAACGTTCCAGAAACCGCCACCGAGGAAGGCCAGCAGCCCGATCGCCAGCAGGATCGCCGGGAACGCCAGCATGACGTCGGAGAGTCGCATGACGATGCTGTCGAGCCAGCGGCCCCAGTAGCCGGAGACGGCGCCGGCAGTGCCGCCGACGCCCAGCGCCAGACTGACGGAGAGCGCGCCGACCGCCAGTGAGATGCGTCCGCCATACAGGACGCGCGAGAACGTGTCACGGCCGTAGAGGTCGTTGCCAAGCAGGTGGGAGCGGCTGGGCCCCTGCAGCCGCTGCTCCGGCGCGATCTTGATCGGATCATGCGGCGTGAGCACGGGCGCGAGCGTAGCGCCGGCGAGCACCGCGGCCAGCAACACCCCACCGATCCTGGCGTTCGGCTGCCGGAGCAATCGCCTGCGGAGGCCGGCGCGCCGCTCCGGCGTCCAGCTAAGCGTATCGGATGCGGGGGTCGAGGAAGCCATAGCACAGATCCACGAACAGGTTCACCAGCGCGAACGACAGCGCGATCGCCAGCACGGCGCCCTGGATCACAGGATAGTCGCGCAGGTTGATCCCTTCGAGCGCGTAGCGGCCGATGCCCGGCAGGCTGAAGATCTGTTCGATGATCACCGTCCCGCCCAGCAGCGTGCCGAACTGCAGCCCGATGACCGTGACCACCGGGATGAGCGCGTTCCGGAGCGCGTGGCGCAGCACCACGGCGGACTCCCAGAGTCCTTTGGCCCGCGCGGTCCGGACATAGTGACGCCCCAGCACCTCGAGCAGGCTGCTGCGCACGATGCGGGTGCTCGCGGCGGCGAGGATCAGGCCGAGCGACAGCGCAGGCAGGATCATATGGCGTAGATTCTCCGCCGGGTTCTCTGCTGGCGAAATGTACCCGGCCGGTGGGAGCCATCCCAACCGGAGTGCGAACAGTAGGATCAGCAGAATGGCCAGCCAGAACGACGGGACTGAAAGTCCCAGCAGCACGAATCCTGTGGCCAGGTAGTCAGCCAGCCGTCCGCGGTGCAGTGCTGCCAGGATGCCGATAGGGATACCGATCGCCACGGCCGCCAGCAGGCCCATCAGTGCGAGCTGGATCGTGACCGGAAACCGTCGAGCCAGCTCCGGGCCGACCGGCCGGCCGGTGCGCAGCGACTTGCCCAGGTTGCCATGCGCGATATTTGAGAGATAGTCGGCAAACTGGACGTGGAGAGGACGGTCAATGCCGAAGAGGCGGCGCAGTTCTTCGGCCCGGCCGCGTGGAAGGCTCGCCTCGAGCCCGATGAGCTGCGTGACGACGTCGCCGGGCACCAGCCGGATGAGCAGGAAGACCGCGGTAAGCACGCCCAGGACAGTCGGGACTGCCAGGATCAGGCGACGAATCAGGTACGGGCCCAGAGTATCCCTCCTGCTCGAGCGATGCCCGGCGACAGTGCGCCGTCTCGAACGCTTCTGCGGCCGGTGTGTGGCCCCCACGCCTTCGTCTCTCGATACACCCGCCCCTGCCGCAACAGAAGGATAGCTGCTCGCAGTTGAGCATGTCGCAGGGATCGGGTTGACTAGCAGGTTCTGGCAATCTTCTGGGGGCATCAGGCCCCCGGGGCAGTGGCGACCTCGCGGTGACTGAACGGTTGTGCTGGGCGGCCTGCGGTTGGACGCTCGCGAATCGCCAGCACCATCGCCGTCGCCGCGAACGCAAGAAGGGCGGCGGATTGAAACGCGAGCGTGTAGTTACCCAGTCGATCGTAGAGGTATCCTCCCACGATCGAACCCGTGGCCGCGCCGATCTGATGGGAGAAGAAGATCCACCCGGAGACTTCGCCGACCGAGTAGCGGCCGTACAGCCTGGCAGTGAGCGCGGTCGTCGCAGGCACCGTCGAGATGTAGTTCAGCCCGAAGATCGCAGCGAACGCGAAGAGCCCGGGGACGGTACCAACATACGGCAGAAAGACCAGTGAGAGTCCTCGGAGTAGATAATATGCGGCCAACGGACCACGCTGGCCGAAGCGGTCGCAGATCCACCCTGAGGCGACAGTGCCAACGACGTTCAGGGCGCCCATGACTCCCAGGGCCTGCGCGGCCTGGCCGGCATGGAACCCGTGCTCGGTGGCGTGGGGGATGAGGTGGGTCAGGATGAGGCCTGAGGTGGTATAGCCGCACACCCAGAAGCTCCCGGCAAGGAGCCAGAACGGCCAGGTTCGGGCGGCGTCCACGATGCCCGTCCGCTCAGCCGCCCGCTGCGCAGCCGTCGTTGGCGCGGTCCCTTCAACGGCCCCATACGGAGTCAGCCTCAGATCCTGCGGATCATTTCGGATGAACACGAGGGTAAGCGGCAAGATCAGGATGAGAAACCCGACGCCGAGAACCAGGAAGCTCATCCGCCATCCCCACGTTATGGTGACTGCCATGAGGAGTGGAATGATGAGGAGCTGTCCGGCAGCCATGCCGCCTCCGGCGACTCCTAACACCAGGCCACGCCGCGCGTCGAACCAGCGGGCGGTCAGCGAAGCGGCGACCGACATCGCGGCGCCGCCGGCGCCGAGCGCGGTGATCACACCCGCGGTCAGGGTGAGCTGCCAGAGGCTGGAAATCGCCGCGGTCCCAATCGTTCCCAGCCCCAGCAGGACCGCCGCGCCGACCAGCACGCCTC
>JBQTJG010000008.1:0-2469 GCA_052387355.1 Armatimonadota bacterium | reverse complement strand
GTCCGCTCCGGCAGACCAGGGCCGTCATGACGACGGCGGGTGGCGCGGTGGTGGCCGAAGCCGAAGGGACGCTGGCCGCGACCGAGGGAGCGTCCAGACAATGACCGCGGCAGCGATCCACAGCGAGAAACTGGTCACCTCGAATCGTCGCGCCCGCCACGAGTATCATGTTGAGGAATCCCTCGAGGCGGGTCTCGTGCTCACGGGCACCGAGGTGAAAGCCCTGCGGTCGGGTCGGGCCTCGCTGGCCGAGGCCTATGCCCGCGTCCAGGGCGAGGAGGTCTGGCTGCATCACCTGCACATCCCGCCGTATGACGCCGGCAACATCTTCAACCACGATCCGCTGCGGCCCCGCAAACTCCTGCTGCACCGGCGGCAGATCGAACGCCTGACGGGCAGGGCCGGGCAGAAGGGGTACACGATCGTGCCACTCCGCCTGTACTTCAGCCGCGGGCGGGCCAAAGTCGAGATTGCCATCGCGCGCGGCAAGAAGCTCTACGACAAGCGCGAGGCGATCGGCGAGCGCGAAGCCGGCCGCGAGGCGCAGCGGGCCGTCAAGCGCACGGTAGGCGGAAGGAGAGAGCGCGAATGAGCCGGCAGGACGGGGGACCGGTCGTGGGCATCATCATGGGGAGCACGTCAGACCGTCCGATGATGCAGGCTGCCGCTGAGGTGCTGGCCGCCCTTGGCATTTCCCATGAGCTGCGCATCGTCTCCGCGCACCGCTCGCCGGACTGGGCGTTTCAATACGCCGCCGAAGCAGAGGGGCGCGGCCTCAAGGTCATTATCGCGGCTGCCGGCGGCGCAGCCCACCTGGCCGGAGTGACGGCGGCCAAGACCGTCCTGCCCGTCATCGGCGTGCCGGTCCCGACGGAGCATCTCGGGGGTCTCGACTCCCTGCTTTCAATCGTCCAGATGCCGGGGGGTGTGCCCGTCGCCACGGTGTCGATCGGCCGGGCTGGCGCGGTGAACGCCGCGCTGCTCGCCGCGCGGATCCTCGGGATCAGCGACGAGGCGATCCGTGAACGGGTGCGCCAGCGGCACGAGGCGCAGGCGAACTCTGTGCGCGAGGCCGACGCAGGATAGCGCCCTGGTCGCTCTGCCGGCACGGCGCGTTCCAGTTGACCCCGTCCGTCCCGACGCGGCCGCGATCGCCGATGCCGCGCGGATCCTGGCGGCGGGCGGGCTGGTGGCATTTCCGACCGAGACCGTCTATGGGCTCGGAGCGGACGCGCTGAATGCCGCGGCTGTCGAGCGCGTCTTTGCCGCGAAAGGCCGGCCGGCCGACAATCCGATCATCGTGCACGTCGCTGAGGAAGCGGCGCTGCACGGCGTCGTCAGCCGTATCCCGTCGAACGCTCGCACCCTGATTGCGCGGTGCTGGCCCGGACCGCTGACCCTGGTGCTACCGGCCTCACCGCGGGTGCCCACGGTCACCCGGGGAGGACTGCCCACCCTCGCCGTCCGGATCCCATCGCATCCGGTCGCTCTCGCCCTTATCCGCGCGGCTGGATGCCCGATCGCTGCGCCCAGTGCGAACCGCTCAGGCCGCCCGAGCCCAACCACGGCTCAGCACGTGCTCGCCGACTTGGGCGCCGTCATCGATCTCGTGCTCGACGCGGGTCCGGCGCCCCTCGGAGTAGAATCGACGGTGCTCGACCTCACCGGGGCTGCGCCCACGCTCCTGCGACCCGGTGGGGTCGCGCTCGAAACGCTGGAAGCCATCCTGGGCCCGGTGGCTGTTCCGGCCGGCGCCAGTCGATCGACGCCGGCGCGTTCGCCGGGCACGCGATACCGGCATTACGCACCCCGCACCCGGGTCGTGCTGGTTGACGTCCCGCCTGAACGCGCGGCCGGAAAGCTGGCCGAGACCATCCGGCGATCGTGGGATGATGGTCTGCGGGCCGGCGCGATGGTGACCGCCGAGAGCGCCGCGGATATCCCCTCAGGCGCTGTGGTCCGTGTGATGGGATCGCGGGCTGATGCAGCGACGATTGCCGCGAACCTGTTCGCGCAACTGCGCGAGCTCGACGACGCCGGGCTCGATGTGATCGTGGTCGAGGGGATCGCTGAGCACGGAGTCGGCCGTGCCGTGATGGACCGCCTTCGCCGGGCAGCGGCGTCATCCTGACCTCCAGGATCAATGGGGTGGACGCGCTACGTCGCGAGCGGCCCCGAGCTGGGTGCGAGTCCCATACCGATTGGTCGCACCGCCGCCACACAGCCCTTCCCAAGCCCGGAGGCGTTAAAGAGCTCGCGCGGAACCGCGACGCCAACGCTGTTGCCCATGGGCGTCACCTGACGCACGAGATGCACAACCTGGCGTTTTGTCTTCCGTGCCCGTATCCCCCATCGGGCGCGATAGGGATTATAACAGTTATAACACCGAAGCGGCTCAAGCACAGTCCAGATACGGGTTCGGAAAATATCGTGGGTACGGAAGTGGACGGGCACGCCCCTCCAGGTCCC
>JBQTJG010000007.1:0-2792 GCA_052387355.1 Armatimonadota bacterium | reverse complement strand
GCGCATCGGGCTTCAGTTGCTGCCGCATCGCGTTGAGCGCATTGAAGAGCTGGATCACCCCGTCCAGCGCGTTGCGCCCCTCCCACGGGGCAAACCCTGAGTGCGCGCTCTTCCCCCGATAGGTGATGTCCAACGCGCGCAGCGCTAGGGACGCGCCGCCCGTGCCGGCAGACCCGACCTCGCCAGGATAAGGATGAAACATCATCACGGCGTCCAGGTCGCGGAACACGCCGTGGTCAACCATGACCGGCTTCCCACCGCCCACCTCTTCCGCCGGCGTCCCTAACACCTTGATCGTGCCGCCCAGCGCGTCGGCGGCCATCTTGGCGCAGATGCCCGCCCCGACGCCCGACGGACCGATCAGGTTATGCCCGCAGGCGTGCCCCACCTCGGGCAGCGCGTCGTACTCGGAGAGGAACGCGATCACCGGACGGCCGCGGCCGTATGTGCCGACGAAAGCGGTGGGAAGTCCCGCCAGGCCCCGCTCGACGGTGAAACCTGACTGTGCCAGCAATTCGCTCAGCCAGGCCGACGCCCGTTCCTCCTGGAATCCGATCTCCGGGTGGGCGTGCATCATGCGGCTGATCTCTTCGAGCCGCTGCGCGAGGGCGGTAGTACTGCTGCGGATGCGATCCTTCAGATCTGTCGGCATATATGTCCTCCGGTCCTTCATTTCGGGATGGATCCCACGCACCCTGCGTGCGAATGAAGGTGTCGGCTGGCGCCGTCGTATATATCAAGCATACAAGCCAGCCGATCGACCACAGACTCAACGAGCGAGAGGAGGTCCCAGATGAGCCGCGGGACTTCGTTCGGCCTCACCCTGCCGAACCGCGGGGTGGTCTTGGGGGCATTCACCACCAGCCAGTTGCTCGACATGAGCGAGAGAGCCGAGCAGTCAGGGCTCTTCGAGCACGTCTGGGTGGGCGACAGTATCCTGAGCAAACCGCGTCTCGAGGCCATCGCGCTGCTCGGCGCCCTGGCCGCGCGCACCCACCGCGTGCAACTGGGCGTCGGCTGCATGGCGACCATCGTGCAGCGGCATCCCGTGCTCTTCGCGCTGCAGTGGGCGAGCCTCGACGTCATCTCGAACGGGCGGATGCTGCTGGCGGCGTGCCTGGGGTATCCCGGCGGCCAGACGCCGTCGGCGGGGCACGAGCTGCGCGTGATGGGCGTCGAGAGCAAGGAACGCATGGGACGCCTGCAGGAGACCATCGAGGCGCTGCGGCGTCTTTGGACGGACGACCACGCCACCTTCACGGGGAAGTACTATCAGTTCGAAGATGTCGACCTGCAGCCCAAACCTGTGCAGCAGCCGTGCCCGATCTGGATCGCCAGCAATCCGTCCGAGCAGTCGGTCGGCGCGGCGGGCGTCGAGCGGGCCCTGCGGCGCGTGGGAGAGCACGGCGATGGATGGATGACGACCCTGGTCTCACCGGATGTGTTTCGGACGCGATGGGGCAAGATCAAGGAGTACGCGAAGGCCGCGGGGCGCGACCCGTCGCGTCTGAGGTCGTGTCTATACTACAATCTCAACGTCCAACCCGACCAGCAGCGGGCCTTCGACGAGAGCAAACAGTTCCTCGATGCCTACTACTCGATGAGCTGGCAGAAATGGTTGATCGACGCTTGGACGGCGTATGGTCCGCTGGAGACCTGCATCGCGAAGCTCCAGGCCTACATGGACGCCGGCTTCGACATGATCACGATCCGGCTAACGGCATGGGACCAAGACGCACAGTATCGCATCCTCACCGAAGAGGTGCTGCCCGCGCTGCGAGCGAAGGTGGCGCGCTGATCCACAGAGGGGGTGTGCGCGGTGAACGGGGACGGTGTTCCGCGGGATGAAGTGCTGGCTCGCCTCGAGCGCGTCAAGGGTCTGGCGCGCGAGCATGGCCTCGCGGGACTGGTCGCGATCGCCCGGTCCTTCTATGACCGGCCCGCGAACGTCGCGTACCTTTCGAACCACTTCCCCCCCTTCCCCTCCGGGATGTTCTGGGGCGAGGCTCGTGGGCTCGGCCACGCCGCGATGGTGATCCCCCTTGGCGGCGACCCCGTGTTGTTCTTCGACACGACCTACCGGCGCGATCTGGTGACGGTCCAGGACTGCCGGCACGCGCGCAACTTCACGAAGTCGATCATCGAAGCCGTGCGTGAGAAGGACCTGCACAACTCGCGGGTGGGCCTGTTCGGCGACGACCTGATGCCCGCGGGAATGTACCGCGAGATCACCGAAGCGCTGCCCGGACTTCGGCTGGAGCCCGCCGACGACCTGCTGACCGGCCTGCGGCTGATCAAAAGCCCGCGCGAGCAGCAGTTACTCCGGAAGGCCTCGCAGATCTGCGATATTGGCTACGTGGCGGCATTCGCGGCGATCCGGGATGGCGCGAAAGAGACCGACGTATGCGCGGCCGGCATCGCCGGCGCGATAGCGGCCGGCGCCGACTTCATCCGGTACCTGCGAACGCATAGCGGTCCCTACAGCGCCTGGGGGATCCGCTGGCCGCAGGCGATGGATCGCGTCATGCGCAACGGCGAGATGATCGCGCTCGACCTGATCGGCGCGTACTGGGGGCATCAGTTCGACGTGCTGCGATCCAGCGTGGTCGGCCGCAAGGCGACCGACGCGCAGAAGCGCCAGCTCGAGACCGCCCTGGCCGCGACACGGGCCGCGATCGCCGCGGCGCGACCGGGCGTGCCGGCCGAAGATCTCGTCAAGGCCGCCAACAAGGTCATCGAGGACCAGGGCTACGGGAAGTACGCCCGGCCGTTCATCGGTCACGGCATCGGGT
>JBQTJG010000006.1:0-1963 GCA_052387355.1 Armatimonadota bacterium | reverse complement strand
GGTGTCAAAGGAGGCCATCCGCCGCATCCAGGAGCGCCGCCGCGTGGCCGACGGCGAGGATTTGATCGTCCGGTGCTACACCAGCGAGGACTTCCAGGGCGCGGTCCGCGCCTTCCTCGAAAAGCGCGCGCCGGCGTGGAAGGGACGCTAAGACCCCTCGCTAGACCCCTCGGGGGAGGAGAGCACCGGGGCCCCGCTGAATCGTGAACCATAGGTTCAGCAGTTTCGCACCCCCTGAACGCTCCGACCGTATCCGAAGGAGGAGACCGACATGCGCAGGTCACGGCTCTTCGCCCTCTCCACAGCGGCGCTGATCCTGGTCGCCGCGCTTTGCCTCACGACCGTGCCCCAGGTGGGCGCGCAGCAGCGGATCATCATCAGGTTCGGGCACGTCGGATTTCCTGGCTCGCTCTTTGACCTGACCGCCACCGAGTACGCCAAGCGCGTCAACAGCGAGCTGGCGGGCCGGGTAGAGATGCGCGTCTTCCACTCCAGCCAGCTCGGGACCGATGAGGACATGATCCGGGGGGTCCGGGTCGGCGCCCTGGAGATGTTCATGCCCTCGACGATCATGAGTTCGGTGACCGATGCCTTCGGCGTCTTCGAGATGCCGTATATCATCGTCAACCACCGGCACATGAAGGCCGTCTCGGAAAGCGCCGAGTTGAAGCGGCTCCTCTTCGACCCGCTCCCCCTCCAGGGCCTGCGGCTGCTGGCTTACTGGGAGAACGGGTTCAGGCACGTCACCAACAACGTCCGGCCGATCACGAAGCCCGAAGACCTCCGGGGGATCAAGCTGCGCATCCCGCCGGGCGCGTGGCGGCAGAAGATGTTCCAGGCGTATGGGGCCAACCCGACACCGATGGCCTTCGCGGAGGTCTTTTCCGCCCTCCAGACCGGCGTGATGGACGCACAGGAGAACCCGCTCGCCCAGATCTGGGGTGCCAAGTTCCACGAGGTGCAGCGCTTCCTCTCGATGACCGGCCATGTCTATACCCCGGCGTATCCTGCGGCCGGGGAGCGGTGGTGGCAGACGGTCCCCGCCGACATCCGGATCACGCTCCGGCGGATCGCCGAGGAGGTCGGCGATTACGGGCGTGCCCAGGGGGAACGCCTGGACAACAGCCTCATCGACGACATGACGAAGGCCAATTCCCGCCTGAGGGTGAACGAGGTGGAAAAGCGGGCCTTCATCGTCGCGTCAGAGAAGATCTACGATGAATTCGCCAGAACGGTGCCCAATGGAGCCCAGCTCGTCAAGTTGATCCAGTCGCTGCGCTGACCGATGGCCGCCGAGCACGCGGATGCCCGGGGCACGGGGGCTCCCGAGCTCCGGCTGAGCGGTGTCGCGCGCGCGGCCAACGCGCTCGTCTCGGTCCTCGAGATCTACTGCACCGTCCTGATGGTCGCCATGGCGATCATCGTCCTGGCCGGGGTATTCTTTCGCTATGTCGTCCAGCAGTCGCTTCCCTGGTACGACGAGTTCGCGGAGTTCCTGCTCATCTGGCTCACCTTCTACGGATCGGTGCTGGCCACACAGCGGGACGCCCACATTGGATTCGAAACGCTGGTGGAGTACCTGCCGGTGCGGCTGCAGCGCGTCGTCGGCATCGCGGCCGAGGTGGTCGTCCTGCTGATCCAGGCCGCGCTGTTCTATTATGGATGGTCGCTGGTGCAGGCGGCGTCGTTCGACACCGCGATCTCGATCCGCTGGGTGCGGATGTCGTGGATCTACAGCGCCATTCCCATCAGCGGCGGCCTGATGTTTCTGATTGGTCTGTGGCGACTCGCCGGCCTCCTGCGCCCCGGTCTGATGCGCCCCTCGCCGTCATGACCGGCGTCGTCATCGGCATCATCGTGTTCCTGTCGGCGATGCGCGTGCCGATCGGGTTCGCCCTGATCGCCGCCGTCCTGGTGGCCCTGCTCGTCGGGGGCGGAACCCCTCCCGCCGTGATCCCCCTGC
>JBQTJG010000005.1:0-1893 GCA_052387355.1 Armatimonadota bacterium | reverse complement strand
GCGATCGCTATCCCGGGAAATGTCGACAGCCACCAGTGGCTGGTGATGTAGTTCCGGCCTTCGGAGATCATGAGGCCCCACTCCGGGGTGGGCGGCTGCGCGCCGAACCCGATGAAGCCGAGCCCGGCCGCGGTCAGGAGGATGCCGCCCATGTCCAGGCTCACCTGATGACGACCGGGCTGATCGTGCCCGGCAGGACGTGGCGCAGGAGGATCCGGCCGGCACCGGCGCCTAGACTCCGCGCAGCCTCGATGTAGTTCTCCTCGCGGATCCCCAGCGCCACGCTGCGGGCCAGCCGCGCGTAGGCGGGCCATGACGCTAGCGAGATGGCAATCACGACGTTCTCGAGCGTGGGCCGCAGCGCCGCGGCGATCGCCATCGCCAGGATCAGCCGCGGGAACGCCATGAACATGTCCGTGATCCGCATCACCAAGTCGTCGATCCGGCCGCGGAAGTAGCCGGACACGATGCCCAGCGGCCCGCCGATGGCCAGGGCAATCGCAGCGGTCAGGATGGCGATCCGCAGCGAGATCCGAGCGCCGTACAGGATGCGGCTGAGCACGTCGCGACCGAGTTGATCGGTTCCAAAGAGGTGCTCGGGGCCGGGAGGCTGCAGCCGGGCGGTCGTCTCCGTCTTCAGAGGATCGTAGGGCGCGATGAGCGGCGCGATGACGGCGATCACGATCAGCAATCCGATGAGCAGCAAGCCGACCATTGCGAGAGGATTGCGGAGCATCCGCCAGGCCTGCCGCCACCCGCGGCGCTCCGCGGGCGCGGGGGCGGTGATGACGACGCTACTCATAGCGGATCTTCGGGTTCAGCAGTCCGTAGGCCACGTCGACGATCAGATTGGCGAACGAGAAGATCAGCGCGATGAGGACCGTCACGCCCATGATCGCGGCGAAGTCCTGTGAGAGGATCGCGCTGGTCGCGTACCGGCCCAGGCCCGGCCAGGCAAAGATCGTCTCGGTGAGCACCGCGCCCTCCAGCAGCCCGCCGTAGTAGATGCCGATCACGGTGATGATGGGCAGCAGCGCGTTCTTCAGGGCGTGCCTGAGGATCACCGTGCGCTCGGTCAGGCCCTTCGCGCGCGCGACCTTCATGTATTCCTGGCCCAGCACCTCGAGCATGCTGGCCCGGGTGATCCGCGCGATGCCGACGAGCGCGTGCGAGCCCAGGACCAGAGATGGAAGGATGAGGTGGCTCAAGGCGTTCGTCAGCGCCGCGAGGTCTCCCGCGAGCAGCGCGTCGATGATGATGAGCCCGGTAACGCGCGGCGGCCGGCTCACGAAGACGTCGCGCTGTCCGGGCCCGGGCCGCGCGCCGAGCCAGTGATAGAAGACCAGCAGCACGATGAGCCCCAACCAGAAGACCGGCATCGAGAGCCCGATCAATGAGGCGAAGCGCGTGGTATGGTCCAACCAGGTGCCCCGTGCCACGGCCGCAATGATGCCGACCACCAGGCCCGCCAGCGCGCCGATCAGAATCGCCGCCGTGGCCAGTTCGATGGTCGCCGGGAAGAACTCGCGAAGATCGTCGATGACCGGACGATGGGTGGCCAGCGAGACCCCGAGATCGCCGCGGGCCAGCCGCGCCAAATACCGGACGAACTGCTCGGGCACCGGGCGGTCCAGCCCCATGCGCTGCCGCATGTCACGGATCGCTTCCTCTCGCGCCTGCGAGCCGAGAATCGCCGCGACCGGATCGCCCGGGATCACGTGTGAGAGGAAGAAGGTGATGACCAGGACGCCGAAGGTGGCCAGGCCGGCCAGGGCGAGTCGTCGGAGGATATATGCCGACATGCGGGAGGGGGGGCGGCGGTGCCGCCCCCCAGCGAATCACTCCTTGGAGGCGCCCCAGAGATCGTAGGTTTCGTTGAGCGGCGAGGGATCA
>JBQTJG010000004.1:0-4011 GCA_052387355.1 Armatimonadota bacterium | reverse complement strand
CGCGCCGTCCGACCAGTAGGCCGTGCGTATTGCTGGTCCCTGTGCCAAAGCTCCTGGGAAAGACGCTCGTGAATCCACATTCGGATCAGTGGTTGATAGCCAACGCCCTTGTGCGCCGCAAGCTCTTAGACCTCTTTCTATCTATTGTCTATACAACGTCTAAGCGATCATGTACCGGTCCCGGTGGAGACCCCCCCCACACAGCAATCGGCAGAAACCGCTGCATTTGCGGCTGGGGATGTACAAGCACAGTGGGCGACCTATGGACCGCCTTGAGGAGAACTTGGTCAACTAGCCGCGCGAACCATCAAACTCAGGAAAAGTGATATAAGGGAAGGTGGTATGAGAGTGGTAGCGTAACGCTTGATCAATCAGGTCCACAAAGCTGAGGTGACCCATCGTGAACCGCGTGGCGCGCAGGATTGCGGCTATCGTTCTGTTCGCATGGGCTGGCGTCGGTATGGTCCTACCGGCGGTCCCGGCAGCCGCACAGGCCCAACAGGTGGCCGTTCTGACATCCTTCCCGAAAGAGCTGTTCGATGCGTACAAAGCCGGGTTCGAACGGGCGAATCCGGGATGGACAATGGCCGTCGTGCCAAAGCCGACGACCGCCGCGATCACCCACGTCCGGGAGCGTGCCGCGCGGCCCGACGTCGATATCTTCTGGGCCAGCGCCGTGGACGCGTTCCTCTTCCTGAAAGCCAACAACTTCCTCGACCGGTACACGCCGCCGGCTGAGCTGCGCCGCGGGATCCCGGACAAGGTGGCGGGGTTCCCCATCAACGATACCGACGGCTTCTTCTACGGGTTCGCGGTCAGCGGCTACGGCATCATGTGGAACAAGACCTACCTCGAGCGCAATCGCCTGCCCGCGCCGCATGAATGGGAGGACCTGGCGAAGCCTGTGTACTTCGGCCACCTCGTCATCTCGGCACCGAGCCGCAGTGGCACGACCCACCTGACCGTGGAGACCATCCTCCAGGGCTATGGCTGGCAGAAGGGCTGGGAGTTGCTGCTGCAGATGGGCGGCAACATGGGTGCGATCACCGAGCGGTCATTCGGGGTTCCGGAAGCCGTGATCGCGGGGCAGTATGGGATCGGCGTGGTCATCGATTTCTTCGGTCTCTCGGCGATCGCCTCGGGACAGCCGATCGATTTTGTGTATCCGTCCATCACGTCGATCGTGCCGGCCAACGTGGCGATCATCAAGAGCGCGCCGAATCCTGAGGGCGCCCGGCGGTTCATCAACTTCCTCCTGAGCGATGACGGACAGCGGCTACTCTTCAAACCCGAGATCGCGCGGCTGCCGGTGCGAACGACCCTCTACACCGAAGCGCCGAAGGGGACACCGAATCCCTTCAAGATGAAGGCCGGGGTGCAGTTCAATGCCGACCTCTCGGCTGGCCGCTATAACGTCACCAATCGGATGTACGACCAGATCATCACCTTCAGGCACGCTGAGCTAAAGCGGGCATGGGAGGCGGTCTACCGGGCGGAGCGGGCGATCGAGGCGGCGCGTGGGGCCGGCCGCGATGTCTCCGAGGCGGAGCGGCTGTTCACTCAGGCGCGCGCGTCGGCACGCTACGTGCACGTCAGCGAGAGGCTGGCGGCCGAAGTCAGCGGTGGGATGGAACGCGACGCGGCGTATCGCAGCGCCAAGGAACGCGAGTGGGGTGAGGTAGCCAGGGCGTCGTACGTGCGCGCAGTGCAGCTCGCTACCCAGGCTGAGGAGGCGACGCGCCGCCGTTAGCGCTGTCCGGAGGCGCCTGCGCGGTCGCGATCGGCTGCCCCGAGGATCGAACGGCATGAGCATTCCTGTTCCGCAACCGGCCCCTATGCCGGCGTCCCTACCGGTCCGGTGGCGGCTGTCTATCGACCCCGGACACGCGGCGCTGATGGCCGCGCTGCTCGCGCTGCTTGGTGTCTTCGTGGTGCTGCCGATCGGCGCGGTCCTCAAAGTGGCCGTGACAGACGCCGATGGAGGCCTCACACTCGCGCACCTCGCGCGATTCTTTGAGAACCCACTCTACATCGAGTCTCTGGTCAACAGTCTGCTCACCGGCGTCTGGGTTGTCGTGCTCGGGACGGTCCTGGCGCTGCCGCTGGCGTTCATCGTCGCCCGCTACAACTTCCGCGGCCGCCTGCTGGTCGTCACGCTGGCGACCCTACCGCTAGTCTTGCCGCCGTTCGTCGGCGCGATTGCGCTCCTGCAAGTCTTTGGACGCGCGGGCACGGTGACGCTGCTGATGCAAGACCTGCTCGGCCTGCGCATCAACATCATGGAAGGCCTGCGAGGCGTCATCGTGACCCAGGCCCTCCACTTCTTCCCCTTCATCTTCCTGACCGTCACCACAGCGCTGATGAACGTCGACCGGTCGCTCGAAGAGATGGGGCAGATGATGGGCGCGCACGGGTGGCGATTGCTACGCCGTGTGGTCTTTCCGCTGGTGCTGCCGGCTTACGCCGCCGGGGCGCTGCTGACGTTCATCAAGGCTGTGGATGACATCGGTACGCCGTTCATCCTCACCTTCAAGACCATGCTCGGGCCGCAGGCATACCTGCGCATCACCACCATCGGGCGCGACGCCGTGGACGGCTATGTCATCTGCGTCGTCATGGTCGTCATCTCGATCGCCTGCGTGCTGCTGGCCAATTGGATCGTCGCCCGGCGCGAATATGCCACGCTCCAGACCGGCGCCTGGCATGGAGAAGGCGGGCGGCGGCTGGCAGGATGGCGACTGGGCGGGGCGCTCAGCCTTGTCTGCGTCATCCTGTTTGTGGCGCTGTTGCCACACCTCGGCGTGGTGGTGCTGTCGTTCAGCAAAGTGTGGAGCCTCAGCTACCTGCCGAGCACGTACACACTCAACAACTACGCCGAGATCTTCCTGCGGGCGCCGCGCTTCATTCTCAACACGCTGACCTACAGCGCCGGCGCCGCCCTGCTCGGCGTGGTGGTGGCCGCGGCCATCGCGTACCTGCTGCAGCGTGGACGCGTGCCGGGGAAGGGCCTGCTCGATGCGATCGCCATGATGCCGATCGCGCTACCCGGCGTCGTCATCGGGGTGGGGTTCCTGCGGGTCTTCTACAACGTAACGCTGCCGGGGACCGAGACCTCCCTGGCATCCACCTGGGTGATCTTCGTGCTGGCCTACATGGTCCGGCGGCTCCCGTACGCGCTGCGGGCGAGTGATGCCGCCCTTCATCAAGTTCACGGATCGCTCGAAGATGCCGCGGCGGTCGCCGGCGCTCCGAGACTGCGCGCCTTCCGCCGTGTGGTCCTGCCGCTCATTCTCGGCGGCGTGGTCGCCGGCGGCGTGCTGGTCTTCATCACCGCGGCCGTCGAGTTCAGCACGACCATCACGCTCGTCAGCCGGATCGAGCAGAGCCCGCTCTCCTACGGGATTTACGTCTACTCACAGAGCTCACTGGGACGGGGCGCCGCCGCCGCGCTGGGGGTGGTGGCGATCGTCATCGTGGCGCTCGGCACCTACCTCGCCAACCGGCTGAGCGGCCGGGGCCGGATGGCATTCAACCTGTAGCGCGTAGTAGATGTCCTTCGCCTCTCGCCACCTGCCATGCCACAATAGGTATTAAGGTACAAACGGTCATACTGATCAGGCGCGTCGTGGATGAAACAGTCAAGGACGTAGTGATCCCGGCCATCAAGTCCAATCATCGGGGAAAATCATGAGCTCCAGGATTCCCATCGATCGCGAGAAGATCGTCGAGTTTTGCCGGCACCATCACATCCGTAGACTGGCGCTGTTCGGCTCCGTTCTGCGCGCCGACTTCGGCCCGGACAGTGATGTTGACGTGCTCGTGGAGTTCGAACCCGACCACGTACCGGGGCTGGCGTTCATTGCCATGGAGGTGGAACTCGCCGAAATCCTCGGCAGAAAAGTCGACCTCAACACTCCGGGGTTCATAAGCCCCTGCCTCCGGGACCGCGTGTTTGCCGAGGCAGAGGTTCAGTATGTCCAGGCATGAAAGCCAGGCAAGCCTCCGCCAAAG
>JBQTJG010000003.1:0-13878 GCA_052387355.1 Armatimonadota bacterium | reverse complement strand
AACGACCCGCTTCGCCCACGCCTTCTGGCTGGCGAGGATCTTGGCAAACGTGGGGTTCTCCTTCGAGTGCTTGGCGATAAGTTTGTCCCAGGCGTCGAGTTGCGCTTCCAGCACTTCTTTCGGCGTGGTGAAGACTCGGACCCCGCGCTTGGTCTCGAACTCCTCGAGGTCCCGGCTATTCCGATCGATCATCTTGTATTGGAAGTCCGCCGACTCGGCAAAGATCGCGCCGCGGACGATGGCCTTCAGGTCCGCGGGCAGCGGGTCCCATTTGCTCTTGTGAATGAGGACTTCCAGCGACTCAGTCGGCTGGTGGTAACTCTGTAGTTGGTAGACCTTCCGGACGTCGGCGAAGCCCAGGGCCTTGTCGGACGTGGGGTTGTTGAACTCCGCACCGTCGATGACGCCGCGTTCGAGGGCCGGCACGATCTCGCCGCCGGGCAGAATGACCACAGACGCGCCCATTTCCTTGAAGAGTTCGGCCGAGAGGCCCACCGTCCGGTACTTGGTGCGCTTGAGTTGCTCGGCCTTCAAGACGGGGTTTCTGAACCACCCGAAGGGCTGCGTGGGCATGGGGCCCAGCAGGAACCCGACCAGGTTCATCCTCATCTCCCTCTGCAGGAGATCCTGGTACATGTCGAACCCGCCGCCGTAGTAGAACCAGGAGAGTATGTCGATCGCGTCCATACCAAACGAGGGGCCGGTGCCAAACAGACTGAAAGCGACGTTCCGGCCGAACCAGTAGGCCGGCACCGCATATCCGCCGTCGAGTACCTGGCGGTTAACGCCGTCGATGATGTCGAACGTCCCCACGACGGCCCCGGACGGGAGGATGTCGATCTTCAGCCGGCCACCCGACATCTCATCAACCTTCTTGGCCCAGTCGACGAATGAGACGTGAAGCTCATCCCGAGTCGCAAAGCCGGATTGAATCTTCCACACGATTGGGGCCTGGGCGGACGCCGTGTTCACATACGGGAACCCGACCGTCGCTGCCGTGGCTCCTACCGTGACAGCGGTCCTGAGGAACTCTCGCCTGGATGTTGTGTTGGTGGGACGACGGGGCGAGGTACTCGAGCGGACAGCAGCTTTCTTCCTGCTCCTCTCTCTCATCGGTCTCTCCTCCTTCTGTAATCTGACCAGGAGATCGAGCAAGGCGTTCGCCGTCCAATACTCCGCTATCGCCTCCGTGTCCTTCCCCGAGTTACAGTTTCGTTACGATTCGCTATGGTCCTCACTGCGGTCTGGTATGGCAGGGCGGGGTTTCGCCGCGGAGAAGACGGCAGCGTGACCTCGACGCGGCTCCACGGCTTCCTCTTCGACATGGATGGTGTGCTCTATCGGGGCCGCCGTGTGCTCCCGGGCGCGCGCGAAATGCTGGGCCATCTCGCCAGAAGCGACGTGCCGTTCGCGCTCGTAACGAACAACAGCACGCGCACCCCGCGGCAGTATGCCACGCTACTGGCCGCCATGGGGATGCGCGTCCCTGCAGACCGGATCGTCACCTCGTCGGTCGTCGCGATCGCGCATCTGCATACGATCCTCCGGCCAAAAGCCAGAGTCCTGGTGATCGGCGAGCCGCCGTTCAGGCGTGGCGTGGCGCGGGCAGGATTCATCCCTGCGTGGGAGGATGTCGCGGCGGTCGTCGTCGGGTTGGACCGTCGGGTGACCTACGGAAAGTTGGCCTACGCCACAGCGGCCCTCGCGCGCGGCGTGCCGTTCATCGCCTCGAACCCCGACCCCGTACTGCCGACTGAGCGCGGCGTGCTGCCCGGCGCCGGCGCGATCGTGGCCGCCCTGCGATACGCGAGCAGCCGCGAGCCCGTGGTGATAGGCAAACCGGAGCCTCGATTGCTACACGAGGCGGTTGCGCGTATCGGGACACGTCGCCACCAAACGGCTATCGTGGGTGACCAACTCTCCACGGACATCGCGGCAGGACGGGCGGCCGGCCTGTTCACGATCCTCGTGCTGACCGGCGTGTCGGCGCGTCAACCACGACGGGACGGCGATCCGCACCCTGACCTGACCGTCAGAGATCTCCGTCAGCTTCGACGCTGGGTGGAGGGGAGGGTTACACCCGCCCCATTCCGCTGACGGCGAGCGGCCTGATCAGAATGCTGACACGATTCTCCGGCCGGTCACCACCAGGGTACGGGTATGTCTGTCCGGTGTAGCGCTTCGAGAGCCGGTCGATGTCGCGCCCACCGTTCTTGGGATCGAAGCGGGCGACCTTCCCCTGGATCTGCACATAGTGGTAGATGTTCTTTGGGTTGACGATGGTCAGCGCCGCGTAGGGATGCGCTTCAAGGTTCCGGAGCTTCAACCGACCCTTGGCGGTGTTCACGAGTATGTGGTCGCCCTCGACCAGGAACCACACCGGCGTGGCCTGGATCCGGCCCTTGGGAGAGACCGTCGCGAGAATCGCCGTATTGGGGTCGTTCAGGAATGTCCGAGTCTGCTCGTCGAGCTTTGCTGCCACGATGGCGGTCCTCTTGGGAGATGACTTCCCTGATTCTAACGCACAGATGCGACGCCGTCTTCCCGGGGAGGAGACCCTTCTGCCTCGCCGAACCCCGTTGACCATGCGTCAACCCCAAGTGATGTCCCGGGGCGAGCCGGTCTCGCCTGCCAGAGTTCGAGGCGCTGTGCTGGGTCTGGGCATTCATGTCCCTTCCCGCGTCCTGACGAACGCGGATCTGGAGCGGATGGTCGAGACGAGCGACGAGTGGATCGTCGCGCGCACCGGGATTCGCACACGGCGCATCGTCGAACCCGGTCAGGCCTCATCCGACCTCGCCGTGCCGGCGGCTGAAGCGGCGCTGCAGGAGGCCGGCATCGGCGCAGACGCGCTCGATCTGATCATCTGCGCCACGACCACGCCCGATATGATCCTTCCGGCCACCGCCTGCCTTGTGCAGGATCGGATTGGCGCGAAGAACGCCGGCGCATTCGATCTGCTCGCGGCATGTTCGAGTTTCGTCTACGCAGTCATCAGCGCAGCTCAGATGATCGAGGCGGGAGCGGCCCGGTATGTGCTGGTCGTGGGAGCCGAAGTGCTCACCAAGTTGGTCGACTGGACAGATCGCACGACCAGCGTGCTGATCGGCGACGGCGCCGGCGCCGTGGTCATGGGGCCCTCAGAAAGCGGCGCCGGCGTGCGCGCCACCCTGGTAGGCGCCGACGGGTCTGCCGGCGACATGATCAAGCTGCCCGCGGGCGGCAGCCGCATCCCTATGAGCCACGAAGCCATCGCGCAACGCCTGCACCGGGCCCGCATGGATGGTCAGGCGGTGTTCAAACTTGCGGTCAGGATTGTGCCCGACGCGATTCGCCAGGTGGTGCGGGTCGCGGAGATGACCCTCGACGACATCGCCTGGATCGTCCCGCACCAGGCCAATCAGCGCATTACCGAGGCAGTGGCGAAGGCGATCGGCCTCCCGCAGGCGCGCTTCGTCAGCACGATCGAACAGTACGGCAACACGTCATCGGCGTCAGTGCCGATCTCGCTGTGGGAGGCCCGGCGTGACGGACGCATCAAGGACGGCGACCACCTCGTCCTCGTGGCGTTCGGTGGCGGGTTCACCTGGGCGGCCTGCGTGCTGACCTGGGGTCGCTGACACCGCCGTCTCCTGGGGAAGCCGGGCAGCGCCAATCGCCGCGATCAGATAGACGGCGGCGGCCGCCACGAATGGCGCGATCGGTTGGACCCCGTAGATCGCGCCGGCCCACAGCGGGCCCAGGGTCCGGCCGAGACTGTCGGATGCCGTCTGCATCCCGAGCGAGGTCCCGTATCCTAGCGTGGTCTTTCTGGAGTTGAGCGCCACAAGCGCGGGCCGGAGCACCGCCATCGCCATCGAGGCAAAGCAGATAGCGAGGGTGATCCATGACACGGTGGCGGCGACCGCCACAGCAACGAAACCTGCTCCCCCACCCAGGAAGCCAAGCTGAATCCCCCGGGCTTCACCCCATCGCCTGGTAATGGGGCCTACAAGGAATCCCTGCGTGGCGGCTGAGCCCAGCCCCAGGGCCGTGAACATCACGCCGATGCTGGAGGGGGTCGCACCGGCCCGATCGATCGCATAGTATCCCAGCATCGAGAAGAGGCTCGACCCGCCGAACGTCGCCGCGAACGCCATGAGGTAGAGCGGCCTCTCCGGACTCTGCAGGGCACGCAAGAGCCCGGCCGCACCCAGCCGTGCCGAGGCGGCGCGGCGGGCGTCTACTGCAGGCTCACGTACCCACCGCATCACGAGCGGAAGCGCGAGCAGCGCTAACGCGGCTGATGCGTAGAACGGCGCCCGGGGTCCGAGCAGCGCCAGGATCCCGCCGAGCGCGGGACCTACCAGGAACCCCATGCCGAACGCCGCTCCCATCGTTCCCATGACCGCGCCCCGATCCTCGGGAGGCGTCAGATCCGCGGCGATCGCCTGGCCTGACGGAAGCACCGAACTCGAGAGCAACCCCCCGACGATCCGGGCGGCCAGCAGTACGGCGTACGATTGCGCGAGCGCCATGCCGACGAACGCCACCGCATAGCCCGTCATGCCAATCAGGAGCACCGGCTTGCGGCCCCATCGGTCGGCCATGACGCCCCAGAACGGCGCCGCCACGAACTGGGCCAGCGCCCATCCGGTGATGAGCAGTCCCATCTGTAGCGACGAGGCTCGAAACTGACGCGCGAAGAACGGCAAGATCGGCATGACGATCCCGAAACCGATCATCACCAGGAAGATCGCTGCAAACAAGATCCAGATCTGTTGGCGGAATGCCGGCTGAAACGTGCGCGTCACGGGCATTACTGTGGTATTCCCGCCGGAGATGCCCCTCCCTTTGCTCCGAGAGAGGAATCCCCATGCTCGCGGCGAACGTGCCCGCGAACGTTGGAGCCGGAGGCGCCGCATGCATAGGATCGGGGCAATCCTTGTCATCCTCTGCGCAATGGGGTTGCTCGTCGGGGCCTCGGTCAGCGCGGCCAGTGCGCAGTCCATCAGGCTCAGGCTATGGGCGACACCATCGACGCCATCGAGCCCAGGGTACTACTACGCGGGCGCCGCCCCGAGCCGCGATCGGCCGCTCAACTCCCTCGATAGCACCGCGCTGGGAAACGTCGTCTGGGATTCGGCGGTCCTGGGCTTCGAGTATCGGTCGAGGCCTCTCAACCGGTGGATGTGGAGCCTTTCGTACGAGACCGGGAGCGTCACCAACCTGGTGGATACTGAAGGGGGCTTTGGGGCGTCTCCAGGAACGAACCGGTTCTTCTCTACCAATATTCACTACGTGATCACTCCACTCGCCTTGCCCGGGTCAGAGGTAACGGTGTTCGCCGGGTACGGCTACGGCGGGCTGGAGGTCAGCATCCCTGGCTTTGGGTCGCGGAATTTCGATACGCGGGGCCTTCGATACGGAGTGGACTTTTACATCCCGGTCCGAACCGTCTGGTATCTCACCGGCTTTGCGGCGTACGGTCGCTGGTCTGTGAGTCATAGCCTGGCGGGAATGCCGACCCCGCCGGAGGGTGTCGCGTCGGTGAGAGACTACGGGGCAGCTGTGGGACGCTGGCTATCGCCAGCTGTGGCAGCCGAGCTCGGATGGAAGGGGATCTACTGGGAAACGTCCCCCGTCGGCGGGACGCCCTGCCCCTGTGGAATGTCCTGGAACGGATTCTACGCCGCACTGAATCTGCGGCTGCCCTGACTCCTACGGGGTCTTGTAGCTCACCAGCTCCGACCACCCGCTGATCGGCCGGTCGCCCCGATGGCCTTTGCGCTCGCTGCGCACCACGCCGACGCCGGGACCGTACCACGTCAACGACGTGATCTCCGAGTCCTCGCCGGTAGCGATCGTCTGCAGTTTCCAGGTGCGAAACGTTCCTGCCGGGACTTTGATCGTCTCCTGGCCGATCCACTTCTCCGTAATCTTCAGCTCGAAGGCCGAGTCGGCGGGACTCCACGACCAGGTCTGGCCGGCGCGCGGCGGGAGCTTCAGCGCCGCCCGCGGTGGGTTGAGGACTGTCAGGTCACCCCTCGGGGTCGTCGTCTCGATCACGAGCACCTCCGCAGCGGTCGCCAGAAAGCACGTGCGTGTGATGCGCTCGCGGCCGCGCTCGACGGCCTTGCGCTCGATGACGACGCACCGCGTCGTGCCCACCGTCTTTGGGCCGACGACTCTGGACGTCGCCTCGGTCCCGTCGTCATTCTTACGCACCCACGTCGCGCCGACGACCAGTGGAAAGATTGACGGCGCGGGACCGGCGACCGCGGGACCGGCCGCGGGCACGGCGACAGCCAGGATCACGAGCACTGCACCAACACACACCATCGATCTCACACGTCCCTCCAACGCCTGTCTTCTTCACACAAAGCCGGTGGATAGTATTCACCGGGAAGCAGGAATCTTCCCTCCGGGTGCCAAGAGGCCACCCCGTCACGTGGCGCGGTTGGACGGCGATTCAGGGCGGTTTTCTTAAGCAGGAGGAAGGTGGGTAGGGCATGCCCAGCGGAACGGTCAAGTGGTTCAGCGCCGAAAAGGGGTATGGCTTCATTACCCCTGACGAAGGCGGCAAGGATGTCTTCGTCCATTATTCCGCGATTCAGGCAGACGGGTATCGGAGTCTGAACGAGGGCCAGAAGGTCGAGTACGAGGTGGTGCAAGGGCAGAAAGGTCCGCAGGCAGCGAACGTCAAGCCGATGGGCTAGCAGTCAAGTGCGCGGCGCCCGTGCCTGGGCGTAGACCCCCCTGCGCTAGTCGATCTCGTGCGCGCTGGGGTGCTCGCGGAGACGCTGCACGACCACTTCGAGCATCTTCACTGCAAGATCAGGATTCTCTTTCAGCAAGGCCCGGAAATCCCAACGGACAAGCTGCAGGCACCGCGTTCGCTCTCGGGCGGTGACCGTCGCACTGCGCGGCCGTTCTTCCATGAGCGCCATTTCACCAAAGAATTCACCTGAGCCCAGCTCGCGGATCCGGTGGCCGTCGTGCGAGACTTCGACCCGGCCTTCGGTGATCAGGAAAAACCCCAGACCGGGGTCGCCCTGTCTGACGATCGTCGCGCCAGGCTCGTAGATGCGCTCGCGTAACGATCGCGCGACGGACTCGAGCGAACGCGCGGGAAGATCCTTGAAGATGGGCACGTGCATCAGGTAGGTCATCTCGGAAGACGACTCTGGCATCTGGGCTCCCTCCGTTAATGATGCGGAGGATGTTCGGCACAAGTCTCCACGGCCCCTTCCGACTATGGCGTCTCGACGACACGCTGGTGGGGGCGAGGCCGTTGACCCTATGATTGATCGGGCAGTTCGGCGGGCATCACCTCTAGATTCACCAGCCCGCCGTTGCGGAGGACGGCCAGGCGCAGTCGCTGGCCCACGGCGTGATGTCCAAGCGCTCGCTGCAGATCGTCGGCCGAGAGGATGCGCATCTCACCAAGGTGGACGATGATGTCTCCTGGCAGCAGTTCTGCGCGCGCTGCAGCGGTATCAGGCTGCACCTCGACCACGCGAACGCCGGAGGCGCCTTCGAGGCCATGGCGGAGCGCCGCCCCGCGGTTGAGGTCGAGGGTCTGGCCGACCACACCCAGGTAGGCCCGGCGCACGCGTCCCTCGCGCAGCAACTGCGCGGTCACCCACTTCGCGGTGTTGACGGGCACGGCGAAGCAGATCCCTTGCGAAAACGCGATGATGGCCGTGTTGATACCGATGACCTGCCCGCGCGAATCGACCAGCGGCCCACCGGAATTGCCGGGGTTCAGCGCGGCGTCGGTCTGAATGACACTGTCGATGAGCCGGCCTGTCTGCGACCGAAGCGTGCGTCCCAGGGCGCTGATCACGCCCGCGGTCACCGTCGCCTGGAAACCGAGCGGATTCCCGATGGCGATCACGAGCTGGCCCACGCGCAGCCGGCCCGAGTCGCCAAGCTCGGCCGCAGGCAGACCGGATTCCGAGACCCGCAGCACCGCGAGATCGGTGTGGGGATCGAGACCGATCACCTGCGCCGACAGCCTCCGGCCATCTTGAAGGTGGACGGTGATGCGGCCGGCGGCCTGCACGACATGACTGTTCGTGAGCACGTAGCCATCAGGGGCGATGATGACGCCGCTGCCGGCGCCGTGCATGTCGGGAAATCCGCGGCGCCGCTGGGAAGAACTGCGACCCTCTACCACCACGCTCACCACCGCCGGCCCGACCCGTTCGGCAGCCCTGATGACTGCCTGGGAATAGGCGTCGAGGGTTTCAGTATCGTCCACGGTCGTCGTGGCGATCGCAGCCATACTCGGCTCCTACCTCCTCTCACCGACCTCGATGGTCAGGTCTTTCAGCGTCCCGCTACGCAGGATGCGCGCAGGGATCGGCTGCCCGATCCACTCATCGGTCAGCAGGCCGGTCAGATCGTTCAGGTGGTGAATCTTCGCCTCGCCGAGTCCCAGGATGACATCCCCGAGCAACAGGCCCGCGCGCTCGGCCGGGCTGTCGGGCTCGACAGACACGAGGAGAAGACCTGTCTGTTGGCCTGAGTCAGCTCGCAGACCCACAGGCAATCGGACAGGATGCGCGCCGATTCCCAGGTATCCCCTCCGCATCCGTCCGTGCGTCAGCAGTGTCTCCACCACTCTGCGCAGGGTGGGCACGGGTACGGTGAGCGCCGCTCGCCGCAGGAGGCCTGAGGTGTTCATGCCCAGCACGTTCCCGGTCGCATCCGCGAGCGGCCCGCCGGAGAATCCGGGCGCGAGCCGGGTATCGGTTTGCAGATACCGATCGATCTGCGCACCGCTCGGCGCCTGCCAGTTATCGGCGACCGCGCTGAGCATTCCCAGCGTGGCGCGAATCGTCCGGCCGGGCCGGCCCAGGCTCAGGACCAGATGCCCTGCACGGCCGGCGTGCGGCTCGGACCACACCGGGGGCCTGAGGTTGCTGGCTTCGACGCGGAGCGCCGCGACGTCAGTCGTTGGATCGCGACCCACCAGCATGGCCGGGACCGCCTGGCCGTCGGCCAGGCCGACGCGAATGTGCTCGTCGTGCTCGATGACGTGCGCGGCCGTGACGATCACGCCGTCAGCGGCCCAGATGATCCCGCTCGCAGGCAGGCGATGGCGCGCCTCGACGCGGACCACAGACGGGCCCACCGCGTCGACGATTCCGGCGAGCGCGTTGGATAGACTCGCAATGGCTTCCATGCGTTCTGACACCCCCAGTCGCGAATTGTGCCGCTGTCCTGAGTGTGCCGCGCGCCGGCCCCTCGCGCATCAGCCTTTCGGGCAGGTCGGACCTGGCCGATCAGGTGATCCGAGCAACGCCCAGATCAGAGAATGATCAAGCCCGTGCGGGCGGCTCGGGTGACGGCTTCAGTGCGGCTATGGGCGTCGAGCTTGCTCAGCACGGCATTGACGTGAAACTTCGCGGTGTGTTCACTCAGGCCGAGGCGCCGGGCGATCTCCTTGTTCGAGAGGCCTTCGGCCATCAACTGGAGGACCTCGAGTTCCCGGGGGGTCAGGTCCTCAGTCATCGGCGGCGACTCTCGGCCCCGAGCAGGCTGCGCCGCAGCGGAAAGGGACGGATCGAGCACCAGCAGGCCGGAGGCCACCGCCTGAAGCGCCGCAAGCAGCGTGGACGGGTCCACGTCGCGGGGCAACAGCCCGCGCGCGCCGGCTGCCAGCACGTCCGCGCCGTCCTTCTCATCGGCGATGAGGGCCACCGTCGGATGGTCGTCGGGATCCAGCGCGGCGAGGCGTGCAGACGTCGCCGCGGGGTCGTCGCCGGGGTCCCACACGATCACCTCGGGATCGGAGGTCTCCAGCGCTCCGACCAGATCGCCCGTCGATGCTGCCTGGCCGACCACGGCGGCGATCGACTGATCATCCAGCAACGCGGCCAACCCAGCCCGCACAAGTGGATCGTCCGCAATGATGAAGACCCGAAGAGGCTCCATGGGCTAGCGTCAACGCCGCCCGCCGGGATCGTATTCCGGGATATGGGCAATGTGCGGGGGACGCCTTGCGGCCGGTGATCATCTTGACCACAATGAAACAGAGGTGACCATCCAGCATCCGCCACGTGCCATACCGCGCGCAGTCGCGACCTTCGTGTCGCGCCAGCGTATCGCGCACCTGGCCACGGCCGCCCGTTCTGGGAAGCCCCACGTGGTGCCGTTGTGCTTTGCGCTCGCGGGCGCCAACCTCTATTCCGTGGTGGATCGCAAGCCGAAGCGGACCGCGCCGGGCAGGCTGCGCCGCGTCCGCAATATCTTGCACAATCCACACGTCACGGTGGTTGTCGACACCTACTCTGAGGACTGGTCTCGTCTGGGCTTTGTGATCCTCGAGGGACTGGCGCGCATACTCGACGCTGGCCCAGAACACTCTAGTGCCCTGCGCCTGCTCCGGCGAAAATACCCGCAGTACCGGTCGATGGATCTCGGGGATCGTCCGGTGATCGCCGTGAAGGTGCAGCGCACCGTTCATTGGGGGAATCTGCTGACTCGCCCTCGCGTTGAGATCAAGAAGCACTCTACGAGGAGGGAATCATGAAGCTCGGAATCGGATTGCCGAATACGATGCCGAACGAGACCGACCGCCGACTCATGCTCGAGTGGGCCCGCCAGGCCGATCAGGCCGGCTTCCACGTCCTGGGTGTCATCGACAAACCCAACTATGATTCCTGGGACCCCCTGGTGACGCTCGCCGGCGCGGCAGGTGTTACGGACCGGATCAGGCTCGCCACCGCGATCCTCCAACTCCCGAACCGAAACGAGGTGCTGGTCGCCAAACAGGCGGCGGTCATCGATCTACTGTCCGGGGGACGGCTCGACCTTGGTGTGGCCGCGGGCGGCCGCAAAGATGACTTCGACGTCTTCGGCGCGCGCTTCGAAAATCGGGGCAGACGATTCAGGGCGCAGGTCGCCCGCATCCGAATGATCTGGACTGACGCCAGGTCGGCGAACCGCGATCGCGGGGTTCTCGGACCGGCGCCTATTCAGACGCCCGGTCCGCCGATCTGGATAGGAGGAATCACCGAAAAGACCGTGGGTCGCGCAATGCAGATCGGCGACGGCTTCATTTTCGGGACCGCCGGCAGCCAGATGATGGGACAGATGACCCCGATGATCCGCCAAGGCGCCGCTGCGCAGGGGAAACCACGGTTCACGATAGCCGGCCTCGCATACATCGGGATCGGCGATAATCCAGCCAAGGCGCTGGAGGAGGCGACGCATCACGTCCTCCGTTATTACGGGCAGCTCTGGACCGAGCCGAAGAATCTGATCCATCATGGTCCGACCGAGGTGATCGCCCAGGCTGTGAAGGGCTATGCCGACGCCGGTATCGATATCCTCATCGTCATTCCACAGATCCCCGATCTCAAGCAGGTCGAGTCGCTGGCCAGGGATGTGCTCCCCGCCTATCGATAGAAACGTCGGGCCGGGTCGAACAGCCGGCAGGCGCTCTTTTCTTCATGAAACTGTCATGGTAAACAGGCTAGAATGACAGTGAAGGTTCAAAGCGTTGGAGGTGACGCCGGATGCGAGCAATCGGTGCATCACTTGTCGTGCTTGCCGCGCTCATCCTCGCAACGTCTGCCGGCGCGGCTGGTGTCGGCCGGAAGGCTCCCGACTTCACGGCGGGCGGGCCGTGGGTCAACACGAACGGCAAGGCGCTGACCCTGGCGGATCTCAAGGGTAGAGTCGTCGCGGTCGAGATGTGGACCGCGGGCTGCTACAACTGCCTGAATGTCATCCCGTCGCTCAAGCAGTGGGACGCGCGATACCGGCAGCAGGGGTTGGTGATTGTTGGCGTGCACGCGCCGGAGTTTGCGCGTGAGCGGTCCGAGCAGTACGTGCGAAGCTCGGTGGCCAAGTTAGGCATCCGCTACCCGGTGGTGATGGACAACGGCTTCAAGATCTGGCGATCGTACAACAACGTCTACTGGCCGACGATCTATCTGGTCGACAAGAAGGGCGTCATCCGCTACTCTCACATCGGCGAGGGCAGCTACGAAGAGACGGAGAAGATGATCAGGCAACTGCTCGCCGAGAGCGTGTAGCGAGGCCGCTGTGAACGTCACAAGAATTGATCAGGCGCTGGCGCATCCGCCTGCTCGGCCCGAGTACTTCGACGGGCAGGTTGGCATGCAGGAAGTGTACCAACCCGACCGCGACGGTGAGGAATCAGAGCTGGTCGCAGTGTTCTTTGCCACCGGGGCCAGAACCATCCCGCACACGCATGACAGCGCGCAGGTGTTGCAGGTCGTCTCAGGCCGGTGCGTGGTCGTGACCGAGGACGAGCGCCGCATCGCCGAGACCGGTGAGTTCGTGATCGTCCCACGAGGGCTCTGGCACTGGCACGGCGCCACGCACGATGGATCCGCCTGCCACATCTCGATCAAGCTGCCGGGCCGGACGAACTGGGAGGTTCCCCGCCGGGAGTGGGCGGCGGGCTAGCCGCCACGAAGTAGCGCAGCCAGCACCAGATACCCCTGCTGCAATCCCTTATCCATCACACTCACGTCGAGCATCTCCTCCACGGTGTGCAGATGCTCGCCCTTGGCGATGCCCAGGCAGACGGCCGCGGCGCCGTGGCTGAGCGGAACATTCGTATCGGTGCTGCCGAATCAGGCTGGCTTCCGACGCGATGGTGTTCACGGAACTCCCGCCTTGGATGATGCCCACGTTGTACGTGGTCTTGGGATCCTTCGAGACCTGGATCTGCGCCACCTGATCAATGAGGCGGCCGAGGGCATGGATCGCGCTGGGTCGGCCGAAGTCCTGCCAGGAGTGTCCTCCTCCCGTGCGATAAACGACGGAGAGCCGGCGCGAGCAGACGCCGATCGCGATCGCCCTGTTGAATGACGCGCCTTCCAGGATGAGCCAGGCATTGGCCTTCGGACCATACTGTTCCCACACAGCCCTGGCCCCGCGAAGGTTGCCCAACCCTTCTTCGCACACGTTCGCCGCAAGCACCAGCGTGCCCCGGTCGTGCAGGGGCTTGAGACATCGGCCCAACCAGAGCAGCGCCGCCACGGCGATGCTGTTGTCGCCGATGCCTGGGCCGTAGAGGCGGTCGCCATCCTGCCGCACCACAATCGGCGTGTCGATGGGAAACACGGTATCCAGATGCGCCATCAGGACCACGGTTGGGCGGTCGGATCGGCCGGGTAATTCGCAGATGACATCGCCAACGGGATCGGTGCGGGGAGTTCCGAGGTCCAGCGTTTCCATTCGCTGCCGCACGTGTGCGGCGCGCCGTTCCTCGTGCCATGTCGGCGCAGGAATCTCGCAGATGGCCATCGCTTCGCGGATAATGTCCGAGCGATGGGCCAGAAGCGCCTCGAGACCCCGCCTGACGTCAAGTTCAGACGTGGGCAAGCGCCGCGAGAACAATGTCCATGCCGACGTAGTCGCTGAACGCGGCGGTCAGCCGCTTCGTGGCCGGACCCGGGATTGGCGCGAGCGGCTGCCCGTCAAGAAGACGGACAGGCAGAACCGCTGGGCCTGTCGAGGTCACGAACGCCTCATCGACCGCTCGAGCCTCCTTGATGTGCACGGGACGGCACTCGACGTTCAGGCCGATCTGCGGCGCGAGTTGCAGGAGCACCCGCCGCGTGATCCCGCCGAGCACGGCGTCGTCGGGCGGGGTGACGAGCACACCCTGCGTGACGAAGAAGGTGCCAGTCCAGATGGAACGGCACGTGGCGGTAGGTGCGGGTCGCTTCGAATGCCGCGTCCCCCAGAATGAACCCCATATCGGCGGGCGAGATGCAAACCTGATCGCTTGGCACGAGTCGCCCGTTCCAGTAGTCGACCCAGTGGCGGTCGGAGCTTCCGCTCGCAGGGGCATCCGATGGCATCATGTCTGATATGTACGGCCCCAAGGATCATAGACCCTTTCCC
>JBQTJG010000002.1:0-6204 GCA_052387355.1 Armatimonadota bacterium | reverse complement strand
ATGAGCAGCATCTTCTTGTGTATACTGCGCCCTTCCGCGTTCAATGAATAGATATAAACGCCGCGGGTGGGGCCCCGGGTAGCGACCGGGGCCCCGCCCGTCCACACCCATGCATCGCGTCATCATCCGCCGCCTGTTGACTTCCATACCCCTCCTGCTGTTGGTCAGTATCTTCTCCTTTTATATCCTCAGGCTCGCGCCCGGCGATCCGGTGCGCGCCTACCTGGCGATGCCGTTCGATCAGGCATCCCCAGAGTTGATCGCCGAGACGCGGAAGGCCCTTGGGCTCGACAAGCCGCTCTACGTGCAGTACGTGCGATGGCTGGGAGGCGCGCTGTCGGGTAACCTCGGCAACTCGCTGATGACCAGACGGCCCGCCGCCACCATCATCCGCGAGACGCTCCCCAACACGCTCCGTCTGATGGGTCTGGCGCTCCTCATCGGCGTCACCCTGGGGATGACGCTGGGCATCATCGCAGCGTTGCGTCCTCACTCGAAGATCGACCTGGCGCTCTCGATTGCCACCTACGTCGGCAACTCGATCCCAGCGTTCTGGTCGGCGTTGATGCTCGTCTTCATCTTCGGAGTCTGGCTCAACTGGCTGCCCACGGTCGGCATGATGTCGCTGCGGGCGACGGGCAATACGTTCATCGACCGTGCGGCGCATCTGGTCTTGCCGGTGGCCACGCTCGCATTTCAGGACATCGTCGTCTGGCTCCGCTACCAGCGTAACAGCCTGCTCGAGGTGCTGGGCGAGGACTACATCCGGACGGCGCGGGCGAAGGGGCTGTCGGAGAGCCTGGTGGTGCTGCGGCATGCCTGGAGGAACTCCCTGATCTCGGTCATCACCTTACTGGGATACTCGCTGCCCCGCCTGCTCACGGGCGCCTACATCGTCGAGACGATCTTCTCGTGGCCGGGCATGGGGCGTCTCTCGGTCGACGCGATCTACCAGCGGGACTATCCCGTCATCATGGCGCTGCTGCTCGTCTCATCGACGATGGTCGTGCTCGGTAACCTCATGGCGGACGTAGGCTACGCCCTGGTCGACCCGCGAGTGCGTTATGAAGCATGAGGCCGCGCTTGCGGAGGCGGCGCCCCGGGCCGGACCCGCGCGCGTCCTCTCGCCGGTCTCGAACGCGCGGCGGGCCCTGCGGCGGTTCGTGCGGCACCGGCGGGCGCTGTTCGGGTTCGTGACGCTGTTCGTGCTCGTCGTCCTGACGTTCCCGGCCCCGCTGTTCATGGAGATCGACCCGAACGCCATCGACTTTGCGAGCCGGCTCTCCCCGCCGGGCTGGACGCATCCGTTTGGGACCGACAACCTGGGACGGGACTATTTTGCCCGGTGTCTCTACGGCGGCCGGATCTCGCTCGGCGTCGGGTTCGTGGCGATGACGATTGCCGTCCTGCTCGGGACGACGATCGGCTCCATCGCCGGGTATTTCGGCGGCACAGTGGACAATCTATTGATGCGCGGGGTGGATCTCATCATCTCGCTTCCTATCTTCTTCATGATCCTGATCGCCCAGATGGTCCTGCGGCCGAATATCATCAACGTGATGCTCATCATCGGGCTCACGAGCTGGATGGGCGTCTCGCGCATCGTCCGCGGTGAGGTCCTGGCTCAGCGCTCCAGGGACTATGTCACCGCGGCGCTGGCCATGGGCAACTCGTCGACACGCATCATCCTGCGGCACGTGCTGCCGAACGTCGTCGGCCCCATCACGGTCGTGGCGACGCTGAACGTCGCATCGGCGATCCTGGTGGAATCGGCGCTGTCGTTTCTCGGACTCGGCGTGCAGCCGCCGCAGGCCTCGTGGGGCAGCATGGTGAGCGGCGCCCAGACGCGCATGTTCCTGGCGCCGTGGGTGGCGATTTTTCCGGGCGTGATGCTCTCGCTCACGGTCGTGAGCTTCAACTTCATCGGCGACGGCCTGCGGGATGCGCTGGATCCGCGGTCGGACCGCCGCATCTAGCGGAGGCGCGTCAGATGGATCAGAACACAGCCGCGGCGGCGCTGGAGCGCGCCCGCGCCCTTCACGCCCGGGCCATCGTGATGGACGTGACGTGTCCACTGGCCAACCGGCCGGAGTATCTCGAGCGGTGGATCGCCGGCGGCGCCACGGCCATCGCCCCCAGCCTGGCCTCCACGCAGGACAGCCGCGCGGCCATGCGGTCGATCGCCGCCTGGCTGCGGCGGATCGAGATGAGCGACGGCCGGTTCTGCCTGGTGTTGCGCGCGGACGATATCGTGGCCGCCAAACGCGACCGCCGGCTCGGCCTCATCTTTCACTTCCAGGGCGCGGATCCCGTCGAAGACGACCTGGACCTCGTGCGAGTCTACCACCGCCTCGGCGTCCGGATCATCCAGTTGACGTACAACCGGAAGAACCGGGTCGGCGACGGCTGCGAGGAGCGCACCGACGCCGGCCTCAGCCGGTTCGGGGTCGCGCTGATCCGCGAGATGAACCGGCTGGGCATGGTCGTGGACTGCTCGCATACGGGCGTGCGCACCACGCTCGACGCCATGGAGGTCTCGACCGCGCCGGTGATCTTCTCGCACGCGAACGCGCGGACGGTGCAGGCCTCGGCGCGAAACCTCACCGACGAGCAGATTCGCGCCGTGGCGAACGTCGGCGGCGTGATTGGCATGGTCGGGTACCCAGCGTTCGTCGCGTCCGAGCCTCGGCCGTCGATCGACGCCTTCGTGCGCCACATCGACTACGTCGCGGGCCTGGTCGGCGCGCCGCACATCGGCCTGGGGATCGACTACTTCCAGGGTCAGGCCGGCGTGGCGACCGACGAGCAGGCGCAGACCATCTACCGTGACCTCGTCGACAGCGGCGTCTGGGAGCCCGCCAACTACCCTCCGCCGCCCTGGCACTATCCTGCAGGGATGGAGCTGCCTGATGGCCTTCCCCGTCTGACCGAGGCACTGGTGCGCCGGGGATACGCCGACGCCGACATCGAGGGCATCCTCGGCGGTAACTTCCTGCGCGTGTTCCGGCAGGTCTGGGGATAACCGGTGCCGCGCGCCATCATCGTGGGCGCCGGTGTCGTCGGGCTCTGCTGCGCGTATGAGCTCCAGCGGCGCGGGATCCATGTGACGCTTCTCGATCGGGGAGTGCCAGGCGCCGGGTGCTCGCGGGGGAATCTCGGTTGGATCACCCCGACATTCTCGGGGCCACTACCCGGTCCGGGCGTCGTCAGGAGTTCGCTCAAGTGGCTGCTGGACAGGGACGGTCCGCTGTACATCAAGCCTGGCGCGATCCCCGAACTGGCCGGCTGGTTGTGGGACTTCTGGCGCTCCTGCAACGCGCGGGACTATCGTGCCGGCCTGGAGGCGCTCGCGGGCCTCAACCGCCGAACCCTGGACCTCTACGATGCACTCGAGGGCGACGGGGTCGAGTGTGAGCTCCACCGGGCGGGCATCTTGTTTGCGTTCCTGAACCGAGCGAACATGGATCATGCCCTCGAGGATCTTGATGTGATGCGGTCACTAGGCTTTTCTGTTCCACGACCGATGAGCGGGCACGATCTGCGTGATCTTGAACCGCACCTATCGCCGCAGGTGGTCGGTGGCTTCCTGGTCGAGAACGAGCGTCATGTCCGTCCGGAAACCCTGACCGCCGGGCTGGCGAGGCGCCTGACCGACATGGGCGCCGAGATGCGGATGGGCGTTGAGGTGACGGGCCTGCAGCGGCGCCGCGCGGCGATTGCCGGAGTGGTTACGGCCCAGGGAGTCGTTGAGGGCGACCATGTGCTGATCGCGGCCGGTGCCTGGTCGGGCGCGCTCACAGGGACGGTCGGATTCAGAGTACCTCTCCAGGCGGGAAAGGGCTACAGCATCACGATCGCTGATCCCGTGATGCGGCTTCGGCGTCCGCTCTACCTCGACGAAGCGCGGGTGGGCTGCAGCCCGTTTCGGAGTGCGCTCCGGATCGGCGGGACGATGGAGCTGTCGGGCATCAATACGACCCTCGACGATCGCCGGATCGCGGGTATCGGGCGGGCCGCCGACAAGTACCTTGTTGGTTGGCGGCGAGGCGCGGGCGAGCATCAGTGGGTGGGGATGCGGCCGCTGACCCCCGACGGCCTCCCCGTGCTCGGGCGCGTTCCGAGTTTCGACAATCTGTATGTCGCGACCGGCCACGGCATGCTGGGTGTGACCCTCGCTCCGGCGACCGCTGTCGCAATCGCGGAGTTGCTGACCGCGGGCGAGACGGATCTCGATGTGAGACTCTTCGACCCCGGACGCTTCACAAAGCGGGCACGGTACACCGCGGCGTCATGAGCGCGGGCTGAGCGGGCCGGAACCCGAACGAGGCGAGATTCAGGATGATCGATCTGGTGATCACTGGAGGAACCATCGTCGACGGCACGCGGCTGCCGCGCCGCGCCGCAGACGTCGCTGTCGAGGGCGGGCGCGTCCGGCTCCTGCCTCCAGACACACCGGCGGAAGGCCATCGCATACTCGACGCCAGAGGTCTGATGGTGGCCCCCGGCTTCATCGACATGCACTCCCATTCCGACTGGTGCATCCTGTACGATCCCCAGGCCGAGGCGCGGCTCACGCAGGGTGTCACGACTGAGGTCATGGGCAAGTGCGGCTATTCGGCCGCGCCCTTGGGCGATCCCTGGTTGACCTGGTGGTGGACCCCGCAGGAGGTCCCCAATGATCTGGGACCGCCGCGCGGGTTCGGCGGGGCGATGCGGCTCGCGAACGCCCGCGCGCTGCTGCGGCGGTTGGGCATCGAGGCCAACTGGCCGACGTACGCTGCATATCTCGAAAGGGTCCAGGACATCCGGCCGGGCGTCAATGTCGTGCCCGGCGTCGGGCACAATACGATCCGCACGATGGTGATGGGTCTGGACGATCGACCGCCGACCCCGGACGAACTCGACCGGATGCGGGCGCTTGTCCGCGGGGCCATGGAGGCCGGCGCCTTTGCCTTCTCGACCGGGCTGATCTATGCGCCCGGGCGGTTTGCCTCGACCGACGAGGTCGAGGCGCTCTGCCGGGTCGTCGCCGAGTATGGCGGTCACTACTACACCCACCTGCGCAGCGAAGCCGATGGCCTGCTCGACGCCATTGATGAAGCCATCGGGATCGCCGGCCGCACGGGCGTGCGTCTTGAGATCGCGCACCTGAAGGCGCTCGGCGCCTCGAACTGGGGGAAGCTGGGCGAAGCCCTCCGGCGCATCGAAAGCGCGTGGACGAGCGGGATTCCGGCAGGCGTGGACGCGTACCCGTACACCGTCGCGGGCATCACGCAGAGCCGGCTCGGCGGGCTCCTGCCTCCCTCATTCGCAGGCCTGGCGCGCGAAGCAGCCTTTGCCGAGTTGGACGAGGCCTCGGCGCGACGGCGGGCGTCCGAGGAACTGACTGCTGTGATGACTGCCAGCGAAGATCAGACCGACCGTGGCTGGATCCGCCTGGCCGGCGGGCCCGGCCGGGTCGTGCTGACACGATCCGATGCCCCACGGCATGCCGAGCTGCGCGGAAAGACGTTCGAGGAGATCGCGGCCTTCCGCGGCGTCTCGCCGGCGCAGGCGATGATCGACGTCGCCTGGGAGGCTCGCGGCCAAGGATCGGTCGTGTTTCACGTGATGAGCGAAGAAGATGTCGAGGAGGCGGTCCGCTCGAGATTCGTCGGCGTCGGGTCCGACGGTCACGTCGGCCTTCGTCAAGCGCTGCCGGCGTGGGCCCTCCCCCACCCGCGCAACTACGGCACGTTTCCACGCATCATCGCCAGGTATGCGCGCGACCGGGGCATCCTGACGCTGGAGGATGCGATTTGGAAGATGACGGGCCTCAATGCCGAGCGCATGGGCCTGCGCGATCGCGGCCGGGTGGCCGACGGCTGTTGGGCCGATCTGGTCGTCTTCGACCCCGCAGATATCGACGATCGCGCGGCCTACGGCGATCCGTGGGCGACGGCCGCCGGAATCCGGTGGGTGCTCGTGAACGGCCAGATCGCGGTGGAAGACGGTCGGCTCACAGGCGCGCGGGCGGGATCGGTCCTCCGCCGGGCCTGAGCGCAGGGCAGGAGCTAGATGCGCCGCATGGGAGAACCGGCCAGCCGGATGGCGCTGACAGTTCCATCCGCACCACGCTCGTGCACGGCGAGTTCTTCGCCGACGTAGCGACCTCCGCGGATCACGAACCGGTCGACCCCGGCAGGCTCGAGGCGTACGTTCACG
>JBQTJG010000001.1:0-3086 GCA_052387355.1 Armatimonadota bacterium | reverse complement strand
ACCGGCGGCATCATCACGACGCGGGGATTCGAGGACACGCTGTTTGCCACGCGCGGCGGGTACGGACGCTGGTCAGGACTCACCGAAGAAGAGAAGCGCAACCCCGTCGACACCGACAAGCTGCCGCCGATCGTTCCGCGGGCATTAATCCAGGGGATCAAAGAGCGGACCGATACGCACGGCGAGATCATGGTCGGCGCCGATGAAGCGGAGGTCGAAGCCGCGGTCGCCCATTTGCTGGACAGCGGCGCTGAGGCGCTCGGAGTCAGTCTGCTCTGGTCGTTTCGCAACCCCGCGAACGAAGAGACGGTGAAACGGGTCGTCCAACGGCTGAAGCCGGGCATGTTCCTCACGCTCTCGCATGAAATCGCGCCAATCGTCGGGGAGTACGAACGCACCTCGACTGTGGCGCTCAACGCCCGGTTGGGTCCGGTGATCAGCCGCTACCTGGACACCCTCCGGGACCGCCTGCGCGGACAGGGATTCCAGGGGACGCTGCTGGTCATGCAGGCATACGGCGGCCTGTTACCGTTCGACGCTGCCGCCACGCGTCCGGTGGGGATGATCGAATCGGGCCCGGTCAGCGGGCTTGTCGGCTCCAAGCACCTGGGCGAGTCGATGGGGTTCAGGAACATCATCGCCGCGGACATGGGCGGCACCACGTTCAAGGTCGGCGTGGTGCGCGATGGCCTGATCGAGTACCAGCGCGAGTCGATGGTGCTGCGGTATCATTACGCCCTGCCCAAGATGGACGTGATCTCGCTCGGCCTGGCCGGCGGGAGCATCATCTCGGTGGACCCGCGCACCCGTGTGCCCCGCATCGGCCCGCGCAGCGCCGGCTCGTATCCCGGTCCGGTCTGCTACGACCACGGCGGGGAGGATCCCACGATCACTGACGTCGACGCCATCCTGGGCTATCTGAATCCGACCTTCTTCCTGGGCGGCCGGGAGACGCTGAACATCGACGCGGCCACGCGGGTCTTTGAGCAACGGGTCGCGCGGCCCCTGGGGATGGCGGTGCCGGAGGCAGCGTCCGCCATGTACCGGCTGGCGAACAGTATGATCTACGATCTGCTCCACAAGGTGACGATCCAGCGCGGCCTGGATCCACGGCAGTTCGTCCTCTTCTCGTATGGCGGCACCGCCGGCATGCACGTCGCCGCGTACGGTGACGAGCTCGGGGTCCACCACATCGTCATCCCCCACTCCGCCTCGGTGCACGGTGCCTGGGGCCTCGTGACCTCCGACATCGTACATGAGGATCAGACGACGCATCCGCTGCGGCCGCCCGTCAATCTTGAGACGATCAACGGGATCTTCGACGAGCTGGCGAGACGCGTGGCGGCGCAACTGCGCGACGAGGGGTTCGCCGATCGGGACATCCGCATCCAGCGGTCCATCGAGATGCGCTATCGCCGCCAGGTGCACATGGTCACCGTACCGGTGGAAGAAGATGGCCCGATCACCGCCGCGCTCTCCGAGCGAACGATTGCGCTGTTCGAGAAGCTCTATCAGGGGAAGTACGGTCCGGATTCCGCGTATCGTGAGGCGGGCATCGAGCTGGTCAGCTTCAGGGTGCGCGGCGCGGGGTCGATGGGCAAGCCGCAGTTCGGCGCTCAGCCGCTCGGCGCCGCCGATGCCTCACAGGCCATCGTCGAGTCGCGCCGGGCGTGGGTGGACGGCGCCGGGGCCTTTCAAGAGGTGAAGGGATACAGCTTCGATCGCCTGGCCCCCGGCCACGAGATTCCGGGGCCGGCCATCGTCTGGACGCCGATCACCACGCTCCTCCTGGGTCCCAATCACCTGGCCCGGATGGATGAACGGAAACACCTGATTATCTCGCGGCGGGCGTGATCAGTACGATCGGGCGTGATCAGTACGATCGGAATCTGTGATTGATCGGTTTGACCGATCATGGTCCGTCGAGGAGATTGTCACCCTCCCATCTCGATGTACAATGGTTTCCAGGGACGGGTACCGAAGCGGACGAACGGCCTGACTGTAGATCAGATGCGCATGCGCCCCGGAGGTTCGAATCCTCCCCCGTCCACCACTCCAAATTGACCAACTACCTGAGTGCGCCACGACTTGCCATGCCTGCCAAGTGATTGACAAGAAAAGGTCGTGGACATACTATCAACCTGCGGTTTTGAGTATACTTTCAATTGATTCCTCCCCGGCGTTGAGACCCAATGCCGGGCTGATTCCCCCCGGGGGTTGGTACTGTACCAACCCCCGGTTTGCATGTTGTCTAAGCCTCTGCAAGGAGGGGGAAAGGTCGTGTCAACTCAAGGGCTAGGACTTGTAATGCCGGAACGGGCTATGGTCTTCGTAGATCTCATGAACGTCTACGAGAGCCTCGGAAATCTTCGGGTCGATACCAACATCGACTACTACAAGCTGGCCCTGAAGCTGGCAACTGCCCAACGGCGACTTATCCGCTGTCACGTTTACACCGGTGCCTACGATCAGGCGCGAGAACCCGCCCGGTACGCTGGTCAGGTAAAGTTCTTCAATCGCGTACACACGATGCCATTCGTAACCTTGAAGACCCGACCGCTCATGAGTCGTAGTGGCGATCTCATCCAGAAGGGTGTAGACACGCTAATCGCAACAGACATGGTATCGATGGCGTTTCTCAACCATTACGACATCGCCTTTCTCGTTTCCGGAGACGGAGATCTGGCTCCGGCTGTCGAGGCAGTCAAGGCTGCTGGGAAGCAAATCATAGTTGCGGCGTTCAACCGAAGCCGTTCAACAGCAGTCGCTAATGCGGCGGACCATGAAATTGTACTCGATGGTTCCTATTTCACAGATTGCCGCTAGCCTCTTCCCCCTGAAATTGACCCACTACCCGGTCGCGCCGCCGCTCATATACGCGGAACTGCTGTATCTCGGAGAAGAACGCGCGCGAATAGGCACGCCTGTTGGGCGGGGCGAACCACATACGAGTGAGCGTGGCGCCCATCGAACATATCGCGTTGCTCAAGATGGTTGCCTGGGCAGAGCGGGGCGCGACCAGGGATGGCTCGGATCTCATCCGGATCGCCCGGACGTGCGGCGGGGACAGTGCGGAGGAACTGGTA